>CBDEVQ010000036.1:0-37398 GCA_965243605.1 Flavobacteriales bacterium
TATACAAACAGGTAGACTACCTGTATCGCGAAAAAACATACAACTTATACCAAGAGAATCTAATATAAGTGATAAAGAGGTGATTAATAAATACTCTTTTCATTCAGATTTAACCATATTAGGGTTTGATAAAGCGCATATAGAGGGCGATCAATCTTATTTTACGGGGTATCCAGATCTTGGGAATATGTTATTTGTAAATAGTATGAACTCTAAAAACTTAGAGTAGGTAAATTATTATTGTATCACAAGTGTATACTAAAGATGGTTTTGTGCTATATTTGGTATTAATAGCGATACATTGACTATATTTGCAGCACAAAGAAAATTGACGTTTTGAGAAAGACCGTAACACCTTACAAAGAGTCCACAGATGGTAAAAAAGACCAAGTGGCAACAATGTTTAACAACATTGCTCCTAAATACGATTTTTTAAACCATGTATTATCAATGGGAATTGATATTAAATGGAGAAATCGTGTTAATAAAATGCTTCATTCTGAGAAAGTTGAAAGTATTTTAGATATAGCAACTGGAACAGGAGATTTGGCTTTAACACTTCATAAAGAAAATGTTAAAATTAAAGGGCTAGATATTTCGGAAGGAATGTTAGAAGTAGGACGTCAGAAAATAAAAGAGAAAGGATTAGAAAAGGATATTGAATTTATTTTAGGTGATGCCGAAAATATGCCTTTTCCTGATAATAATTTTGATGCAATTACGGTAGCTTTTGGTGTGCGTAATTTTGCAAATTTAGAAAAAGGTCTTAAAGAAATGCGTCGTGTGTTAAAACCTAACGGTCGTGTTTTTGTTTTAGAATTTTCTCAGCCAACTTCGGTACCATTTAAGCAGATTTATAATTTTTATTCAAGAAATATTCTTCCAACAATTGGTCGTATTATTTCTAATGATAAAGCCGCTTATACGTACTTGCCAGAATCAGTTGCAGCATTTCCTTATGGAGATGAATTCTTAAAAATAATGAATACCTGTGGATTTAAAGAAAATGCTTGTCGACCTGTTACTATGGGGATTGCAAGTATTTATTCCGGAAAGAAATAATTTAAGCTTATAAGCGTTTTAAGTATTATGAAAAGAAAAATTGTACTTGTTTTAGGATTGATATGTTTATTTTGTGGTGTACAGAAGTCACAAGCACAGGTAAATAAATATTTGTTAAATATTCCGCATCATGATGATAAACAATTGCATTTTGGATTTATCTTAGGACTTACAAACAATACCTTAGATGCAAGTTTCTCTGATGGATTAATGAATTCGACTGTTACGAAAGCTGAGATCATTAACTTTAATGGTTTTAATGTTGGTATTTTAGCAGATTATAGATTGAACGATAACTTCAATTTACGATTTGTACCTTCGTTAACATTGTCTAAACGTGCAATTAAATTTACTTACGGAGACCCATTTGAATTTGGAAGTTTAAACGAACTTCAAAAGAATGATGAAGTCGCCTTATTTAATTTGCCAGTTTCATTAAAATTTAGAGCACAAAGAAGAGGAAACATCCGCCCATATGTTTTTAGCGGAGCGCAAATGATTCTCGATATGTCTAGTGATAAAAACGTGGATGACCCAGAAGTGTTAAGAATTAATTCTAACGATTTTGGAGTACATGTTGGATTAGGATTAGATTTTTATTTAGAGTATTTTAAGTTCGGTATAGAAATGCGTTACGTATATGGATTAACGGATTTAAAAGTCGGTGTGGATAGTGATTTCTATAATGCTATAGAATCTTTACACCACAGAGGATTACAATTTTGCTTAACATTTGAATAATGGCAAAAGAATGTACATTGGTGCTTAGTCCAAAGCAAGCCCAACAACAAGAAATACACAAAAAACTTATTTGTAAAAAAATAGGTGTAAAAGAACTAGAAGTTTCTGAAATTGTACTTTTAAGAAAATCGATTGATTCTCGTAAAAAGGCAATTAAAATTCATTTAAAATATCAGGTTTTTTTCATTGGAGAAAAAACCTGACGTGTTTTCATACGAATTTAAGGGGCAAAATGTAAGTCAAGCAGAACCTGTTATAGTCGTTGGTACTGGACCAGCAGGACTATTTGCGGGTTTAAAATTGATTGAACATGGATTTAAACCTGTTTTAATTGAACGTGGTAAAGACGTTGTAGAACGACGAAAAGACTTAGGGGCAATTAATAGAGACCATATTGTAAACCCTGATTCCAATTATTGCTTTGGAGAAGGAGGAGCAGGAACATATTCTGATGGTAAATTATATACCCGTTCTTATAAGCGTGGAAATATTAAAGAAACCTTAGAAATATTAGTTCATTTTGGAGCCCATGAAAACATCCTTTCAGATGCACATCCACATATAGGAACCAATAAGTTACCTAAGATAATTGCTCGAATGAGAGATACAATTATAGATTGTGGGGGTAGTGTGTTATTTGATACCAGAATGGAAGATATTATATCTGAAGATGGGGAGTTTAAGGCTATTGTAGACCAACACAGAAATAAGATTAACGGTAAAGCTTGTATACTCGCTACTGGACATTCTGCACGAGATGTTTATCAATTATTTTTTGATAAACAATGGGCTTTAGAAGCAAAGCCTTTTGCTCTAGGAGTCCGAGTAGAACATCCTCAACCATTAATCGATCAAATTCAATACCATTGTGAGGTAAGAAATCCGTATTTACCTGCGGCGTCTTACGCATTAGTACAACAGGTTAAAGGGTTAGGTGTTTATTCATTTTGTATGTGTCCAGGAGGGCATATGGTACCTGCAGCTACAGCTCAAGAAGAAGTTGTTGTTAACGGAATGTCAACATCTACAAGGAGTTCTAAATATGCGAATTCTGGTATAGTTGTTAGTGTAGATCCAATGCAATTAAAAGGTTACCAGAAATATGGAGTCTTTTCTGCACTTCAATTTCAGAAAGATGTTGAAAGAAAGGCATGGATTGCTGGTGGTAAAACACAAAAAGCACCGGCGCAACGAATGACCGATTTCTGTGAGAATAAATTTTCAAATCAGTTAAATCAAGGTTCTTATATTCCCGGTTTAGTTTCCACTCAATTGGATGATGTTATTCCTGCATTTGTTTCCGAGCGATTAAAAGCTGGATTCAAGGCTTTTGGACGAAAAATGAAAGGGTATTATACTGAAGAAGCCAATGTTGTAGGAGTAGAATCTAGAACATCAGCACCTATTTCAATTCCAAGACATGAAAAAACACTTGAACATCCTCAAATTAAAGGATTATATCCTTGTGGAGAAGGAGCAGGTTATGCTGGAGGAATTATCTCGGCCGCTTTAGATGGAATTCGCTGTGCAGATGCCATCCTAAATAATAACCGCTAGAAAATACAATTTATATAAAAAAACGGTCTATTGGAATATTTCCAATAGACCGTTTTTTTATATAAACATGGTAAAATGAAAACCGTAATTAAACGATTTAACCGAAATATTAGCTTTAGATTTTAAGGTGTTTTCATCAGATTTTAATGATGTATCTCCAATGTCAGTATTGTAACTTGTTTTAAAACCAATAAGGAAGGGTTGTCCAGGCTTAATACTAATTTTGGGGATTTTAAAATTGACTTCTACACCAAATTGTAAGGTGTATTGACGGAAATTAAGATTAAAGTCGGGGTTAGAAGTATATTCATCTAACGGTATATCGTCCTTAGCATTAAAGTTTTTCAGACTCATATTATTTATGTAAATAGAAGTTCGTGGTACAATTTGAATATGTCTTGTATTAAGAACATAAAGTCCCCCTGAACATCCAAAACGTGTAAAATTAGATTTAGCATCAACAGAATCGGAAATAGAACCAGATTGCGATCCAAAGTTTAGGTTAACAGCAAACAAAAAAGTTTTGTATTGCACACCATATTCTACACCCCATAAAAGTTTAGATTTTTCTAATAAATCAATATTTCTTTGATCAAAATTGGACTTAAATGAATTAAAATTGAATTGTACAATTTCAGAATCAAAATTTAAAAATTGATTCATAGATAATGTCTTTTCAGCATAAGGATTAACTTGCTCTACTTGCTTTTTTGGAGGCTGAGTTGTTTGAGCTTGTCCAATTTGTAAACCAACAACTACCAAAATAAGATAGATATACTTCATAGCGTATGTTTAAGAAATATTTAAGGTGCTAATACCATTACTTTTTTTAATGACCTGAACTTGTGTAGGAATTCTTTCTTTTAAATTTTCAACGTGAGAAATAATTCCGATCATTTTTCCTTGAGCCTTCAGTGTTTCTAGAGTGGCTAAAACGATTTCTAAAGTTGAGTTATCTAAAGTACCGAAGCCTTCGTCTATAAATAAAGATTTAATTTGAACATTATGATTAGATAAATCTGATAAACCCAATGCCAAAGATAAACTGATCAAAAACTTTTCACCACCGCTTGATGTATCTACAAACCTTGTGACATCCGTTTGATAATGATCAACCAATTTAAAATTAAGCTCATCTCCGGGTTTATAGAAATCATCCATTTTAAGAGAGTATCTTTTGTTTAGTTTATAGAGATGTAAATTAGCAAGTTGAATGAGATTCCTTAGTGTTAAACGTTGTACATAAGTGTTAAATGCATGTTTAGAACCACCAATTAATGTAAGGAGCTGACTCCATTTATTATAATTGGTTTCTTGTCTGTTAATATCATCAACAACCGTTTTATTTCTATTTACAATTTGATTATTTAGCTCAAATTTACTCTGAATTCCTCCAAGTTCTTGAGTGTAATCTTTTGTTTTTTGAAGATTAATAGTTAGGTTTTCAAGGTTTTGATCTTCCGTAATTTCAAAATTTTTCTTATTAGATAATTCTTGTAGCCCTAAAGTGATTTGATCTTTTATAGCCAATAACTGAGTATGCTTAGTTTCAATATTTTTTTTGAGAATATTTAATGCGTTAACGTTTTCATCTGTTAACCAAACATTCTTAATGTTTTCAATATTAGAAAATGAACTGTCAGCAATTTGATTATTTAACGCAGTTGTTTTTTCTTTTATGGTTAAATTCAGTGTTGTATTTTGATGTTCTAAAGTTTTTAAAACTTGATTTTCTCCAACCAATTGCTTTTCTAAACCTTGAAGCAATTGTACAATTATATCTAACTGAACATAGGCTAATTGCTTCTGTTCGTTAAGCATAATTCTTTTATGCTGAACCGAGATTTGTAAGGGTAATAACGTATTACGTTCTTCTTTATACGTTATAAGATCCTTTTTAACGCTATCTAATTGTTTTGAAATTTCAGTTGTAGAATCATTGAGCTTGATTAATGATTCATTATTTAATTTCAATTCTAATTCTATAGACTTAATGGCAGTTAATGTTTGTTCATTCTTTTTAAGAATAGCATGGTAAGAATCAATACTTGTTTTTAATCGATTTAAAAAGTATTCGGTATTATCTGCAGAAGGAATATTAATCTTGAATTCAGAGAATATTAAATTTAATTGTTTTTCCTGTGATTCAATATTAGAGTTTAATTGATTCAGTTGTACAAATAATACATTGAGATGATCTTGACTTGACTTTGTTTTTTGATTGATAACAGCCATGGTTTGATCTATAGATTGCTTGTGTTTAAACCATTTATGGTATTCTATTTCATGCTGTTCTCTTAGTTTGTTTTGTTTCTGAAATTTTGAAATTTGATTTTCAATGGCCAATTTTTTAAGTAGAAACTGTTTTAGTTTTAAGTCAATCGTATCTAAATTAATTTGGTCATCGTCAGGATATAGGCTACTTAATTCCTGTGATAGATTAGTAATTGTTTTCGTATGGTTTTCTAGTGTAAGGTGTATATTTTCAATTTTAACATCTAATATTCCAATGTTTTTTGCTAAATCATTTTCGCTTAATATTATGGTTTCAAGTTCTTGTTTTCTTGAAATTAACTTTTGCTTTTCTGTATGAGATTTAGGTAATAGATATGCATCAACGTATGGATGATCAATAGATCCACACAAAGAACAAGGCTTGTCTTTTTCGAGTTTTTTACGTTCATCAGAAAATTGTTCAACAACTAAAGTTAGATCTACAACTTTCTGCAATTCTTGAATAGATTCACTAGTTAGTTTTTTAAGAGTAAGAATTTTATCCAAATCTTTTTTTAAAGTCGATTGATTTTCTTTTAACGCCTTAATCTCCTTTACAATATTCTGTTCCTCTTTTTCTGTTTTAATTTTATGGGAAATTATCTCTTTCAATTTCTCCCAAATGTTTTGTTTATTAAGAACTGATTTTTCTTCAATTAACAAATGGTCTAAAGGATGTTCTTGAGCAAACTTTTTTAGTTCTCTAATAACAATTTCTTTATCAGAAATTTGTTTTAATATGGTTAATCTCTCTTTTGTTAATGAATCAATCTTATGTTTTTCTGAAGCAATTTGAGTGTTATATTGCTCAATTTGAGATTTTATTTTTTTAGTTTCTTGAATACTAATTCTACGCTCAGTTAATTCAGTGTTCCAATGTGAATAATGATTTTCAAACGTTTTAATATGTTTTTGATCATTAATCTTAATTTGAGTCTGAGCTAATATTTCTTGTTGATTAGACTGTAAATTCGATTTTTCTTTTTGTTTCTTATTGAGTAGATTGATTTCTGATTTTACACCTTCTAATCTTCCATTTAATTCTTTTAATATGTTACCCTGGTTAATAATTTGACTATCCAATTTAGAAACATGATCGAGTTTAGGTAGCCAAATTTCAAAGGCTTTTTCTGATTTAATTTTATCCTCTAGTTTTACTTTTTCATCGAGGCGATGAAGCTTAACTTGATCGTCTAAAGAATTTAATTTTTCAGCCGTAATAACCGATTCATTTCTATTGGATTTTATTTCATACGCTAAACGTTCAATATCATTAATATGAGTCATAAACGGAATAGCCTTGTCATGAAGCATCAGTTTTTCTAAGTCTTTTTCCGAAGTTGATTTTAATTTGGAAAGATCATCAAAATTGGTATTTAAAGATTCGTTTTGCTTTTTGAGGGAATTAAATTGAGTATACCATAATTTAATTTTTTGGTATTCTGTTGTTTTCGTTTCCGTATTTGTAATCTCTAGTTTTAAACGGGTCTGTTCTTGTGTTAAATGGGTAATATCATCTTCAGAAAGTAAATCTTCCGTATTAATTTTAGAGCGTAATGTATCTAACGTTTTCTTTTCTTCGTACAATCGTTCAGAGATTGTATTTCCAATTTTTTTGTAAATTTCTTCTCCAGTAATTTGCTCCAATAATTTCCCCTTATCTTTAGCGTTAGCAGATAGGAACGAAGCAAATTCACCTTGAGCCAACATTACTGAACGTAAAAATTGGTCATAGGTTAATTGTGTTATTTCTATTATTTTTTGCTGAACTGTTGTTTTCTTTTCAGCAATAATTAAATCCTTAGATAAGTTTTTAAAACGAACAGATTCTTTAGGTTTTAATAACGGTTTTCCTGTTTTAGAAGAAACTCTTAAACCCCATTGAGCTTCGTAAATTTGATAATCCGATTCAAATGTAACTCTAGAAATAGCTTCTTGTGCTCCATAGCTAACAACATCAACAAGGCCTGCTTTAATATTAGATTTATTAAATCGTGGTACTTGATGATATAAAGCGATGGTAATAGCATCTAAAATTGTAGTTTTTCCAGAACCAGTAGATCCTGTTATGGCAAATAATCCAACATCTTTAAACTGTGGTTGTTCAAAGTCAATAATTAATGGAGTTTCAGACCGTAAAGAATTTAGGTTTTGAAGTTCTATTTTTAAAATCTTCATAAAAAGTTAAAACTATAGTTGGGTTGTGCTATTATATAATATGTAAAGGTAAGTATTTGATAAATAATATTAATTTTGAATACGGTTTAATTAAAGATATGAGAATTAAAATAGGATTTATAGCCTTGTTTTGGATATTATTGATGCCATTTACTGGGGTGGCTCAAGAAATAGAATACATTGTAAAACACGATTTAGGAAAGCGTCCTATTTGGAGTTCTACTACTATTTTTGACGAACCCACTCAACAAATGTTTCTTTTCTTATTTGATGTATCAAATACCTATTTGTATATCTTGGATGAGCATGGAGAAATGGTTAATAAATATCAATTTTCTGAGAATGACTTAAGAGAAAATGAAATTCAATCTTTTGCTTTAGCCGGTGATGATTTGACTATTATTTCATCTTATGTTAACGCTACTTATCGTACGTATATTAATCTAAAAATGGGTACGATCAGAACAGAAGAACTCAAAAGTCAACGATCGGAATTAGTGCATTTAAGTTGGTATAGATTTAATGGGAAGTGTATTGAATTAAGTGCTTATGAAAATAAGAATGCATTCTTAATTCGTACAGTAGATGCTATAGGAAATACATCAGAAAAGGAAATAGACTTGGAAGACAAAATATTCTTATTGCAAAAAGATAAAAAACGTATTGATCAGGTTAATAAAACGATAATTTCCCAAAGAAGACCATCTAATGTATTATGTAATAGTGTACCATTAAAAATCTATAAAAAGAATAGTCATTTTGTCTTAACTTACGATGTAAGGAACGAAACCCGATTTTTAGATATAGATCTCAATACATTAGACTATCATTATAAAACCTATCCTAATAATTGGCGTACATCTAATCCAAAATATAAGGTTGTTAGTAATTCATTTATTTTAGACGATTGCTTATTCCAAATAAAATCTTCTGATACTAAACTCGTTGTTGACCTTAAAGACTTAGAAAAAGATTCGCTTATGGCAACATATAACATAAGCTATGATGAATATTCAATGTTATATGACTCAGATGTAAATCAATTCGGAGGCGAACAAATAGCTACAAATAAATTGATAAAACTGGCAAAGAATCCTATCGTTGTAAAAACGATTACAAAAGGAGATATTGGTATTTCTGCCCAAAGAACTAACGAGGGGTATCAAGTTCAGTTTGGTGGAGTTTCTAATTTAAGGATTGTTAAGAGCCGAAAATTAGTTTTTGGAGAAGGTTTAATAAATTTTGATAATATTATTAATACATTAAATTTAAACACATTAAATGTACTAAGCTTAGACTATTCAAAGAATCGTGTAACTCAAATTTCTTGTTTATTAAATAATAATTATGAACAAAAACCTGGAAATACCTTAAATACTGTGTTTGATGAATTGGCATTATATAACGCAGAAAGTAAAAGAAATGAAGCCGTCTCTTTAACTTTACGTAGAAACGAGGTGCTTTACGGGTATTACTTAGAATATTCTTCAGAATATATCATCAAAAAATTTATAAATACAGCTTTTTAGACTTTAGTTTTTAATATTTATTGCATGGTGAATGTATTTTGTGCATTTTTGTATTCCATATCCAAAATTTACTTATTTTTGGATGTTTTTAAATTTAGAACAGAACGTTACAAGATAAGATATGAGAACCATTCAGTTTAGAGAGGCTATTGCTGAGGCAATGTCCGAAGAAATGAGAAATGATGACAAAATCTTCTTAATGGGTGAAGAGGTTGCAGAATATAACGGAGCATACAAAGCAAGTAAAGGTATGCTTGATGAATTCGGACCCAAACGTGTAATCGATACGCCCATTGCAGAATTAGGTTTTACAGGTATTGCCACTGGAGCTGCAATGAATGGATTACGTCCTATTGTTGAGTTTATGACATTTAACTTTTCTTTAGTTGCTATTGATCAAATTATCAACTCTGCAGCAAAAATGTATCAAATGTCTGGTGGTCAATTTAATGTACCGATCGTATTTAGAGGACCTTCAGCATCTGCTGGTCAATTAGGAGCTCAGCATTCTCAAGCTTTTGAAAATTGGTATGCAAATTGTCCTGGATTAAAGGTTGTTGTACCTTCTAATCCTTATGATGCAAAAGGATTACTTAAAGCGGCCATTAGAGATAATGACCCAGTATGTTTCTTTGAATCGGAACAAATGTATGGTGATGTTGGTGAAGTACCAGAAGGAGAATATATTATTCCTTTAGGTGTAGCTGATATTAAAAAAGCTGGAGATCATGTTACATTAGTAACATTTGGTAAAATTACTAAAGTAGCATTAGAGGCTGCTAATGTATTGGAAACTGAAGGTATTAACGTTGAAGTTATCGATTTAAGATCTATCCGTCCTTTAGATATTAATACTGTATTAGATTCTGTTAAGAAAACAAATCGTTTAGTAATTTTAGAGGAATCTTGGCCTTTTGCTTCTATTGCAACAGAAATTATTGCTCAAGTTCAAGAAACCGCTTTTGATTACTTAGATGCACCTATTAGACGAATAAATACGAAAGATGTACCAATGGCATATGCACCAACATTAGTAGAAGAGTTTTTACCTAATGCAGGTGAAGTTGCTTCTGCAATTAAAGATGTAATGTACGTGAAATAAGTATTATTAGATATACTATATTAGAAGAGTCTTAAGGTTTCCTTAAGACTCTTTTTTTTTGCCTATTACTTGTTGTTATATTATGGTATATATCTAATATGTACATAATGTATAGATGAAATGAAATTTATAGACGTTAAATATTAGTGCTGCTTAAAATCTTTTTTTATAATTTTACAATATTATTTATTATTATAGGTGCTTGATAATAAATGCCTAATAAATATCATGTAATGCATTATAGATATCTTTTTATTTTTTTTATTACACTACTAACATCATTTAATGGTAATAGTGCAATAACTTATAATTCTAACGAGATTATTGTTTCGGGTACAGAAACGGGGTCTAGTTTACGTACTTGGTTAAATACATATAGTTGGCTGGCTACAGTTACCAATAATGATATTACGTTTAATAGAGATCTGAAAATTGCGGCTAATGCCAATTTTTCAGATGAAAATGCAGTATATCATTTTCCTTTTAGTTATAGATATGAGCCACAGAGTAATTGTATGGTTACCCTAACCGATGTTACTATTCATTATTCAGGTAACGAAAAAAGCCATTCCTTTAATAGTGCATATAATGCGAATTTTACGAGAGTAAGTTATTTACAAGGGGTAACAAGTGGACGTTCAGATTTTTTTAATAATGGGAATTATTCATTTAATATGTCTAATGTATCATTTGTAAGTTACGGTAGTTCAGATTTCTTACATTTCCAGACTCCAGATACATTATATAATATTACCATCGTAAATAAGCAAGGTGGATTAAATTTTGAACCAGGAGCTGTAAACTCTGGCGAAACGGAAGTCATTTATAATTTAACGTTGGATGATGTAACGAGTATTATTGGAGGGTCATCTTCGCAGGGAGACTTTAAAGTATATAATTTGGATTGGAATGCTACCAATTGGAATTTTTCCCAAAGATCTGTTGATTTTCATATTGTAAACCCAATAAAGCCTGCCGGATGGAGCTCTTATTCAGGGTCTTTTTCTAGAACAAAGGAATACTATACTCATAATGTTAAATTAGTAAATACTGATGGAGATGCCGTTAATAATACTAAAGTGTTATTATTAAATAATTACGATTATCAAAATCTACCGAGTTATGACTCAGAATATGATCAGACAACAAATAGTCTAGGGCTAATAGAGCAACAAGAAATATTGAAAATAAATAATAGTTTATCTTCATCATTAAGAAATAGAGGTGATTTTACCCTAGTTATTGCTGACTATAATAAGAAGTATCAAACTCAAAGTAGAGCTTTTACAGAACCTGTGTCGGATATTCTTTTAGTAGATACTGATCCTTATATTACGAATACAAATAGTGCAGCTGTTGCTTCATATTCAGGAATTACAATAGATCATACCTTAAAGCAAATAACATTAAGTCAATCTCACAGTTTGTGTGAATTATATGATTTTATTAAATACGATAAGGTTGCTAATAATATTGGATTTCCAGATTTAGATAATTTACTGGTTAGTATTATTAACCAACAGTTTTACATCTCAGACTATAAACTTGTTTTAAATTCAGGCTCTAGTTTAACAGGGTGTGATAAGTTTAATTATATAAAATCTGATGTTGTTTCGGATATAGGAACAATAGATGATTTGGAAATTGCACTTGAAGATCCCAATGGGCTTTATAAGATGATTCAACTTACGAATATACAATCTGGAGATGTATTGGTGAAAGATAATATTTCTAACGATACACTGTATTATGCTTCGGGTTATACAGGAGATCTAAATATAGTAAGCCAATCATCAAGTGCGGATGTTGCAGTTATGGTATCTAGAACCAATTATAGCAATTGGATTGTAGGTTTAGATTTAAGTCAGAATATTCCAGTTTATAGCTTTGAGGTTAATCAAATTGAAGGTTTCGTATTACCAGGGTTAGCCACATCTAATTTACAAGAAGAAGAGATTTATTTATTGCAAAAAATACTACTAAAATCATCCGCAATATTTAAGGCTAAACAAGGCGTAAGTTTACCTCAGGATAGTATTGTGATATCTACGGTGTCTCCAATAGTTACGGATTATCCAACACAAGAAAAACAAGAAGAGTCTTTAACGTTATTAAAGCGAATATTAGCTAAAGTAACAGCTATTAGTAAAGATTAAAATATA
The DNA here is from genome assembly GCA_965243605.1 of Flavobacteriales bacterium. GTDB lineage: Bacteria > Bacteroidota > Bacteroidia > Flavobacteriales > CAJXXR01 > JBMYYR01. Next base: position 12,606 of record CBDEVQ010000036.1, read on the forward strand.
TTATTTCATAAAAAAAGCCATCTGTTATGATGGCTTTTTTTATGAAATAATATTAATGTTCAAAAACATAATACCCTTTATTAGGTATCTTAATCTCGTATCTTTTTCTGCTTTTATCGGCTAAGAAGTTATCTCTAAGCCAAGGATTATGAATTTTAAGTACTTTATAATTAATACCGAAATCATGTGCAAATTGTCCTAAATTGTTAATGGTTGTATCTACAGCAATAGTACGTGTAGGAACCATTTGGTATTTATCTTTATCTCGAACTTGGAATCCAAATTCTTCTGGACTTTCTAAAATTAATTTTAATGCGGCTAGTCTATATACATAGCGTCCTGTTTCTGTATTAAGAAGTAAGTCTAAGTAATGTTTAGAAGATTGTCTTGCTTGTTGTTTCTTAATACCTGTAATACCCATGTTATATGATGCTGCAATCGTTAACCAATCTGGGTTACCTAGGTCTTCCTTTGCTTTAAGGAGATACTTACAAGCAGCTTCAGTTGCTTTTTCTAAATGATAGCGTTCATCAACTGTTTCCGTAACCTCTAGTTTGTATTCTTTAGCTGTGGCTTTCATAATTTGCCAAATACCTTTAGCACCTGCAGGTGATGTAATATTTTGAAGTCCACTTTCCGCAACGGCTAAATATTTAAAATCGTCTGGGATACCATGTTTAGCCAAAATAGGCTCTATGATTGGGAAATATTTATTGGCACGCTTAATTAATAAGATCGTATTGGACTGCCAATATGTATTTACGTGAATCTCTCGATCTAACTTTTCATATATGTCTGGATCATTTAATGGAATACTTTCTCCAGCAAAGCTTAATTTTTCAGGCTTGTTTAGAGCAAATATTTTATATGAATCGTGAAAACTATGTTGATTTTGGTCGTCTGAAGAACCTTCTTTATTGGCTTGTATAGAAAAGACAATTGTACTGGTAATTAATGCTGTACCAAATATGGTTAGAATACGATTTTTCATGTTTAGAGGATTTTAAAATATTTTGGGGTTATATTGATCTGGATACTTACCTTTAAATTTACTATAAAAGTTTTGAATATGAGTCATGTCTTTTTCAAAATCTCCAGTTGGATAGTATACTTCGCTAAAACCGAATTCTTTATTGTCATAATCGGCATAAGCCATTAGTATTGGAACATTAGCATCTATGGCAATTCTATAAAATCCAGTTTTCCATTTTCGAACTCTAGATCGGCTTCCTTCTGGGGTAATCACTAAGTGAAATTTATCGTTAGCAGTAAAACTTTTAATTAAATTATCAATCAGGTTAGATTTACGACCTGTACGGTCTACACCAACAGCACCCATACCTTCCATAAACCATTTAAATGGGAATTTTAACCAATCAGATTTTATTAAAAATTTAAGCTTAAGATTATAAATCCATATCACGCCAATCATTACAATAAAGTCCCAATTTGTTGTATGTGGTGCACCTAAAATAATGGCCTTATTAATATTTAATGGTGGATGACCAGAAACTTTCCATCCTATAATTTTAATGATAATTTTTGCTAAACTTCTTTTCATTCGTCAAAAAACTGTTTGTTAAATCCTATTAAATGTATTTTATCACTTGCTCTAGTTAACGCTGTATATAACCACTTATAATCCGATTCATTTATTTGTTCAATATCCCAAAAGGGCTGTTCAACAAAAACTTCATTCCATTGTCCACCCTGGGCTTTATGACAAGTTAAAGCATAAGCGAATTTTATTTGGAGAGCATTAAAAAACGGATTTTGTTTTATTCGCTCAAATTTCTTTCGCTTTGTAGGAACATCTGCATATTCTTCAAGAAGATTATAATATAAAGATCGAGTTTGATCAAATGATAATCCTGCACTTTCAATATGAAGTGTATCAATAAATGCCATGGCTGTAAATGAATCCATATTTGGATAATCTACTAACTTTAATTCGAGTTCCACAAAGTTAAAACCATATTCGGAAATATACCTTATAATTCGTTCAACTTTTGCCATTTCTCCATTCGCTAAAAAGCCAGCATCAGAATCTTGATCTACCCAAAAATAATTGTTTTTTACAATCATTATCAAATCTCCACGTTCAATTTCACTTTCTCTACCGAAAAAATGTTGTCTAATTCGTTGATTATACTGATTTGCACGTTTATTAGAACGGCAAATGATAACCGTTTCATCCTCTCCATTATTTTGTATAGACGAATCTAAGGCATATTCTAACTCATAACGATCCTCATGTCGAATACAATCCGATTCGTTGGTTTTTAGCTGCGGAAAAGACCGATCAGCACCATCTGACATAAACTCTCTTATAGAGGTTGCACTCCATAATATATCTGAATTCTCTTTTTGCCTTTTAACATCACTTAAAGTAAATGAATCCACTTCTTTCCAAAAACTATGTTGAAGTTCTTCTGGGAGTAAAGCGATACTGAACTCTAGGCCGACAGGAGGCAATTGAGCCGTATCTCCAACTAAAAGAAGTTTATTTCCAGTACCAGAAAAAACATATTCTATTAAGTCATCTAAAACAGAATTTCCTTTCATACCATCTGAATCTATAGGCTTATTGTGAATCATTGAAGATTCATCAACAATATAAATGGTATTTTTAGCTTTATTCGGTTTTCTGTGGAAAGAAGTAAAACCACCACTATCTACTTTGGATTGATAGATGTGTTTGTGTAAAGTTGATGTATATCGTTTGGTTTTGGATTGTAATACTTTAGCTGCTCTTCCGGTTGGTGCAAGCAGTACAAATTTGTATTTAAAATTTAAATACGCTTTAGATAATGCACCCAAAATACTTGTTTTACCTGTACCTGCATATCCATTTAATACAAAAATATCCGTCGTATTGTCTTTTAAACTAAAACGACTTAGCTTTTTTATTAAATATCCTTGTTCTTCTGTTGGAGAAAAAGATAATTGATCTAGTATGTTGTTTTCGAGATGTTTTCTCATGATTTAAACCTAAAATACGGATTCTGAAAGGTGAATTAAATATTAATTTTTTAAAAAAATCAGGAATTAATGAACTATTTTTTGTGTTTTACGTTATAACTGTATAAATTTGACAAGTTCTCAAAACTAAGAAAAATAAAGAAAGGATGAAATACGTTATCAGATTAGTGCTTGCGGCGGCGGCTGTTTTTTTAGGAATGAAATTGTACGATGATATTCAGGAGCCAATTATATTCCAAGAGGAAAGTGATAAGAGATATGAAAAAGCTCAGGAGCGTTTAGTACTAATTAAAGATGCACAATTAGCATTTAAAGAAGGAAATAGACGTTTTGCAAAAAACTTTCCTGAATTAATTGCTCATATTGATACTGCAGATTTCGTTATTACATCTAATAGAGATACGTCATATATTGTATTTGACAAAGTATATAAAGAGAAAGTAGAAAAGGTGGAAACACTGACAGATACTTTAGGATACGTTTCTATTAAAGATTCAATCTTTGATAAAGGATTTGATTTAAATTCTCTTGCAATGGTTCCTGTGAACGAAGTTAAAGGAGCTAAATTTGAATTGAAATCAGGAATGCTTAAGAAAGGAAATAATACAATTCCAGTAATGGAAGTTAGTATTTCAAAAGATATTCTACTTAATGGTTTAAATGAACGTTTAATTAAGAACGATGGTAAAGATCTTATCTTAGGATCTTTAAACGAAGTGAACTTAAATGGAAACTGGTAATTCAACCAACCATAATACTTTTAAACACGCTTTAATTAATCAAATTAATTTAGAGCAATGCATATTGTCCATTCGGATTCTTCCGGATGGACTTTCTTTGTTTATACATCAAAGTAAAGAGCAAAAGCTATTATATTCATTTTATCAGCCTACCCTTAATCATAGCTCAGTATTAGACCGTATTACAGCATTATGGAAGGAAGAACCTTTATTAAGGCAATCCTTTAGTAGTTGTAGGGTATTTGTTCAGCCAATTCATTCTATATGGGTTCCTGCACAGTTATTTTCTTTAGATTCTTTAGATTTATTTTTAGAAGCTCAAATTCCATTCGAAAAAGAGTATCAACTTGTGAAGTATGATTTTCATTTTTCTTGGGATGCTTACCATGTCTTTTGTATAAATAAGCAATTGCATGAGTTTTTAGGTAAAAATGTGAATGGTGATATTTCGTATTTAAATGACCTTAATTTTGTCTTTAACTATAGCAAGCAAATTAAGAGTATTCAAAAGAAAGTATTTTACACAGAGAGTGATTTTGGTGTTGATTTATGGATGTTAGAAGGTTCTAAATTAATATTCCATCAAAGTTTTAATAATATCATAAATAATGAAGATATCATCTTTAGAATATTTTCATGCTTAGAAGTTACCGATTTCGATTTTGTGGATGATATTTTTTACATTATTGGAAATATTACAGAGGAACGATACAATAAGGTTTACACATATGTAAAATCTATTCACAAATTAGAGTATTACAGTGTGCTTAAATTTCCAATTAAGGAAATAAAAAAAGCACCCGAAGGTGCTTTAATTTATAGAGTATTAGAATCGTAATTACTACTTCATAGGATAAACCCCATTCGGGTAATATTCTAACAAGTTTTTATGCATAATATTAAACGTTTCCGTTTTTAAAAGATCAATATCTCCTTTGGTTTTACCTTCTGTAGAAATAGGTTTAGAAAATTTCACTCTCAAAATCCCAGGTCGTATTTTTGGTTTCCCATGGCTTGGGTTAATAATACCCGCATTTAATAAGGTTAGGCAAATAATAGGGGTCTCCGTTTCAATAGCTGTTGAAAAAGCGCCGTTCTTAAATGTATTTAAAAGATTGGTATTTTTATGAATTCTCCCTTCTGGGAATAAAATTAATGACTTCCCATCTTTAACGTTTTGTTTTATTTGCTGTAGACTAGCTGTTCTTGCCCGAGCATTACTTCTATCAACAGGAATATGACCTAATTTTTTGGTAAAAAAACCAATAATTGGCCAATCAAAGACTTCAGATTTACTTAAGAATCGGGTATTAACAGATGTGAAAATAACACCAATAATAATGTCAAGGTATGATCTGTGGTTCGCTATATAGACATATTTATTATGCGCTTTTAAAGATTTGTAATCTCCTTGGAATACAGGAATAATACCAATAAGAATTAGAGATAAGTAACCTCCAGCTTTAAAAAGGTAGTTGCATATATTTTGAATGACTTGACTAGGAAATAGTAAAAGAAGAATGGTCATTATTGGTAAAAAGATGATTCCTACCATTATAAAAACAATTAAGGCCCATATTTTCCAGATACTGTAAATTAGTTTTTCCATCTATTTTTGGATTTTAACAACTTCATATGGACTTAACTTAGATTCTTCGATAATATTATCTCTAATGGCTTTCTGTATAATCATTTCTATGATTCGATCTTCGTTATTACTTTCAGGGTGATATTCTTTGTGTAAATCGGCTGAGTAAAGTTTAGCCATTCCTTGCCACCAAAAAGCTGTAAGTCCATTCCTGTAAAATTTAATTAAATCATAGGCTGTAACTTGTAAGTTTCTATGAATTAATTTAATCAATATTTTACCTTCACTTCTTTTAAGCTGTTTAAGCTGATCTCCAAATGTTTCTTGCAACCACTTTTGCCTTTTCCGTGTATATTTTTTGCGTTTTCTCTTTTTGCCTATAGATTGGTATTTTTCATTGACCTCTAAAAAGACATTACTTGCTTCTAAAGCAAAAGGGTAGACCTTTAGAACCTTTTTACGCAAGCGATAATATTCACGTTTATCTTCTCCTGAAAGTTGTTTGTAATCTGATAAAACAACCTCATCCAGATAATCAATATATATGGTGTCACCATCAGATATAATAGCATCAAGATATTTAGGTTCTTGATCTATAGAATCTTTTTTATTGGTTTGAGCATTAGAAAAGCTTAAACCAATAAAAAAGAATAGGATTGTATAGTATTTTATAATCTTCGGTTTGTTTTCCATTGAGATGATTTCTCAGCAGAAGCAGAAGTTACATCTTGCTTCGCATTAAGTTTAGAGAATTCCATAGCAGCAATCATAGCGGCTATTTCCTTTTCATCTTCCAAATTTTGAACCAAAAATTTAGGATCGAAATGTTTAGAAACAAAATGAGTATCAAAATCACCTGAAATAAATGCAGGATGATCCATTACAAAAGTGGCAAAATCCATTGTAGTTTGAACACCCACTATTTCATAATTTCTAATAGCTTCTTTCATTTTATCAATAGAAGTCTGACGGTCTTCAGCATGAGTAATAAGCTTAGAGATCATCGGATCATAGTAAATTGGAATTTGCATACCTTGTTCAAATCCATCATCTACACGAACACCAGGTCCGAATGGACGTTTGTACTTTTCTAATGTTCCAATATCTGCAGCAAAATTATTTGAAGCATCTTCGGCATATACTCTAACTTCTACCGCATGACCATTAATCTTAAGGTCTTCTTGATTAAAAATTAGTTTTTCTCCGCGTGCAACTTTTATTTGTTCTTTAACAAGGTCTAGTCCCGTGATCATTTCAGTTACAGGATGTTCAACTTGTAATCTCGTGTTCATCTCTAAGAAGTAAAAAGTCTCAGGACCGTCTAATAAGAATTCTACGGTACCTACACCAACATAATTACAAGCTCTGGCAACATCTTTTGCACATTCTCCCATTTTATGGCGCATAGCCTCTGTTAAAACAGCAGAAGGTGCTTCTTCAATTACTTTTTGGTAACGGCGTTGGATAGAACATTCTCTTTCAAATAAGTGAACAATATTTCCATGTTTATCAGCCAATACTTGAATTTCAATATGGCGTGGAGAACCGATATATTTCTCAATAAATACAGAACCATCTCCAAAAGCAGATTTAGCTTCTCCCATAGCTAATCCTAGCTGTTCTTTTATTTCAGAAGCTTTTTCTACAACACGCATACCTTTACCACCACCACCTGCGGCCGCTTTAATAAGTATCGGAAATCCTATTTCTACAGCTATCTTTTCAGCTTCTTCAAGGTCTTCAATAGCATCTTCTGTACCTGGAACCATTGGGATATCATAATTCTTAACAGCGGCTTTAGCTGCAAGTTTATTCCCCATCATTCTCATTGATTCAGACTTAGGTCCAATAAAAGTAATGTTGTTTTTTTCTACAAGGTCAGCAAATTCTGCATTTTCGGATAAAAATCCGTAACCTGGATGTATACCATCAACGTTAAGTTGTTTACAAACTTCAATTATTTTACTTCCTAATAAGTAAGATTCTGAAGACGCAGGAGGCCCAATACAAACGGCTTCATCTGCGTACTTAACGTGTAAAGATTCTCTATCAGCTTCAGAGTAAACTGCAACGGTTTTAATTCCCATTTCACGTGCAGATTTCATAACTCTTAAGGCAATTTCACCTCGGTTGGCAACAAGTATTTTTTTCATGTATTATGGTCTCTTGATCTTAGACTGGCAAGATATCAAAATTTTAAGAGTTATTAAGGAGATAAAAACTGAAATAACAGTTAATAGGTATGAAAAATAAAAAACCCTGAAACTAATCAGGGTTATTTTAAACGACTTTACAATCGAAAATCAAAATTAAAAAAACTAAATAAAAGATGTTTAAAATTCAATCATAGAGTTTAAATTAAGAAAGCCAAAACGAATAAACAGAACATTATTTGTAACATCATCCCCATAAAAATAAAATAATCGTTACGTTATTGACTTTACTTGAAATCAAAAGTACATTAGTTTTTATGGTATTATGTCCTCATTTTTGAGGATATTTCTTTACATATAGAATTTGTTTTATGAAAAAAGTTTAGTTTTATGACTAGATAAACTATTTTTGTCTAAAACACTATAATTGTTAGTAGATTATCAATTGTAAATTAATATTTATTCTAATAATAATTGTACTTTAGACCAATAGTTAAACATAAACTAATATTATTTCATGATTTTTCGATTTTCGTTTTTATATTCATTGATTTTTCTATGTTTTACACTCAATGGATATGCTCAGATTCAACCACCGTTTAGTTTAGGTAATGATACAACATTGTGTGAGGGTGATTTCATCTTTTTTAATTTACCGAGTGACAATGGTGAAACGTATATTTGGGAAGATGGTAATACAGGTCCTTATCATTTAATTATGACTGAAGGATTGTACCACGTTTCTACAACTCATAGTGAAGATGAATTTTCTGATAGTATTTATGTTCATATTCAAGAGCCACATAATGTTTATAGCGGTCCCGATACGGTTGTTTGTATGAGTGACCCAATTATTTATACTGTAGATACATCTGGTATGAACGCAGATGTAATATATTGGAATACGGGATCTAATGCGGATGCTATTTCAATTAATCAACCAGGGTGGTATTGGGTAGAGGTTACAGTCGATTATTGTGTGGTTAGAGATAGTTTTTATGTTAGATCTTGGTATGAAGGCGTTCGATTTTTTAACGGAGATCGTGTTTTTTGTGAAGATAACCACGATTCAATTTCAATTACCATTGCTGATTTTGGAGGATCATATTTTATGGTCTACAGGGGATACAACAGTAACTGTTAAAATTTATGACGAAGGAGAATATTGGGTGACCATGGTTGATTCTTGTGGAACCATATCAGATACTTTTGATTTAATCTCTTTAGAATCTCAAGAACTGGGATTCGGTTTTGATGATACGTTGTTATGTCATGGATATAGTTTAGAGCTTGAAATGCCTGAAGTTGATGTAGAATTAGCTTGGTCTACAGGAGATACTGCATCTTCTATTATTGTGTCTGAAGCTGGAGAATATTGGGCTTGTATTAGTTGGGATGAATGTGAATTTTGTGACACGGTTAATGTCGATTATTATGACGTTTTTGATCGAAGTTTTATAGATGAAGATTATTTCTTTTGTGTAGGCGATTCTGTTGAGATTATTCTACCAACTGATCCTCAAGTAGAGATTACATGGTTTGATACGATACTTGACCAAAGTGTAGATACTATAGTTATTAAGGAAGCTGGTAAGTTTATTATTCGTGTAGATGATGGACATTGTAATTATAATTATTCATTTTATGTTGCAGAAGTAACATGTGATACCGTAGAGGTAATAAACATGCCTAATGTATTTACTCCAACAGGAGATGGAATTAATGACTTTTTACACCCAATAAATGCCGAAGCCATTGATGAGTACAGAATACAAGTTTATAATAGATGGGGAATATTAATGTATGATGGAACTCATGAAGATGATGGCTGGGATGGTACTTATAATGGAGTAGAATGCCCCGTTGGAATGTATTATTGGGTATTTGAGTTTGTATTTACCAAAGGTGTTACAAGACCAAGTCCATGGACAGGTAATGTTTTATTAGTGAGAGCTCCTCAATAATTTTTTTATAAAAGTATGCCTAAAGATCATATTACATGGTCTCAGTTTTCAGATATAGATATGAGAATTGGAACCGTAATTCACGCTGAGATATTTAAAGAAGCTAAAAACCCTTCATACAAGTTGAAAATTGATTTTGGTGTTCTAGGTATTCTCAAATCTTCTGCACAAATTACTGAACTCTATGAAGTGTCAGAATTAATTGGAAAACAAGTGGTTGCTGTGGTTAATTTTCCTCCAAAACAAATTGCGAATATGATGAGTGAATGTTTAGTCCTTGGTGGATTGGGAAAAGGAAAGGACGTGGTTTTATTACAACCGGAACAATCCATGGAAAATGGAACAAAAATTAGTTAAGTACAATACTATATTTGTCATAGCTAAGTTCAAATGTTTACTTTTGTGATTTAAAGATAAATGATGAAGGAAATACACATTCTAGAAAACGAGATTGAAACGGTGTTTTACACAAGTAAAGAACTTGTTAAAGGACTTTTATACACGGATAATTTAGAGTTAATAAATAGGAATATAGTTGGATTTGGAATTGAGTTTGATGAATCTATTCCAAAAGGTGAAACGATTTCCAATATCTCTAAAAGAGGAACATATGCTATAATCACCCTTAAATTTGATTCTAAATCTCAAAGTCAATACTTAATTTCAAAAGATTTAGATCTTAAAAAAGTAGAATCATTATCTGATCATGTTATTTCAAAACCATTTAAGGCTTTAATATCAAAGGCCTTCCAAATGACTCAAGCGAGTAGAACACTAGGCGATTTTTTCAAATAAACTCCAGAATACAATTGTTTTATTATTAAAAACAATTAGATTAATGATTGGTTTACATTATAGAGCCTCATACCGTTTAGAATAAATGACTAAATGGTATGAGGCTTATTTAGTATTAATAGAATGAAGTAATCCTACTCATTATAGATCTTTAATGTCAAAGTTTGTATAGGGTGTAAAGCAGAAAAATAAATTTTCTGTATGAATGCATATTACCCTCAATCAAAATACCATTACCCTCATTGGTCATTGAAAAGTATAAAAGTCTTCTAATATCTTAGTTAAAATTAAAAAACGAAGGTATTATGAGACATTTTTATTTAATATTTTTATTCTGTATTGGGCTCAATGGTATAGCTCAATCATTAAGAGGAACAGTTACCGAAGATGGAACAGGTGAAGCTATACCCATGGCTCATATAGTTGTAAAAAGTGGACAGACATTTATTCAAGGTGGGGCTACGGATTTTGATGGGAAATATATGATTAGTCCACTTTCTCCTGGAACATATAATGTTGAAGTATCATTTGTTGGGTATGCCACAAAGAATTTTAAAGACGTAGTTATTTCACCATCAAAATCTACTCAACTTGATGTTACATTAAGTGAGAGTGGAGAACTATTAGAAGCAGTTGTCATGGAATATAAACAACCTGTGATTGACGCAGATCGGAAATCGTTTACCATAACTAAACAGGATGTATCGGCAAGACCTATTCGTGGAGTTTCGGGAGCGGCAGAACAAACCGCTGATGTAAGTCAAATAGATCAAAGTGATCAAGGAACGTCATTATCTGTTCGAGGTTGCCGTTCCTCGAATAAGGTTGTTTATTTCGTAGATGGGGTAAAGGTTTTGGGGTCACCAAATATCTCAAATAGTGCAATGGATCAAGTACAGGTAATTACGGGTGGAACACCTGCTGAATTTGGAGGGAGTATATCAATGAATAAGGTACCTTCTACTAAAATTCAAGGCTTTCCTTGGAAGAAAAGAGAAAAGCCAGAAGAAATTACAGTTAATGAGTCATATGAGGAAATTATTGAAAATGAGTTCTTAAATTCATTTCAGAATCCAGTAACTACCTTTTCAATAGATGTTGATAGAGCATCATATTCTAACTTTCGAAGATTTGTAAATACAGGAGTTACACCTCCGAAACATTCAGTGCGTATTGAAGAATTTGTTAACTATTTTAATTATAATTACCCGAAGCCAAAAGATGATCTTATTAACGTATATACAGAGTTAAGTACCTGTCCTTGGAATGCCAATAATCAACTTTTACATATAGGTTTACAAAGTAAAGACTTTATAAAAGAAAGTCAACAAGCGAGTAATTTGGTATTTCTTATTGATGTTTCAGGCTCTATGTCTTCATATAATAAGTTGCCTTTGGTTCAAAAGACGTTATCAATGTTAACAAAACAACTTGGTAAGAAGGATAAAATTTCTATAGTGGTATATTCTGGGGCTGCAGGGTGTGTTCTAGAACCAACCCCTGGTAATGAAACCGAAGAAATATTGAATGCTATAAATACATTGGAATCAGGAGGCTCAACAGCAGGAGGAGAAGGAATAGAATTAGCCTATAGTTTAGCTATGGAGAATTTTAAGAAAAATGGAAATAATAGAGTGATTCTAGCAACCGATGGGGATTTTAATGTTGGTATATCTTCGAATGAAGGGTTAGAGGAACTCATTGCAAAGAAAAGAGAATCGAATGTGTTTTTAACCGTATTAGGCTATGGAATGGGGAACTATAAGGATGATAAATTAGAGATTTTAGCGAATAAAGGAAATGGAAACTACGCTTATATTGATAATTTACAAGAAGCCGAAGAGTTTCTGATTAAAGATTTTAATTCTACACTTTTTACTTTGGCTAAAGATGTTAAACTCCAATTAGAGTTTAATCCGAAATATGTAAAAGAGTACCGATTAATCGGATATGAAAATAGAGCATTAGAAAATAGGGATTTTATAGATGATACTAAAGATGCAGGAGAATTAGGTGTCAATCAAAGTGTAACAGCATTATATGAAATAATACCGAGCCAAGTTGCAGAACAAGAACCATTAAAATATCAAAAAGCAGTTAATTCAGAAGAGCTCTTAACTTTAAAAATACGTTATAAAGAACCTAAGAAAAAGGAAAGTAAAGAATTGAAATTTCCAGTTAAACATGATCTCTTGACCATAGATGATACATCTGACCGATTCCGATTTTCGGCAGCAGTGGCTATGTTTGGTCATATATTAAGAGATTCTAAATACAAAGAGCAAGTAAAGTGTGGCGATGTATTAGATCTAGCCAAAAAATCTAAGTTTAACGATGAAAATGGTTACAAAGGAGAATTTATAAGATTGGTTAGAACGTATAGGAATAGTCTGCAAACAGTTGCAAATTAAAAATAGAGTATATAGTGGTTCTATAGTATTAGGCGCTGTAAGTGGCGTCTAATACCTTGAAGTTACTTTAACTATTTATGTTAATAGTTTACAAATCTATCATTTAACTGATAACAGCTAATTTTCCACTTATCGCAACTAAAATTGCATATAAATACACAAATGTGACCACTCATCTAAAAAGATGAACAGGTACAGGTTTAAAAGGTGAAATTTGTTATAACAAAACATATTAGTAATTGTGTTTTAACCTTTAAAACCGAAGAGCCATGTATAAAAATTACCAAATTCCATATAAGATGATTGGCCAATATAAATTGGTAGATTGTTTTTTAGCATACTTTAAAGCCTCATTTGTAATTGATTTAACAAAGGCAAAATCTTGTTTAAACTCAAGGTACTTTAGAAAGACATCTGGAGACTCTATTAGTGTAGATAAATTAAATTGCCGTTTTATTAGTAAGAAGAATTTAAACTTACCATTAGAGGAGTGTGGTGATTATGAAAATGACCGCAGAATGGTACATGGTGTATTAGGACGTGACTTTTTTGAGGAATATCAGCTTTTATCAGATGATCCTGAAAATTTAATGTTGTTTTTTTTAAAAGGAGAACAAATAAATTATGGATGTTAATTCGTTATTTCAAATGTGGTCTAAGCAATTTAGAAAGTTTGTCAAAAAAATCAGTGGTTTGCTTTATTAGTATTCTAACTTAAATAATCTTCAAGGTTTTCTGGACCATCTAACAGGTCTTTAGTAATTCTAAGAAAACCTTCATCTGTGGTGGAAACATACCACTTAACTAAAGAAATTTTTCCTTGATTAATTTCTATTCCAGTAATGCTTCTTGGGTGAACACTACTACCGGCATTAAAAAAAGGAATTCCATTTGTTTTAGGAAATCGAGGTCGGTGTGTATGGCCAGCAATTAACATGTGATTATTATGTGCTCTAATCCATGTTTTTATTCTTCGTTCTACTTTTATTAATGTTTTATGATTTTTGGCTGGACTTGTTGGGTCATAAAACCCTAAAATTTGGAGTGGTTTCCAAATGAGTTGAACAAAAAAGCGATTAAATTTCCAAAGAACATAGTTCATAAAGTCGGCCTGATGTCCATGTAGACACAAAATATGCTTACCAGATTCACAATGGAAAAGTTGTATTGCTTCATGGTATTGAAGGTTAGGCATAAAGTCAATGATCTCATCGGTTTTATCATCCTTAATTTTATTATAATGGGCTTTAACCACTTTTGGGTTTTTATAAATCATATCATGATTTCCCCAAATTAAATGAAGTCTATTATCGTCATGGAATTTTTTAAGAATTTGAAAGATGTTTTTATGGGCTGTATAAATAGATTTAAAAAAACGATTTTCCCATAATTCATTTCCATCCCCTAACTCTATATATTGATATCCATTATTGTAGTAATACTTTAAGGCGTGTGCAAAAATGTTTCTATTACGAGCAAATTCGTCGGCATAACTTGCGTCACCTCTATGCGTATCACTCATTAAAACAACCTTAGTTGAATTATCAATTTCTAAAATATTAGCTTCTCTTAAGGCTTTAGATATTCTTTTTGATGATGACATGGTCTAAAGGTATTAAATTTTATAGAATTTTCTTAAGCATGATATCCTCACAATAATACCAATCTATTTAAAACAAAACAGAAATAAAAGGTTAAGTTTGGAGATATACAAGGTGTTTAATTTATACATTATGAAAAACCCATTTTCAGAATTAATAGAAGGCATAGAGCAACATAGACTTTGGGATTCTGAAGAGACTTACTCTAGGAACTCGTATTTAAAATTTGGCGATGAACTGAATACTAATATTTACTTTATAGTAGAAGGTAGTGTAAGAGTTTATGTGTTAGAAGAGGAAGAAGAATTAACGATTAGATTAGGATATAAAAATAATATAGTGGCTGCTATTGATTCTTTTGTTACAGAAAAAAAATCGGATTTATATATTCAAGCGATTCGTAAAACTGAGGTTAAGGTTTTAAAAAAAACAACATTTTTAAACTGGGTAAGTGCGTCTACCGAACGTTTAGATCTATGGCGTCAAAATTTAGAAATTTTAGTCGTTCAGCAAATGCAAAGAGAACGCGATATTTTAACGACATCTCCAATAGAACGATATCATAGAGTATTAGCAAGAAGTCCTCAATTGTTTCAAGAAATTCCAGATAAATATATAGCCTCTTATTTAAGGATGTCTCCAGAAACATTTTCAAGAATAAAAAAATCTTGATTTCAATCAATATTTACAATTTGTAGAGGTTGCACCTTTGTAAAAAAATAGTAGACATGAAAATGAATAGTCATACCTATCTTAAACAATTGGAGATGTTAACCTTTGAGTTTCTTCTGGAAGTAGAGCTTTTACAAGCGGTGCCATTAAATAACCTTAATTTTAAGGTTGATAAAGATACTTGGAGTGTTTTAGAAACCTTAGAGCATCTTAATTTATATGGCGATTTTTATATTCCTGAACTTACCAAAAGGATAGAGCAATCTAAATTTTCGTCTTCTGAAATATTTAACTCGGGAGTGCTAGGTGGCTATTTTGTGAATATTCTTAAGCCTAGACCAAAATTAAATACAATGAAAACCCTAAAGGATAAAAATCCAAATGGTAGTTCATTAAACAAGAGTATATTAGAACGTTTTGTTAATCAACAAAAGCAAATGTTAGAGATCATTAAACAATCTCAACGTGTTAATTTAACAAAAACGAAAACAGGGATTTCTATTTCTAATTTTATCAAATTAAGATTAGGAGACACATTAGGTGTGGTTGTATTTCATAATCAAAGACATATTATTCAAGCAAAAAATGCTTTAATTAATTCTAGAAAATAAATATTCGAATTGTAACTGGTGTGCATTTAGAATTAATATGTTTTAACCTAAGGAAGATAAATTAAATGAGCTCATAGTTTTATTCAATCAAAAAAAATTCTACTTTTGATTTTGTTAGTTTACTTTTGAAAAACGAAATATAAAAAGAAATAAAATGGCATTAGAATTCACTACAGAAAACTTCAAAGAGATTATAGCTTCAGATAAAGTAACCGTTGTTGACTTTTGGGCTCAATGGTGTGGACCATGTAAAATGGTTGGACCAGTAATTGAGGAATTAGCGAATGACTATGAAGGAAAAGCAAATATTGGAAAAGTAAATATCGATGTTGAAGGAGATATTGCTGCAGAATATGGAATCCGTAATATCCCTACAATTTTATTTATTAAAAATGGTGAAGTTGTAGATAAGCAAGTTGGTGCTGTACCAAAATCTACTTTAGAAGATAAATTAAAAGCTTTACTATAGGCTTTTAATAGCATAAAAATGAAAGGCTACTCAATACTGGGTAGCCTTTTTTTTATTCAAAACTTATCGATAAAAAATAGGACAAGCCAAATGGAATGGATATTTTTGACAAATTTTTTTGATCCACACGTATGTACAAGTCACTCATAAAGCCCTATCTATTTAAAAAGGATGCCGAAGAAGCGCATCACTTTACATGTAATCTTTTAAAAAGAGGATTGAAATTGCCATTTGCAAAATCAATTTTTAAAGGATTGTATGGTTTTGAAAACCAAAAATTAGAACGTGAAGTATTTGGAATTAAATTTCCAAATCCTGTAGGAATGGCAGCAGGGTTCGATAAGGATGCGAATATGATTGAAGAACTAGATCAACTTGGATTTGGTTTTATTGAAATTGGTACATTAACGCCAAAACCACAAGCTGGAAATCCTAAACCAAGATTATTTCGCTTACCACAAGACGAAGCATTGGTTAACCGAATGGGATTTAACAATGGAGGTGTAGAAGATTCTATAGAACGCTTAAAAAAGAAAGGAAACATTATTGTTGGTGGAAACATTGGTAAAAACAAGGTTACACCGAATAATGAAGCTATAAGCGATTATAAAATTTGTTTTGAAGCCTTATATCCACATGTAGATTATTTTGTAGTAAACGTAAGTTCTCCAAATACTCCAGGATTAAGAGAGTTACAGGACAAAGAACCCCTTATGAATTTGCTATCGACATTACAAAAAGATAGAGAAGCATATTCGGATCGAAAGCCAATCTTATTAAAGATTGCACCAGATCTTACAAACGATCAATTAGATGATATTGTTGATATTGTTAAGACTATTAAATTAGATGGTTTAATTGCCACAAATACAACTATTTCTAGAGCGGAATTAACAACCGAAAAATCTACAGTAGATGGATTAGGTAATGGTGGAGTAAGTGGAGCACCGCTAAAGGAAAGAAGTACCGAAGTTATTTCTTATTTATATAAAAAATTAGGAGACCGTGTACCAATTATTGGAGTTGGAGGAATAAATTCTCCCGAAGACGCTGTAGAAAAACTAAAAGCAGGAGCTAAATTAATTCAAGTATATAGTGGGTTAATTTATCAAGGTCCAGGATTTATTAAGGCTATTAAGCAGGAAATATTAAAATCATTGTAGATTTTATTTATGGAAGGCTTATTTCAATATATTGATCTTAAAACGTGGAAAAGAAAAGAATACTTTGAATTTTACTCAACTTTTGATCAACCTTATTTTGGTATAGATACAGAAATTGAATGCACCAATGCATTGTTATACTGTAAGGCAAATGGTGTATCCTTTTTTATGTATTATATGTTTTGCGCCTATAAAGCGTTAAACACCATACCCGAATTTAGAACTCGAATTGTAGATGAGAAACCTAGAATTTACAACCGTATTCATGTTGGAACAACTATAGGAAGGCCAGATGGAAGTTTTGCTTTTGCATATGCTCCATTTTTAGATGATTTTGAAGGGTTTATTGAATCGTTTAAAAAAGAGATTGACGCTGTAAACAATTCAGAAGGTTTACGACTAAGTGAAAATACGGCACGAATAGATTTGATGCATTGCTCTTCTGTGCCTTGGATTTCTTTTAAAGGAATTAAGCATGCCAGTAATTCCAAATTTAAAGATTCTATTCCTAAATTAACTTTTGGTAAGTATTATCAAAAGGATAATAAAATGATATTACCCATATCTGTGCATGCACATCATGGATTAATGGATGCTATACATGTGAGTGAGTTTTTGAATAAAACTGAAGAATTACTCATGAAATTGATTTAACTATAGAGGATCCTGTATCCTCTATAGTTAATTATTTTATTGTAAAAAATGTTAATGCATCTTAAAGTAGAGCTTTTAAGTGGTAATAAATGTAAATTTGCCACAGAAAACAAAACCGGAATGATAAAGTCATATTAAACGGAATCATTCTTACACAACAAATCATGAAAAGAGTATTTGAATTACTATCCTCAACCAAATTAGCAACTGTACTTTTGCTTGTATTTGGTGCCGCTATTGGGTATGCCACTTTCATTGAAAATGAATATGATACCATAACAGCCAAAGTACTTATTTATAATGCCCGCTGGTTTGAGGTATTACTCTTTTTATTGGTAATAAATTTTATTCTCCATATTCCTAAATATAAATTAACAAGTAAAGAGAAGCTACCTGTGTTTATTATGCACTTATCTTTAATTGTGATAATAGCTGGAGCCGGAATAACTCGATATGTTGGTTTTGAGGGAAGTATGCCTATTAGAGAGGGTGAAACGAGTAATCGTATGTATAGTTTAGAGCCTTACCTACAAGTTTTTGTTGCAAGTTCGTCTGAACAAATGGGGTACAGAAGACCTCTATACTTTACAGATATTACAGATAATAGTTTCGAATCTACCTTAGAGTTTAAGGGACACGACGAAATCAATGTATCGTATGTAGACTACATACCAAACGCTGAAGAAAGCATTGAAGAACATGTTTCTGGAGGTAAAGATATTTTAGAAATTGTGACCAATGATGCTAATGGACGTGTAACCTTTCATCTTACAGAAGGTGAGAGTAAACGTATAGGGCCAGTAATGTTGTCTTTTGAAGATAATACGAACCCAGATGCCATTAAAATATACAAATCGGTAGACGGATTAAAAATTACTTCGCCAATTGATATTGCAACCATGAAAATGCCTACAATGGTTAAAGATACAATTTGGTCGGACTCTGATGTATCTTTTGAAACTATGAAGTTGCATATGGTAAAAGGTGGTGGACAATTTGTTTTTAAAACGCATTATCAAAAAGCCGTTAAAAAATGGGTGACATCTAAAGAAGAAGGTGCTGATTTGCAAGATGTACTTCAGGTGAAGGTAAATTACAATTCCGAAGAGACTGTTGTTGATTTGATAGGAGGGGCAAATAGAATCCCTTCATTTAGCCGATTCCAATTAGGAGATTTACTTTTTCAAATGGCTTATGGTTCTAAAACCATTGAACTTCCATTTTCTATTGCCTTGAATGATTTTATTTTAGATCGTTATCCAGGATCAATGAGTCCTTCATCATATAAAAGTATTATCACATTATTAGATGACCGATTTGGCGTAAGAGATACAAGAGAAATTTTCATGAATAACGTAATGGATTATGGAGGATATAGATTCTTCCAATCGTCTTATAATCCAGATGAAAAAGGAACAATTTTATCTGTAAATAATGATGAAATGGGAACCAAAGTAACCTATTTAGGTTATTTCTTATTGGGATTAGGATTCATTTTAACCTTTTTATATAAAGGATCAAGATTCCAAACGATTCGAAAAATGATCCTTCAATCGAGAAAGAAAAGACTGAATAGCACTCTTATTGTATTGTTAAGCTGTATTTCGTTTTCTGGATTTGCACAATATGGAGAAAACGAACAAAATAAAACAGATGAACATGCTGGACATAATCATGCAACAGGAGAACATCATCATCATGGAGATCACGAAACATCAGGTGTTTTATTAGATCGCAAATTAATAGAAAACGATAGTAATCGAGTATTTGTACCGATAGATGCCGAGCACGCTGAACGTTTTGGACAATTAATAGTCCAAACACAAGGTGGACGTTTTCAACCTGTAAATTCTATTGCTGTAGATATTCTGCATAAAATTTCTAGAAAGGATAAAGTATCTGTGGAAGGACATAAGAATTTAACACCAATGCAGGTTATGTTAGATTTAATGATTTCACCAGATTACTGGAAAAATCAAGACTTAATCTATATAAAGAATTTAACCTTAGCAGAACGTTTAGGGTTTGATAGAAAGATTGTATCCTTTAATGACTTCTTTACAGATAAAATGGAGTATAAACTTCAAAAATATAGTGAAGAGGCCTTTCGTAAGAAACCCATAGAACAAAGTTCTTTCGATAAAGAAGTTATTAGGCTTGATGAAAGGATAAATGTTTTTATGATGGCCATGCGAGGGAGCTTTCTTAAGATATTTCCAAAACCAAAATCAGAGAATAATGAATGGATGAATTGGACAGATTCATTGGCTAATGTTCCGATTGGTGGAGATATGAAAAACGACAAAGATTCAATCGTTTCTCTAAAACAAGTGACATACTCTAATTTACTAGTTGTATATAATATGAGTTTGGCTGATGCAAAAACATCAAGTGATTACACATTGTCAGACCAGGTTGTTAAAAGTTTAGCGACTTTACAAAGGCAAAATTCTCCAGATGGTATACTACCAGGGGCTGAGAAATTAGCCATGGAAGCAACCTATAATAAGTTAAATATTTTTAAAACCTTAGAAAGGTTATACTCTGTAATTGCTATATTTTTACTTCTATTTACATTTATTGAAGTATTGGTTAGGCATAAGGATTCTAATTGGTATATATTCTTAGTGAAATGTCCAATGTATTTCTTTATGACGGCTTTATTTTTAGCCTTTTTATACCATACATACGGAATGGGAATGCGTTGGTATTTAGCTGAACATGCACCATGGAGTAATGGTTACGAAGCATTATTACTTGTTGCATGGGCTGGACTATTAGCTGGATTTTTATTCTCTAAATATTCTAAGTTAACCTTGGCTGCAACCGCACTATTGGCATTCTTTATTTTAATGACAGCAGGTCATAGTTCATATGATCCACAATTAACAAATTTACAACCTGTACTAAAATCGTATTGGTTAGTTATTCATGTTGCTGCCATTACAGTAAGTTATGGATTCTTTGGATTGGCCTTTATTTTAGGATTAATAAACATGATTATCTATATTATTAGAACCAAAAAGTCTAAAAAATATTTAGGAAGTTTAGCACAAGAGCTTTCATATATTAGTGAAATGACAATAAGTATTGGACTTGCATTAGCTGCCGTGGGTACCTTTCTAGGAGGTATTTGGGCAAATGAGTCTTGGGGAAGATATTGGGGATGGGATGCTAAAGAAACATGGGCATTAGTTATTGTATTAATTTATGCGATGGTATTACACTTCCGTTTTATACCTAAATTAAAATCAGCTTATGTTTTCAGTGTAGCATCAATCTTAAGCTTTGGAACTGTATTAATGACATTTTTTGGAGTTAATTACTATTTATCTAAAGGATTACACTCATACGCAAGAGGAGAGACTCCTGCGTTTCCACAATGGGCATGGGTAAGTATATTTAGTGTACTTGCCATCATCATAATAGCTGGAATTAAATATCGCATGATCGAAAAGAAATAGTCTGTTTTCATATTTCAATATTGAAAACAAATAATTTAAAGAGTTGTAAGGAATTTTAATTTCTGCAACTCTTTTTTTATTGAATTGTAAATCAATCTTTTGCAACAAGGTGTTGAGGTTTATACTTTGTTATGCTGATGATAATTTGATAAAATTGAACAATTTATAGAGTATTTTTATTAAATTGGTGCTTTGGATTTTTTTCAAAAGAAAAGTATAGTATAGACTTGTCAATTAAATACGAATTTGATGATTTTTTTGTGTTAATACTCCGAAAAATATCAAACGTATCGTTATTTAATTGTTAAAGATTTATACCTTTGTCAACATATAATTAAAAAACAAAAAGTAATGATTGAAAAGGGATTGCGTCCATCGTCATTTTCATTGGCTGATATGGGAATCAAAGACGCTACCGTTTCTTGGAACTTAAGTCCTGAGGAACTAACAAAAATTACAGTAGAAAATGGTCAAGGTGTAATCGCTGGATCAGGTGCTTTAGCAATTGATACAGGTAAATTTACAGGGCGTTCGCCTAAAGACCGCTTCATCGTAAAAGATGAGTTAACACAAGACGCTGTTTGGTGGGGGGATATCAACATTCCTTTTGAAGCAGCAAACTTCGATAAGCTTTATACTAAAATGATGGCTTATTTAAGTGGAAAACAACTTTACGCACGTAATGCATTCGCATGTGCCGAAGAAAGCTACAAACTACCTGTAACGGTAATCAATGAATATCCTTGGTCTAACATGTTTGTTTACAATATGTTTATTAGACCTTCTGAAGACGAAATCACGAACTTTACAAATGAATGGACAGTAATTAATGCTCCTGGATTTATGGCTAATCCTGAAGAGGATGGTACACGTCAGGAAAACTTTGCTGTTTTAAGTTTTGAAAAGAAAATGATCCTTGTTGGTGGTACTGGATATACAGGTGAAATTAAGAAGGGAATTTTCTCTGCTCTTAACTTTATCTTACCATTCCAAAAGAATACATTATCTATGCACTGTTCGGCAAATGTTGGAGAGGACAATGATACAGCTATTTTCTTTGGATTATCAGGAACTGGTAAAACGACACTTTCAGCTGATCCGAATCGTAAATTAATTGGTGATGATGAGCACGGATGGGCAGAAAATTCTGTATTCAACTTTGAAGGTGGATGTTATGCTAAAACAATTGACTTAACGGCTGAAAAAGAACCAGATATCTTTAAAGCAATTAAGCCAGGTGCTATTTTAGAAAACATTAATTTCTTTGATGGGACTAAAGATGTAGATTTCGAAAACGTTGAGAAAACTCAAAATACACGTGTTTCTTATCCAATCTACCATATTAATAATATTCAAAAGCCATCTGTAGGTCCTAAGCCTAAGAATATTTTCTTCTTAACTTGTGATGCTTTTGGAGTATTACCTCCAATATCTAAATTAAGTACAGGTCAGGCAATGTTCCACTTTATTTCTGGATATACAGCGAAAGTTGCTGGTACAGAGGCAGGTGTTACAGAACCTCAGACTACATTCTCAGCTTGTTTTGGAGCTCCATTTATGCCACTTCATCCAACTTACTATGCAGAAATGTTAGGTAAGAAAATGGAAGAAAACGATGTAAATGTATGGCTAGTAAACACTGGATGGTCTGGTGGAGGATATGGAATAGGATCTAGAATGAAATTAGGTTTTACACGTTCTATGATTACAGCAGCCTTAAATGGTGAGTTGAAAGATGTAGCGTATACAAAGCATGAGATTTTTGGATTAGATATGCCAAATACATGTCCTAATGTACCAGATGAGATTTTATCACCTAAAAATACTTGGGCTGATAAATCTGTATATGACACAAAAGCAAATGAATTAGCGAAAGCATTTAACGAAAACTTTAGCCAGTTTAGTTCTAATGCAAGTGAAGAAATCCTTGCTGGAGCACCAGTTGTTAAGGAAAACGCATAGTTCTTTATCATATAAAAAACCGCCATTGATTCATTTCGATGGCGGTTTTTTTGTATTATAATTTTCAGGAAATTCTAGAAATAAAAAAAGCAGATGTTAACAACATCTGCTTTTTTTATAATTATTAATTCGTTCTTATTCCCACTCAATCGTTGCAGGCGGTTTAGAACTTATATCGTATACTACTCGGTTAACACCTTTAACTCGGTTAATAATCTTATTTGAAATTTCAGCTAAAAATTCATAAGGTAAATGTACCCAGTCAGCAGTCATTCCATCCGTAGATTCTACAGCTCTTAAAGCAACGGCCTTTTCATAAGTACGTTCGTCACCCATAACACCTACAGATTGTACAGGTAATAAAATAGCTCCAGCTTGCCATACTTTATCGTATAACCCATGCTCTTTTAAACCATCAATAAAGATCGCATCAACATCTTGAAGGATATTTACTTTATCTGGAGTAATATCTCCTAAAATTCTGATGGCTAATCCTGGACCTGGAAATGGATGACGTCCTAATAAATCTGGACTTAATCCCATTGCCTTACCAACACGTCTTACTTCATCCTTAAATAATAAGCGCATAGGTTCAACAATTTTTAATTTCATATAATCTGGCAATCCACCAACATTATGATGAGACTTAATTGTTGCAGATGGTCCACCAGTAGCAGATACAGATTCAATAACATCTGGATAAATAGTACCTTGAGCTAACCATTTTACATCTTGTATTTTTGCTGATTCTTGATCGAATACATCAATAAATACTTTTCCAATAGCTTTTCTTTTTGCTTCAGGATCTGATAATCCTTCTAATGCAGAGTAAAATTGTTGGGAAGCATCTACACCAATAACATTTAAACCTAAATGTTCATAGTTCTTAAGAACAGATTCAAACTCATTTTTACGTAAAAGACCATTGTTTACAAATACACAATAAAGGTTTTCACCAATTGCTTTATTTAAAAGTACAGCAGTTACTGAAGAATCTACACCTCCAGATAATCCGAGTACAACTTTATCATTTCCTAATTGAGCTTTCAATTTAGCAACAGACTCTTCAACAAATGAATCTGGTGTCCAATCTTGAGAATATCCACAAACATCTACTAAAAAGTTTTTAAGTAGAGTTAGTCCATCTGTAGAGTGATATACTTCTGGGTGGAATTGAATTCCGTAAGTATCTTCACCTTGAATATGGTAAGCTGCTACTTTTACATCGTTTGTAGATCCTATAATTTCAAAAGAATCTGGAATACTTGTTATTGTATCTCCATGGCTCATCCAAACTTGTGAGTTAGAAGGAACACCTTTTAAAAGCACATTTGAACTGTTAACTTCTGATAGATGGGCTCTTCCATATTCTCTATGTTTTGAAGGGCTTACTGTACCTCCAGATACTTTTGCTAAGTATTGGGCTCCATAACAAACACCTAATAAAGGAACATGCTTTCTTATATTGTCTAAGTTAGGTATCGGATGATTTTCATCATTAACTGATGAAGGACTTCCTGAAAGAATTACACCTTTAACGTTTTCATCAAGTGTTTCCACTTTA
>CBDEVQ010000037.1:0-44415 GCA_965243605.1 Flavobacteriales bacterium
TTAATAGCTCCCATCGCATTACGTTCTATGCATGGGATTTGTACTAAACCTCCAATTGGATCACATGTTAACCCAAGATGGTGTTCCATGGCAATTTCAGCAGCAATTGTAATTTGTTCAGAAGTCCCTCCTAATAATGAGCATAAACCAGCGGCAGCCATTGCCGAAGAAACTCCAATTTCAGCTTGACATCCTCCCATTGCAGCAGATATTGTTGCTCCTTTTTTAAATATGCTTCCTATTTCACCAGCAACCAATAAAAACTCCTTTATTTCTTTAAAATCAGCCTTGTGGTTTTCAATAGTTAGATAATACATGATAACCGCAGGTATTACTCCCGCACTTCCATTGGTAGGGGCTGTAACCACTCGTCCTAAGGCTGCATTAACCTCATTTACTGCTAATGCATACGTACTAACCCATTTAAAAATCTGTCTAAATTTAACCTCTGTATGACGTATAGATTCTATCCATTCGTTATGGTCATTATAGTCTAGACTACCTTTTAGTTTTTGGTAAGATTTAAATGCTCTACGTCTAACATTAAGTCCACCAGGAAGTATTCCATCTGTATGACAACCAATGTACATGCATTCAAGCATGGTATCCCAAACACGTCGTAACTCCTTATCAACTTCTTCAGAAGTTCTTAAGGTGGTTTCGTTCATCCAAATAATTTCTGAAATGGATTTGTTCTCACGTGCACAAACGTCTAATAATTCTTTTGAGGTTTGAATAGGATATGGAAAAGGTTTAAAGTTCTCTTCTCGTTGAGTATTTGAAGAGGATTCTTTTGTAATAAATCCACCCCCTATGGAATAAAACGTACTCTCAGAGGTTGAACCATCTTTTAAATGGGCCTTAAACGTTAATCCATTAGAATGATATTTTAGAAATGTAGAATTAAAAACAATAGATTGGTTGAAATCAAATGGAAGAAAGAAACCGCCACCAAATTGAATCCTATTGTTCAGTTTAACATCTTCAATAATTGTATCAATATCTTCAATAGGAATATATTCAGGATCTGTTCCACTTAGTCCGAGTATACAAGCTAAATCTGTGGCATGTCCTTTTCCTGTAAGCGATAAAGAACCATATAAGTCTACTGAGATCGATTCTACAAGATTAAAAGTATGGTCATCTTTTAATTCTTGGATCCAACTTTCGGCGGCCCTCCAGGGTCCTAAAGTGTGTGAGCTCGAAGGTCCAACACCTATTTTTAGCATGTCGAAGACACTGATTTGTTCCATTTCTTATTGGTTAAATGCCACCAAAAATAAGAATTAAAATAAAAGAAACAATAACGGATAAAATTAGGATGGCATTAATTAAGAAAATTAAACAAAAGGGATGGAGTATGTGTTGTTTTTTAAGCAAAAAAGTCCTGATGGAATTACCATCAGGACTTTTTATATTTATTATGAGTTATTGTATTATTTCAATATTTCTCTTGAAATTACAATTTTCTGAATTTCAGATGTTCCTTCATAAATCTGAGTAATTTTAGCATCACGCATTAAACGTTCAACATGGTACTCACGAACATATCCGTATCCACCATGAATTTGAACGGCTTCAACTGTTATTCCCATTGCTTTATCCGCAGCGAATAATTTAGCCATAGCTCCAGATTTAGTATAATCTAATCCATTATCTTTATGGTAAGCAGCTTGTAAACATAATAAACGAGACGCTTCAACTTCCGTTGCCATGTCTGCTAATTTAAAAGCAATAGCTTGGTGTTGCGCAATTGGTTTACCAAATGCCTCACGTTCTTTAGCGTACTTTACAGATAAGTCTAAAGCTCCAGAAGCTATTCCTAAAGCTTGAGATGCAATACCAATACGTCCACCAGAAAGTGTCTTCATTGCGAATTTGAACCCAAATCCATCTTCACCAATACGATTTTCTTTAGGTACTTTTACATCGTTAAACATTAAAGAATGTGTATCCGATGCACGAATTCCCATTTTATTTTCTTTAACTCCAACTGTAAATCCAGGTGTATCTTTTTCAATAATAATTGCATTAATACCACGGTGTCCTTTTTCAACATCCGTTTGAGCAATTACAATATAAACTGAAGCAGAGTTACCATTTGTAATCCAGTTTTTAGTTCCATTAACTAAATAATGATCACCTTTATCAATAGCTGTTGTTCTTTGCGATGTCGCATCAGATCCAGCTTCTGGTTCAGATAAACAAAATGCTCCAATGATTTCTCCTGTTGCTAATTTTGTTAAATATTTTTCTTTTTGTTCTTCTGTTCCGAATTGTTCTAATCCCCAACAAACTAAAGAGTTGTTTACTGACATTACAACAGCTGCCGAAGCATCAACTTTTGCAATTTCTTCCATTGCTAAAACATAACTTACAGTGTCCATTCCACCACCGTTATATTTAGGGTCAACCATCATTCCTAAGAATCCGAGTTCTCCCATTTTTTTTATTTGCTCTGTTGGAAAAGTTGCATTTTCGTCTCTTTCAATAACTCCAGGTAAAAGTTCAGCTTGAGCAAAATCTCTAGCCGCTTCCTGAATCATCTTATGTTCTTCGGTTAATTCGAAATTCATTGTATATCGTTTTTTATCAAAAATTGCCACAAATATAAGCTTTTTAGTTGTCATTAAAAAGGGTAGGCGGGTGATTAAAATATTTTTGATGGAACTCTAGTTATCATAGTTTTAATATCTTCGTGTTCGATTAAATAACTTGGTAAAATGCAACAACAAGATCAGTTTAAGAGTATAAATCCATTGGATGGAATTTTATTTCATGAAGAAGAAGCTTGGACTCCATCTCGAATATATTTAGAATTAAACAAAGCAGAAGAAAGTTGGGTCTGGTGGAAAGAATTGTCTGTTACAGACCGATTAAAACAAGTTGAAGTCATTAAGAAAGAGTTAATACGGTTAAAAGAAAAAAGTGCTGTATTAATTGTAAAGGAAATGGGAAAACCTTTGGTGCAAGCCGAAGCAGAAATTGATAAATGTATAGATTTATGTACTTATTATTTAGAGGTTTCGGAAACAGCTTTACAACCAAAAACAATTCGCAACTCTCCATTTAAATTCAATGAAATAATTTATCAACCTCTTGGTGGAATATTAGGTGTAATGCCATGGAACTTTCCATTTTGGCAAGTGTTTAGATTTGCTTTACCAGCCTTGATTTCTGGTAATGTAGTTTGGCTAAAACATGCTCCAAATATGAGTTTGTGCAATGCATTAATTGAACGTATTTTTAATAAAGGATTAAACCATAAAGTATATAGAGCTGTATTTGTTCGTGTTTCAGACATTGAACTTTTGGTTGAGCATCAACATATCCAGGGAACAAGTTTAACAGGTTCAGAAAAAGCGGGGTCTTCATTTGCAGCTTTATCTGGTA
Source organism: Flavobacteriales bacterium (assembly GCA_965243605.1). Classification (GTDB taxonomy): domain Bacteria; phylum Bacteroidota; class Bacteroidia; order Flavobacteriales; family CAJXXR01; genus JBMYYR01. The sequence goes on from CBDEVQ010000037.1 coordinate 3,394, forward strand.
AGCATATTAAGAAATCACTTTTGGAATTAGGAGGGAATGATGCATTTGTAATTACCGAAGAGGCTAATGTTAAAGATGCCGTGAAAAAGGCTGTGTTTTCAAGAATGATAAATTCTGGACAAACCTGTATTTCTACAAAACGATTATATATTCCAATAAATAAACTTGAAGAACTTAAGGCGCTAATTATGGAGGAAGTTTGTTTGTATACTGAAGGTGATTTATATGATAGACAAACGAATATAGGTGTAATGGCTAGAGCGGATCTTGTTGTTTCTATTAAAAAGCAAATTGATAAACTTAATGGTTTAGGATATGAAAATTGGATTACGGCAGGAAATGACAATTGTAATTTTGTGGCACCAAGAGTTTATTTTACCGATAAGTTAGAAAACCCATTTGACGAGGAATTGTTTGGGCCTGTATTAATGGTTTATGGATATCGAGATTTAGGTGAAGTTATAGAATCTATTAATGCTTCAGAATTTGGATTAGGAACAGCTATTTGGACGGAAGATTTAGAATTGGCAATGGAAATTGCAAAAAAGATCAATGTTGGTTCTATTGCTATTAATAATATTGTACAATCGAATGCATATCTTCCATTTGGAGGCGTTAAAAAAAGTGGTTTCGGTCGTGAGTTAGGAGAGGACTCTTTATTAGAATTTGTAAATAAGAAAGTAATTTACAGTTAAAAAAAAGAAGAGAATGAAATAGACTTAGATAGTATTGAGATGTTGTTCTTTTGGGTAATTATACGTCGTATACAATACTTTATAACAAAAAAGAGTAAAAATATCTTTTTGGCAATGAGAATGTTAACGAAAGAGTTGAGTTTTTTTTTGAATTAGGTCTTTTAACTCTCAAAAAAACATCTATATTTGCATCGCAATAAACGAAAAATGCCGATGTAGCTCAGCTGGCTAGAGCAGCTGATTTGTAATCAGCAGGTCGGGGGTTCGAGTCCCTTCATCGGCTCTTTTGAAATTTTGATAAGAAGAAAAGTTAACCAAGCTTTTATAACACTTCTTAAGATTATCGCGAGAATAGCTCAATTGGTAGAGCGTCAGCCTTCCAAGCTGAGGGTTGCGGGTTCGAGTCCCGTTTCTCGCTCTATAAACCATTTATTTAATATTAAATAAATGGTTTATTATCCTTTAAATAGGATGTATGCCGATGTAGCTCAGCTGGCTAGAGCAGCTGATTTGTAATCAGCAGGTCGGGGGTTCGAGTCCCTTCATCGGCTCAATATCAGATTAATTTCTGAAAGATCTTTAAAATTATGTTGGTGGGATACTCAAGCGGCCAACGAGGGCGGACTGTAAATCCGCTGGTTACACCTTCGCAGGTTCGAATCCTGCTCCCACCACTTTTTAAGACTTTACCATCGCGAGAATAGCTCAATTGGTAGAGCGTCAGCCTTCCAAGCTGAGGGTTGCGGGTTCGAGTCCCGTTTCTCGCTCAAAAAAAAATCCATTTAGATATCTAAATGGATTTTTTGTTTTTATAAAGTGTTTATTCTATTAAGCTCTATACTTTTTCATAGCTATAGATGTACAATGCCCACCAAACCCAAAGCTATTGCTTAAAGCGTAATTAACGGGTTTTTTAATGGCATTGCCTAACGTAAAGTTTAAGTCTTTAGAGATGCCCTCATCAATTACAGATGTATTAATGGTAGGTGGTATCTCATCATTTTTAACTGTTAAGCAAGTTGCAATTGCTTCTACAGCTCCAACAGCACCTAATAAATGACCGGTCATTGATTTAGTCGCGCTAATCTGAACATCTTTAAGATTATTGGCAAATAGCTTTTCAATGGCTTTTGTCTCAGAAATATCTCCTAAACCAGTAGAGGTTGCATGTGCATTGATGTAGTTAATGTCTTCCGGTTTAACTCCAGATTCATCAAGAGCATTCTTCATTGCCAAATATGCACCATCACCTTCAGGATGAGTACCAGTTATATGATAAGCATCTGCGGTTTCTCCTCCACCAATTATTTCAGCGTAAATTTGCGCATCTCTTTTCTTGGCACTTTCTAAACTTTCAATAACCAAGGCTCCTGCACCCTCACCAATAACAAATCCATCTCTATGTTTGTCAAATGGTTTAGATGCTGCGGCGAAATTGTCATTCGCTGTAGACATGGCTTTCATAGCATTAAATCCTCCTATTGCAGACGGTGTAATAGGCGCTTCTGCCCCTCCAGCAACAATCATATCTGCTTTTCCCCATTTAATGTAGTTAAAAGCATGTATAATGGCTTGAGTGGAGGAAGCACATGCTGACACTGGACAGCTATTAATTCCTCTTAAACCGTATTTTATAGAAAGCATTCCAGCAACACCATTTGCTATTATTTTTGTAATAAAAAATGGGTTAAAACGTGGATTGAATCCGTTTTTATGTTGATTGAATGTTTCAGTTTCTAAAGTTTCAAATCCTCCAATACCACTAGCAAAAATAACACCTACACGATCTAAGTTCATTTTACTAAAATCGACCTTAGAATCTTCTATTGCTTGAGTACCTGCTATAAGTCCAAATTGGCTAAAGCGATTTAATTTTCTTGCTTCTTTGCGTTCAAAGTAATCTTTAGGATCATAACCTTTGATTTCGCATGCGAATCGGGTTTTAAAAATTTTGGGATTAAATCGGGTAATAATATCTGAACCCGATTTCCCGCTTAAAAGATTACTCCAAAACGTCGCTATGTTTTTTCCGATTGGAGTAATGGCTCCTAAGCCTGTAATTACAACTCTTCTCATTATTTTCTTTTACTGAGCTCTTAAATTATGCCTTAAGATAGTCATTTTGTTTGTTATGAATTATCTAAACGATTTACATCTATTTTATAAAAATGATAAACGAAACAAATATATTGATAGTTTTTCGAGTATAATCACAATTTTATTCTGCTATAGACGATATAATTTACATTTAGATTCCCGAATATAAGACTAATTATAATGGGATGCATTATGAATTATGATTTGAAATGTAATTTCTTTCAAAAAAAATGAAAATTAACATAAGTACAATGTAGAGCTTCCATTTTTCTTTAATTGGATATATATTTTGTTAAAATGTATGAAGTTGAAAACAATTTATGGGTAGATTTTAAGTTTCCTTAGAAAATGATTTATATTTGGAATTCCTATGGGTAAGATAGACCAAATAAAGATGCCTATTAAAGAGGCAATGGATAATTTTGAGCCAAAATTTAGGGCTTCAATAGCTAGTAAGGTCGCGTTAATTGATAGAATAACGCATTATATTGTAAAACGAAAAGGGAAGCAAATGCGCCCTATTTTTGTTTTTCTTTCGGCTAAAATGTTTGGTGATATTAATGAAAGCTCATATCGTGCAGCGTCTTTAATAGAACTATTACATACAGCCTCTTTAGTACATGATGATGTTGTAGATGATGCCAATATGAGAAGAGGTTTTTTCTCAGTTAGTGTGTTGTGGAAAAATAAAATTGCTGTACTTGTTGGAGATTATATGTTGTCTAAGTTATTATTACTTGCTGTTAAAAACAAAGAGTATCAATTATTAGAAATTACATCTACAGCAGTAGAGGATATGAGTGAAGGAGAACTTCTTCAAATAGAGAAAGCAAGAAAGCTTGATATTGATGAAGATGTTTATTATGAAATTATTCGTAAAAAGACAGCTGCATTAATTGCCGCTTGTTGTGCTGCTGGTTCTAGTACATCTACTTCAGATCAAACCATTATAGATTCAATGTTTACTTTTGGTGAAAAAGTAGGAATTGCATTTCAAATTAAAGACGACCTGTTTGATTACCAGAAAACAGCAGGTTTAATTGGTAAGCCAGTAGGTATTGATATTAAAGAGCAAAAAATGACTTTGCCATTAATTTATACCCTTCAAAATTGTGATAAATCTACAGCTAAGTTTATTATTAATGTTGTTAAACGATACAATACCAATAAAAAGAAAGTGGCTGAAGTTATTAAGCTAGTACAAGACCATGGAGGATTGGATTATGCCAAGCAACAAATGATTCAATACAAAAATGATGCTTTGGCTATCCTAGAAACTTTCCCAGATTCAGAGTCTAAAAAATCTATGAGAGCACTTGTAGAATATGTTATAGAACGAAAGAAGTAATGCTTAAATTAAATTCTTAAAGACATTGTAAATCGTAATCCTTGATTCTCTTTTTGATCTTCTTTACGATGGTTAATTCTAAATACGTAATCAACACGTAATATCTTAAGAATATTTTCTACACCAATACCCGCTTCAAAATAACCCGTTTTATCAGGTGAAACAATAGGTACATTGTTAATAGTATTTGTTGCGTTCTGATCTGTTAGCGTTCCAAACAACCCTTTAAACGAAACCACTTCTCTAAAATTTAATTTCTTTAGAAGCGGAATATGGTTAAATACCAATCCTTCTAGATGGTGTTCTGCAAAAAAGGATACATAAGTATCGGCCATAAATTCATAATCATTTAATAATGAAAAACGTTTAGAGCTTGATAATTGTGTATTGTTTACAGGTGGTGCATAAAGTAAAATGTAAGGCAAATCACCAACTATTTTTTCTGCATTTACTTCGTAAAACAATCGACCTAGTGCACCCAGTGTATTTCGTGCATTAAATTGCATTCTATAACGCTGGTATCCATATTGAGCATCCAGTAGGCCGTTAAATCCAAATGTAGCATACAGTTGAGCTCTGTATTTATTCCTTGTAAATATCTGATCACGATATGCCGAGCGTTCACGTAAATAGCTTGGTGCAAAATCGTAGATTACTCCGAGTTTCAATTCTGTAGTTTTAATCGTCTTTTTTCCAGAAATACCATCAAGAAAATCAAAGCGTAAGTCTCCTAATTCTCCATATTCTGTGTATCCAAGACGTGAATCAACTTTAAAATGACGATTTAAGTCTTTTTCAGAGAACACTTCTAAGGCTAATACTTCACTCAATCGGAGCTCTTGATTTGCGGAAAGTAATGAAGAAAATATACTTCCAGAATTGAGTTTAGAACTACCAATTTGAGTTAAGTTTTCATAGTCATACTTTATAGATGCACCGAGTAAATGATAGAGCTTTTTATTAACGAGATGTTTATAATCTGTACCAAATTTAAACTTTTTATCCTTAGTACCATAAGCTAAAAAACCACCTAGTCTATAGTTTTTATTTGCTCTAAATGAAGTGCTTCCCCCAAAATAAAAACGATGTCCTTCGATGGAGTTATTTGAATAGAAGTTCCAAATTGGACCAATTTCAAATTTATTTTTTACGGGAATATATCCAGAGGCAGCCAAATAACTTAAGTTATCTATCGCTTTAAACGCAGGTAATTTTTGCAGGGAATCAATCATAGTATATATGTTAGATTCTTGCTCTGTTAGTGTTTCTAGCCTGTTGTCGTTAATGAATTTTAGTTGAGCTTTATCATCTTTAAATCCAATTTCTATCAAGGAATCAATAACTGCTTTATCCCAATATTTATCAAATCTATAGTTGTCAAAAATATAGGTTCGATGTCCAAAGAACCCAATTTCTTCTTTCATGTTTAAAACAGAAATATCAGCGGTAAGCTTATCTTTTTTAATTAGCCATTTCTGAAGCTCTTCATTAAATGTAAATTCCTGAATAACCTCAAGATCCGAAACGAAATTTAAGTTGGCATCTTTAACAACACGAAGCCTAATTTTTTCAACGGCCCAATGGGCTTCATCTACCCAAATATCCCCAATAAAAGAAAGTTCATGTGCACGTCTCGGAATATATTGAATATGAAATTGTCTTCTTCCATCATCTAACATTATCGTGTCTTGAAGATAGTAATGGTAATTTAATATACCAACAGTAGACAAAGGACTGGCAAAGGCCTTTTCAAAAATAGTAATAGAACGGTCGTAAATGTCAAATTCAAAATCGGCACTTTGCAATAATGCATTAGCACTATGATTATCTCTAAACCCTGAAACTTGGCTGGCAAGTGTTATTTTTTGATCAAAACTGGGGTTAGAGGTATGAAGTACACGATACATAGATTCATTAATAAGCATTGGTAAACTCGTTTTACCATTTAAGGAAGATGTATCTGCATATTCAAAAATAAAATTAAAGCTTCCTAATTTATCTCCATTACTTAAAGACTCTTTGAAGTTATTTAAATCAAGTTGAGTTTTTTCGTGTCTATCATACGATAGGATTTCAATATTTTCGGAAATATTATCTTTCTTATGCTTCCAAACTTGTTTCATGATTTGAACCGCAGGACTATCACTCTTCTTTTTCTTTTGTCTTCTTTTTGTAACCAGTTCAACGGCTTCTAATACTTCTGAATCTTCATTAAGTTTAACGTCAATATTGTTTCTTTTAAATGGCGTAATTTTTATTGTTTTTGATGTATAGCCTACAAAACTAACCTCAACACTTGTTGCATCTGTAGACGTTTGTAGTTCAAAATGTCCATGAATGTCTGATATGGTTCCAATGGCAGAATTTTTAAAAATAATGTTTGCAAATGGAATAGCTTCATTCGTTGAAGCGTCAGTAACCCTACCTTTAACCAGAGTAACCTGACTAAAACCTGTAAAAGAAATTAACAGAAATAGAATTGATATTAGAAGTGTTTTTTGCATATCATACAGCTTATTAAAGCGAATGTATCAATAATAAAAAGATTAATGGGCCATTTTCGTTGAGTGTAATGTTAAAATCTTTGCATAACGCAAATTAAATATCATATAACATTCCTGAACGAATTTAAATCGTGATGTAATCTGAAAGGTAACGAAATAATTATTGAATTGTTGTATGAAATATTATGGTTGTATTAATATTTGAATGGTTTTATTATTTCTTTCTTCAAGAACAAACCTACCTTTATTGTATATGCGATTTATGATGTCTTGGTTGTAGTGTCTAATTGTATATAATTCAACGTTTTCGTTAAACTTAACCTGAAATAATAATTTTATTTTATTTAATAATGCAGGAATTTTAATAGGGTCGTTTTGTAAAACCAAAGAACAAGATGTTGCTGAGTTTTGCATTAGTATCATACGGACATTCTCTGTATGACATAGACCAAAAAGGGTTTCGAGCTCCTTTTCAACAATAAAAGAAAGTTGTTTGGTTGATACCGTAAGTAAGAATAAATTCCTTTTAACAATAATAGATGGTGCATTTGGAATAAGGTCTTGATCTTCTGAGATCATGGTTCCAGGCCGATCTAAATGTATAAAAGAGCGTACAACAAGTGGTATGCCCATACGTTTTAGAGGCTGGATGGTTTTAGGGTGCACAACACTTGCTCCATAATATGCAAGTTCTATGGCTTCTCTAAAAGAAATTTTATCATATTTAATCGCATCATGAAATAACCTTGGGTCTGCATTGAAAAATCCATCAACGTCTTTCCAGATGGTTAATGAATCTACATGAAGTACAGAGGCAAAAATGGCTGCTGTAAAATCTGAACCTTCTCGTCCTAGAGTTGTAGGAACATTATTTTGGTCTGATGCTATAAACCCTTGGGTAACATAAATGGGTTTCGAAAAATCAACTTGAAGAATATGATGCGTTGTTGTTTCCCAGCAAACATTTGCATTTTGATGGTTGGAGTCTGTTTTAATTAAATCTTTAACATCTAAAAATCCGGTATTGCCAAGTGTAGAGTTTAAGTATTCAAATAATATTGTTGACGACAATAATTCCCCAAAACCGATAAGTTGATCGTATAAAAAAGCATACTTACAAGTTTTGTTTTGATCTAATACATTTAAGAAGTCTTCATAAATAAAAGAGATATCAACCGATAGGTCTAGTTCTTTAATTATTGAATTGTGGTTTTCTTTAAGTGTATTAAAAGCTTTGGCATTTAATGTCTTATGAGTGAAAAATTCTCTTATAATAGATTCAATAAGATTTGTCGTTTTTCCCATAGCAGAAACAACGACCAAAACCTGCTTGTCTTCATATTGTTTTAAAATACGTCCAACATTTTTTATCGATGAACTATCTTTAACCGAAGCACCTCCAAATTTAAAAATCTCCATATTATAATTCTTAGACTTATAAGTTTAATTCTCTAAATAGACTTCTTTAAGTTCTTTGTCTTTCTCCTGACTAACGATGTCTGCAATTAATGCATCCAATCTATTTTGCAATTCTATATGGCTATTATGCTTTATCTTAATTTTAGCTTGTAAAATTTTAAGCGCATCTAATGCATAATAACGTTGAACACGATCAGAATGTGTGCGAGCAATACCTTCCAATTTATTAATTCCTTTTAGAATTCTAGCTTCTTCGGATTGATTTGATAAAAATTCAGCATACTGTGGTAAATATACTTCTGTAGATTCTTCTTTGTCAAGTTTTTTGGTGAAAAACTCATCAAATCCCTTACTTCCTCTTTTTGCATAAACATACCCAACGGCTAGTTCTAAAATAGGCTCATCTAGTTTATCAAATTCAATCGCCTTATTTAATCCTTCGGAAGGTTTTATTTGAGCATAAAGCATTAGTGCTTTAGATTGAATATGTTGGTATGGGCTATTTAAAAGTTGTTTATAAACAATAACATTATTTTGAGTATCATAATATTCTCCTAAAACATTTAAAGCTTCCAATTGCACTTTCGGATGCTTGTCTTTACGAACCATATCTATAATTTGGATATAATATTTAGGACGAAGATCTGAATGAATAATATCGAAATTCTTAAGCGCTAAATATCTAAAATACCAGAATTTTTCATTTAACGCATTATCCATAATAGGTTCTATTATTGGATACTTATTCTCAAATAATCGAAGTAAGGCATCTTGTTTTGTCTTAAACTTATATGCTTTACTATATTGATAAGCCAATTCATCGTCTGTTTTATTGTCTCCAATGATACCAAGCAAAATTTTATCTCCATCAACATCAACTAAATCAGGTTTAGAAAAGGCTGTAAATCTAAATGTTTCATGTTGATTTTTAACAACAATCTTTTTTCTTGAGATACGTCCAGAATCATAAATATCAACATTTAAAGGAAGCTGATATAATGGATATGTTTCTAAATCTTGATCTTGTCTAATGTCTATAATAATTTCATTGTTTTCATAACGCGTATTCACAGACAATTCAGGATGTCCAGAGGACATAAACCATTGATTAAAGAACCAATTTAAATCTTCTCCAGTTACTTCTTCAAAAGCCATTCTAAGTTGAGGCATTTCAACATTTTTAAATGCATTTTGAGTTAGGAATAGATTTAAGGCTTCAAAGAAAGCCTCTTCTCCAACGTAATTTCTAAGCATATGTAAAACACGTCCACCTTTAGCATATCTATGGTTGTCAAAAAGTTCGTCAGGTGTATTGTAATCATATTTAATAATCGGATCCATTTTACCAAAAGACTCATTTAAATAATTATTTAAATCTAGGTCTAAATGATAATCGGCCTCCATATTACCTTCTTTTTCTTGAATCCAAAGGTATTCACCGTAGGTAGCAAACGATTCATTTAAAGAAAGGTTTGCCCAAGATTCACATGTTGTTAAATCTCCAAACCATTGGTGGAAAATTTCATGTGCAACTAAATCGTCATAGGTTTTCCCTAATAAGATAGATTCATCTTGATAAATGGCATCGTAATAAACAATAGCTCCAGTATTTTCCATACCACCGGCAGTAAAATCTCTCGTTACTACTTGTCCTAATTTTGGCCATGGATATTCTACGCCTAATTTGTCTGAGAAGAATGTAAGCATTTCTGGTGTACGTCCGAAAAGATCTTTAGCTCGTGCTGTATGCTTCGGTTCAACCACATAATATAAATCCTTACCTCTCCAAGTGTCTTTCACCAAAGAAAATTCACCTACAAATAGCATGGTTAAGTACGGAGAGTGTGGTTGGTCTAATTTCCAATGGTCTGTTTTTGTACCATCATCATTAAACTCAGATCCTAAAAAGTTTCCATTTGATAGAGACATTTTATTTGCATCAATGGTAACAAACATCTCTTGAGTCATCTTTTCGTTAGGAGAATCTATAGTCGGAAACCAATTCGAGTTATTAGCAACTTCTCCTTGAGTCCAGATATGATCTGGATAGTCTTTTCCTTGCTTAAAAAATAATCCATTTTCATTTTTAGGAACATTCAAAGCTTGGCTAGGTTGTGCTGTGTATTCTATTGTAATTTCAAACGTTTCGTTTCGCATATAAAACTTCTGCAAGTTTATAATAAGCTGATCGGTTGTATTAGTAAATTCTAAAGGTTGACTTAAACCTTTAAGATGAACAGAGCTAACATTAAAACTTTTTGCATCTAATACGATTTGATTAACGTCGTGAAAATATGGTTTGGCTGTAATAACCGCTTTTCCAATTATTTTTTCATCTTCCCAATCAAAATTTAAATAAAGAGAAGTATGTAAAATATCGACGATGCGTTTACGAGATTGTCTGTAAACATCTTGTAATTTATCTTTTTCAGTAACAAGTTCAACCTCTTCTAACACCTTTGTTGTGTCTAAAGAGTAGGCCATGTCCGAAGAGTTTTTAGTATTTTTTTTATCGATTTTTGATTTCGATTTACAAGATACTATGCTGATAAATAGACATGTAATGATTATGTGAAGTAAACTTTTTGATTGCATTCGAGTTGAATTTCAAAGTGTTTTAATAACGTTCTCAAAATTATATTAAATTTGTTTATTCTGAACAAAAAAATCGACAATCCATGTATACAGCAAAAATTGGCGATAAATCGTATGAAATTGATGAAAATCAATCAAAAGATTTACTGCTAAACGGCGAAATTGTGAAATGGGATAAAATTTCCTCTGGAACAACCGGTTATCATATTTTAAGAAATAATAAAGGATATCAGGTAGAAGTAATATCGATATCTAAAGAAGATAAAACGGCGACCATACAAGTGAATGGAAATCGATACGAAATTGAATTAAAAGACCAATACGATACACTTCTTGAGAATTTAGGAATGGCTTCTATGAACGTTAAGAAAAATAACGACTATAAAGCACAAATGCCTGGATTAATTATAGATGTTCGAGTGGCTATTGGAGACGAAGTAAAGAAGGGAGACCCTTTAATTGTGCTTGAAGCTATGAAAATGGAAAACATAATCAAATCTCCAGACGATGTGGTTGTAAAATCTATTCATGTAGAAGTAGGTCAAGCTGTAGAAAAGAAACAAGTACTGATAGAATTTGAATAAAAAATGGAAAGAAAACTAGAAATTTTAAACCAAAAGAAAGCAGAAGCAAAACTTGGTGGTGGAGAAAAAAGAATAGAAGCTCAGCACAAAAAAGGAAAATTGACTGCTAGAGAACGTTTACATTTTTTATTTGACGAAGGTACATTTGAAGAAATAGGAATGTTAGTTACTCACCGTTCAACTAACTTTGGCTTAGATAAGCAAAAGATATTAGGAGATGGTGTTGTAACAGGGTATGGATACGTTAACGGACGTTTAATCTATGCTTTTGCTCAAGATTTTACAGTATTAGGAGGGTCATTAGCTGAAGCGCATGCTCAAAAGATTTGTAGAATTATGGATCTTGCCATGGAAAACGGTGCTCCAGTGATTGGACTAAACGATTCAGGTGGTGCTCGTATTCAAGAAGGTGTAGTTTCTTTAGGAGGATATGCTGATATATTTTACAAAAATACAAGAGCGAGTGGAGTTATCCCTCAAATATCTTTAATCCTAGGACCTTGTGCAGGTGGAGCCGTATATTCACCAGCATTAACAGACTTTATTATGATGGTAGAAAATACATCATATATGTTTGTAACTGGACCTAATGTTGTTAAAACAGTAACGCATGAAGAAGTAACATCTGAAGAGCTTGGAGGTGCATCTACGCATTCTACAAAATCTGGTGTTGCTCATTTTACAGCTGCAAATGAGGTTGAAGCGATTAATAATTTGAAAGAATTATTAGCATATATGCCTCAAAACTGTGAAGAAAATGCGCCAGCTGTTGACTATACTAAAACAGATGAGCGTAGAGATGCATTAAATAAAGTTATTCCTGCAAATCCAAATACACCTTATGACATTAAGGAAGTAATAGGAGATGTAGTGGATAAAGAAAGCTTTATGGAAGTGCATAAAGATTATGCAGAAAATATCGTTGTTGGTTTTGCTCGTTTAGGTGGTAAATCAATAGGTATTGTTGCAAATCAGCCGGCTTACCTTGCAGGTGTATTAAATATAGAGGCGTCTACTAAGGCTGCTCGATTTGTACGTTTTTGTGATTGTTTCAATATTCCATTATTAGTATTTGAAGATGTACCAGGATTCTTACCAGGAACAGATCAAGAATGGAATGGAATTATTAATCATGGGGCAAAATTATTATATGCATTCTCTGAAGCTACAGTGCCAAGAATTACTGTAATTACACGTAAGGCATATGGTGGAGCTTATGATGTAATGAACTCTAAGCATATTGGTGCAGATATGAATTACGCATGGCCAAGTGCAGAAATTGCAGTAATGGGTGCAAAAGGAGCTTCAGAAATTATCTTTAAACGTGAAATTGTTGCTGCTGAAGACTCAGAAGCAAAATGGAAGGAAAAAGAAGCTGAATACGCTGAGTTATTTGCTAATCCATATAATGCAGCTGCTCGTGGATATGTAGATGATGTTATTGAACCAGCAGAAACAAGAAATACTTTAATTAAAGCATTTAAAATGTTAGAAAATAAAGTTGTTAACTTGCCAAAGAAAAAGCACGGTAATATCCCATTATAAGATAAATATCTTGTTTAAATTATATAAAATGCCTTATGAAATTTCATAAGGCATTTTTATTTTAAACAGTCTTTGTAATACAAATTTGAGTTTTAAAATCTGAAATGAAAGATTAGTTATACATTTGCAAAATGGAAACAGCAATCAAAAAGAAAGATTTAAGACTTATACAGCCAGATGAACTGAATCAGGTTGTTATAGATTTAGGTGAAAAAAAATTCCGAGCTAAACAGATTTTAGAGTGGCTTTGGGTTAAAGGTGCCCGAACGATTGATGATATGAGTAATCTTTCATTAAAGTTTAGAAACCAACTTAAAGAAGTCTATACAATTAATGATGTTACTATAGCCGAAGAGCAAAGAAGTTCGGATGGTACCGTTAAGGTTGTATTTAAACTTTGGGATAATTATATTGTTGAAGGTGTTCTTATTCCTGCTGGAGATCGAATGACGGCTTGTGTATCCTCTCAGGTAGGTTGTAGTTTGGCATGTTCATTTTGTGCTACAGGGCGATTAAAGCGTGAGCGTAATCTAGACTTTCCAGAAATTTATGATCAGGTTTATTTATTGAATCAGATTGCTGAAAATTATTATAACCATCCGCTTTCTAATATTGTGTTTATGGGTATGGGGGAACCTCTATTAAACTATAAGCAATTACTAGCTGGTATAGATAAAATAACAAGCGATAGTGGAATGAATATGGCTGCTAGAAGAATTACAGTTTCTACGGCAGGTGTTTCTAAAATGATTAGAAAATTAGCCGAAGATCAGGTTAGGTTTCCATTAGCATTATCATTACATGCTGCCAATGATGAAAAGCGTACTAAGATTATGGCCATTAACGAAACCAATAATCTTGAAATTTTAAAACGCGATCTTCAATATTTTCATGAAAAAACAGGGAATAATATAACATTGGAGTATATTATCTTTAAAGATTTTAATGATAAAATTAAAGATGCCGAAGAATTATATGAATTTGCAAAACATTTTCCTTGTAAGATAAATATCATAGAATATAACCCTATAGACGATGGGGAATTTAAACAAGCATCTATTGAACGCGTAGATGCGTTTGTTAACTATCTGGAAAAGAATAGACTTACGGTTAATGTAAGGCGTAGTAGAGGTAAGGATATTGATGCTGCATGTGGCCAATTAGCAAATAAAAATAAAGTTAACTAATTAATAAGTTTATATTTTCTTCTGTTAAAAGAGTCGGAAGTAGTTACCACTTTATATAAAAAAAAGTAATTTTGCCATGCATATTTCACTATATTGTGACATAAGTTATTAACATACAAAATCTTAAGACATGAAAAGACTTTTATTTTCTGCGGCCGTTATTGCCGTTTCAGCATTACAGGCTCAAGACTGTTCTGAATTATTTTTCTCAGAATACGTGGAAGGATCTAGTCAAAACAAAGCTTTAGAAATTTATAACCCTACAACATCTCCAGTCGATTTATCTGAATACACGATAAAACGTTACAAGAATGGACAAAGTTTACCTGATACAGATTTACAACTTTCGGGAACATTAGCTGGACATGATGTTGTTGTTGTTTCTAACGGACAAATTGTTGCCAATACATTTGGAGCAGTAGATTCAGTATTATATTTTGATATTGCAGATTTACATGGAACAGGAGATCACTCTACATCGCCAATGTATTTTAACGGAAACGATGCATTAACTTTAGAAAAGTTAGATGGAACAATCGTTGATTTATTTGGTAAAGTTGGTGAAGACCCAGACCAAGGATGGAATGATGATGCAACAACAGGACACCAAGCAGGTACAGAATTCTGGAAATCTTGGACGAAGGATCATACAATGATTCGTAAGTCTACAGTATTAAATGGAGTGGTTGATAATCCATCTGTATTTGATACATCTTTAGAGTATGATTCATTACCAAAAAATACGTTCACAGAATTAGGATCTCATGAGTGTGATTGTAATACTTTAGGAACTGTAGAACATGATGCATTTAGTTTTGTAGCATATACAGTGAACCGTTCTATTGTTGTAAATGCTCAAGAAGTAATTACAAAATTAGAGGTTGTTAATTTAAACGGACAAGTTGTTTCTATGAACCAGGTTAACGGAAAATCATTTACTGTTAACACGGATTTAAACGAAGGAATATATATCATTCGTTTAACAAATAACAATAATGTTCAAACGTCAAGTACATTATTCTTAAAATAAAATAAGAGAGCCGAAAGTTTTAAATCTATTAAACTTTCGGCTTTTTTGGCTAAATACTTTTTTTCTAAAAACGAGTAAACTCATTGATTTCTAAATTAAAAGAAATCCTTTTACAGTATGAAAAATATTTTAACGTTAGTATTAACTGTTCTAGTTAATATCGTTGTCCTTGCACAGAACCGTATTAGCGGTACAGTAAAGGATGAGCAAACCGGTGAAACACTTATTGGTGCTAATGTCCTATATGGAGATAATTTAGGTGTTGTTACAGATTTTGATGGAAATTATTCTTTCGAGGTTCCTAATGGAAAGTACACTCTAACTTTTAGTTATGTTGGATATAAATCTACAAAACGAGAATTAGTTGTAAAAGATGCTCCAATAGTATTAAATGTGTCATTATCTACAGACATCTTAGATGAAGTTACATTGATGGCAGATATTGCACAAGAAAGACGTACGCCAGTTGCATTTACTTCTATATCTCCTAAAAAGATACAAGAAGAATTAGGTGGGCGAGACTTACCTTTAGTCTTAAACCAAACTCCTGGAGTTTTTGCCACTCAAAGTGGAGGTGGAGATGGAGATGCTAGAATTAATATCCGTGGATTTAAGCAAGAAAACATGGCTGTTATGATTGACGGTATCCCTGTTAATGATATGGAAAATGGGGCTGTTTATTGGTCCAATTGGTTTGGTTTAGATGCTATAACAACACGTATGCAAGTACAACGTGGTTTGTCGGCGTCTAAATTATCAATTCCATCTGTTGGGGGTACAATAAACATATTAACGACCAATATAGATAATAAGGAGTTTTTTAAAGTAAAGCAGGAGGTTAACCAATTTGGGAAATCGACAACGTCTTTAGGATATAATTCTGGTATTACTAAAAAAGGTTGGAATTTCACAGGGGCCTTTACCTATAAAAACGGAGATAACTACGCTGATAATTCAAATGTAGAAGGAATGTTTTTATACGGAAAAGTAACCAAGAAATTTAAAAAACACATACTATCATTATCTTCATTCATGGCTCCACAAGAGCATGACCAAAGAAGATCTAAGCAGTATATTGTTTCTTATGACATGGATTATGCTATTGATAATGGCGTTGATACCTCTCTTTACGGAGCCGGTGTACCAAGAGACTTGGGAAGAGGGTATAACCGTAACTGGGGATACATAAAAAGAAACCGTTATAATAATGATGTTGATGAAGAGCGTTTGACGGAAACAAAAAACTTTTACAATAAACCCCAATTTAATTTAAATCATACATGGTTAATTAACGATGATTTAAAAATTAATACCGCTGCTTATGTATCTATTGGTAGAGGTGGTGGAACAGGTTTTGAATCAAGTATTGGAGATAAATACTATACAGAAGATGGTTTAATTAATTGGCAGAAAATTTATGATGCCAATGCTTCGGGTAAAGGAACACCTTTTCCAAATGCGAACTTAGATGAGGATGGAAACAGAGAATCGTCTATTATTTTAAGAGCGGGAAGAAATGATCATAACTGGTATGGAGTATTATCTAAGGTAGATTATGACTTAGATGATTCATGGAATTTATCTGGAGGTATAGATTTACGTTCTTATGAAGGACGTCATTACAGAGAAGTTTATGATTTATTAGGTGGAGATTATTTTACAGAAAAAGGACAAACCAATAAATTAAGAAAAGGTGATCGTTATTTTTATGACAATTCCACATTTGTAAATTGGGCTGGTGTATTTACTCAAGCTGAATATACATCTGGTGCAATAACAGGTTTCTTAAATGTTTCAGGATCTAATGTATCTTTTAAAAGAGAGGATTATTTGATTAATGAAGAATCTGATTCAAAGAATAAACTAGGTGCTACTGTAAAAACAGGAGCCAACTACAACCTTAATGAACGTACAAATGTTTTTGTAAACCTTGGTTATTTAACAAGAGCAAGACCATCTACGTATGTTTTTAATGGATTTGGATTAACATATAGAGAAGATACATCTAATGAAATAGTTAAGGCTATTGAAGCTGGTTACCATTTCGGATCAAAGAAATTTAGTTTAGATGTTAACGGATACTATACAGCATGGAATGGTAAGCCGGTTAGAAATAAAAGAGTTGAAGATAATGTTGATCTAGTATTAGAAGGATTAGATGCGCGTCATGTTGGTATTGAATTTAAGGCCGTTTATGAATTAACGCCAAAATTAGAGATTGAATCGGCATTATCTTTAGGAGACTGGAGATGGGTAACAAAAAATGCTAAGGCAAGCTTCTTTGATACAGATGTGGATAAATACACAGGAGAATCAATTCGTTATTCATTTAACGACATTCCTGTTGGAGATGCACCTCAACAACAATTTAATTTATCTCTAAATTATAAGCCGTTTAAAGGGTTTTATGTAAGAGCAAATGGTTCATTTAACGCCAAGTATTATTCAGATTTTTCTTTAGAAGAAGCTTCAGAAAACGAAGATGGTGATCTTATTGATCCTCCAAAGCCTTGGAGAGTACCTAATTATTATGTTATAGATTTATTTGCAGGTTATAACTTTAAATATAAGAAACACAGAATTACTTGGAGCTTTAGCTTATACAATGTATTAGATGAGTTCTACATATCAGACGCAAGAGATAATGACAATGGATCTTCGTTGGTAGAAACAAGTAATGTTATCGAGAACAGTCCAAATTCAATCAATTCCGCTTCGGTATTTTTTGGAGCTGCACGAAACTTCTCAACATCAATAAAAATAACATTTTAAATAAAAACATAACAAAAGCGAATTCTTTAAGAATTCGCTTTTTTATCTAAAACAATCAAACATGAAAAAAACGTTATTATTAGGTTCAGCCTTGTTAAGTTTGGCAAGTATAGCTCAGCCATTAAATTATTATAGCTCTGCAAATGGGTTAGCAGGTACAGCCCTTAAAGGTGCACTGCATGACATTATTGACGATCATACCGAATTAGAGTATGGTACAATTAAAACTGTTATTCGTCAGGCAGATCAAGACCCTAACAATTCCAATAACATCATTTTACTTTATACAGGTAATTCGATAAGTAAGTGGGATTTTGCAAGTGATCCAAATAACCCAGCAAATAACGACTTCTGGAATAGAGAGCACGTTTGGGCTAAGTCTCATGGTAACTTCGGACCAAATGGAGTATATACAGATCGTGGAGCAAATACAGATGCACACCACCTTCGTCCGGTAGATATGACCATGAACTCGGCAAGAGGATATAAAGACTTTAATACTGGAGGTACCGTAGTTAATAACGGATCTACACCTACTGAGTGTTATTCTTCTACCAATACATGGGAGCCTAGAGATGAAGTAAAAGGTGATGTGGCCCGTATGATTTTTTATATGGCAACACGTTATGAGGGTGGAAACAGTTTAGCTGGATTCCCTGAACCAGATTTAGAAGTGGTTAACTCTGTTGGAACTTTCCCTTTACCACAAATGGGAAAATTAGATACATTATTAGCTTGGCATGCACAAGATCCTGTTGATGATTTTGAATTAAACAGAAACGATGTAATCTATAACTGGCAAGGAAACAGAAACCCATATATTGACCATCCAGAATTTGTTGAAATGGTTTTTGGAACAACTTCTGCTAACGCCGATTATTTTACAAATCTTGCAATTGATCCTGTTTTACCAACTCAAGGTGATGTTATTACTGTAACTACAGATTTAACTGGAACGCCAAATACACCAACCTTATTTTGGGGTAATACATGGGGAAGACGTATTAGACAGTTCTAATACGGTTGTAATGACGGCTTCAGGTTCTACATATACAGCAGATATTCCGGCTCAGTTATATTCTGCTAAAGTGTATTTTAGAATAAAGAATGGAAGTTCATCTTTTATTTCACATAACTTTAAAATACAACCAGAACCATTCACAGGAACCATTACACCTATTACAGATGTACAAGGTACTGGTGCTTTGTCTCCGTTAGCGTGGCAAGTTACAGATGGATCAGGAACTCAAACCAATTCTGCAAATAATGTAGAAATTTCAGTAACTGGTGTTGTAACAGCGGCATTTGGAGATAATTTCTTTATACAAGAGTCAGATGAAATCCGAAGTGGATTATACATCTATTCTTCTGGATTTTTCCCAGCTATTGGAGATAGTGTTATTGTTACTGGAAAAGTGAAAGAATATTATAACATGACCGAGCTTGTTGATATTACAGGTTTAAATACAGTGTCTACAGGGCATTTGCTTCCTGATTTTCACGTTGTTTCTAGTTATGATTTATCAACATCTAACCCAACTGTTGCAGAAGATTATGAATCTATGCTAATAAAAGTATTTAATGCAGCTTGTACAGATGATGATTTAGGATTTGGAATGTGGGAAATAAATGACGGATCTGGAGCATGTGCTGCACATAACACGTCTGTTTTTTCATACACACCAACAGTAAATACAGCATATAATGTATCGGGGTGTTTTAACATTTAACTTTGATGAGTTTAAAATTGAGTTACGTTTTTCTGAAGATGTAGAACCTGGTACAGATAATATTGCACCAACAATTTCTGACGTTACAACACCAACAACAGGAATTGTATCCGTTGTATTTACAGAAAATATCACGACGGCAACAATGGAGGATATCACAAACTATACGTTTAATAACGGAGTTGTTGTTACAAATGCTGTTCAGCATGCATTTCAATTGTCTAAGGTTAATCTTACCGTAGAAAACATAGGAACTGGATTACATATGCTTACCGTTGCAGGATGTGAAGATGATGCAGGAAATGAAGTAAACGATACATTTGAGTTTACAAGTACAATTAACAATGTATCTGTAGAGGAAAGCGTTTTTGAGACTGTTAACATCTGGTCTAAAGCATCTGCTTTAAATATTTCTGGATTAAATAATATGTCTGTAGAGGTTATAAACGGATTAGGAAAAACAGTTTATTCTAACAACAATAGCTCTAAAATATCAACAAAATTAATAGGTGGTGTTTATTTTGTTAATATATCTACGGCAAATTCTAGCCAAGTATTTAAGCAAATAGTTGAGTAAAAAAATGGAAGCCCTAATTTGCTAATTAGAAATTAATTAGTATATTAGGGCTTGCTTATTGTGAGATAAGCAGAAAACTAGTGGTGTAATTATTTTTATGAGGGTTTTATTACACTACTGTTTACATAATTAATGTTTGAGGTTGAGCTAGCCGTAAGGTTAGCTCTTTTTTTGCTTTCTAAGCACCGCAAACATCGTGCCAGTAATCATTTAGAACACATGGTTTAACCCCAGTATTGTGATATTATTTCATTTTGATAAATAATTAGACTTTAATATTAGTTTTCATTGAAATATATATCTTTACTCCTATTAATTAAACACACAAATTATACGATATGGAATTTTTATCGAACCCTGAAGTATGGGGTGCTTTAATAACACTTACATTTTTGGAAATTGTATTAGGTGTAGATAATATTATTTTTATTTCTATTGCATCTAATAAACTAAAGATAGAAGAACAACCAAAAGCTAGAAATATAGGATTAGCATTAGCAATGATATTCCGATTAATTCTCCTTTTCTTTATTACCGCCTTAACGGCCATGCAAGAACCAATATTTAGTGTAGATTGGGAGTGGATGCATGGGGCCTTTTCTGGGCAAAGTTTAATACTGCTTGGTGGTGGATTGTTTTTATTGTATAAATCAACATCAGAAATACACCATAAAGTAGAAGGTGAAAGCGAAGAAGAAGAAAAGAACTCAACAAAGAAGGCTACTTTAGGAAATGTGATTTTTCAAATTGCCTTAATTAATGTGGTGTTCTCTTTTGATTCTATATTAACCGCTATTGGTATGACGAACGGATTAGAAGGTGCATTACCTGTTATGATGATTGCTGTAGTGCTCTCTATGGTTATTATGATGGTATTTGCAGGACCTGTTGGGAAATTTGTAAATAATCATCCAACCATTCAAATGTTAGGACTTTCGTTCCTAATATTAATTGGATTTATGCTAATTGCAGAATCGTGTCATATGGCCAATGTCGAAATCTTTTCGCAACACATTGGAGTAATACCTAAGGGGTATTTATATTTTGCTATTTCATTCTCATTATTGGTTGAATTCTTAAATATCAAAATGAAAAAGAACAAAAAGCCCAAAAAGGCATAATGGTTTAACAGCATAAAAAAAAGGCAGGTTTAATAGTTTAAACCTGCCTTTTTTATTTAATCTGTAATTGAGATGGCCCTTTTCCATTTAACTTCCTTGGTTCTATTTCTAATCGTAATAATATAGGTTCCTTTTGGTAAAGGCTCTCCAGCATCGTTTGTTCCATGCCAAATAAACGTATGAGATGTACCTACAGATAATCCATTAGAAAACGTATACACTTTAAACCCATCTAAATTATATATAAAAGCATCAACCGTATTTTCAGAACTTGAAAAGGCCATAGTGTATTCCCAAATATCATTATATCCGTCATTGTTTGGACTAAAACTGGGTTTATATTCTTGAGATGCATTTAGAGTTATGTTTTGAGAGTTTAGGTAACCTGGAGTAGCAAAATTTACTGCTTCAGCAGCTGAACCCCAAGATTTATCTTCACACGGAGGATACTCTAAATCTATTTTTTCTAAAGAAACATTCTCTGTAGATGAAAGAAACGTAGAATGCCAATAGGTTTCATAACATAAGGAATCTAACGTTTGTAAGCTTCTATTTAATAATTCTATAGATCCGTTTTTGTCATCTAAACTAATCCACTGGTCTAATTCAATATAAATTGCTTCTGGATGTTTCGTATAGTGGTCAAATAATTTATTTAAGCTTTTAGCCAACACCACATATGTTCCCGATGGTATTAGGCTATGATTATTAGAACAATTCATAATATTATGAATTGAATCTTTTATAATATTTAGGGCAATGTCATATATATCTAAATGATGGGCAGATACATTTACAAATTCTATAAATTCGCTATTATTCTCATCCACATCAAAACAGATTTCAGACCATTTTATATTCTGATATAAAGGCATTGTAGGTTTACCAAAATATAAAGGTTCCCATTCAATAGGAAAACAAGGTTGAAGCATATCCGAAAGCGTTAACGTATATATTTTCTGTTCTAAAAAGGGTTCGTTAAAGATAATTTGGATACTAAAATTGTTGGAGGGAACAATCGTCATAATTTCCAGTTCTGTATCATAGTTTTCTACATCTAAAAAGTCTGGATTTAATATAGAAAATGGAAAGTTCACTTGCAAAATAGAGTCCGTAAGGATGAAAATTTCGGGCTGTAATTTATGTAACCCTTCTAAGTAGCCTGAAACCATTTGACTATAATTAGGGCTTCCTCCATTTGGGTTATTAGAGGCCTTCCAATTAATGCTTTGTAAACACGGATAATCTAAATATTGTTGTTCTAAGCTCCATCCGCCATCCTGTTTATTATGATCTCCATACCAAAGGTCAGAATAATGAATCGCATGTATAGTTTGCCAATTCGGATTCAATAATGAGAGCTCACCACTTGTGTTATTTAGGCTATAGGATGTTTCTGAAAAAATTGTAGAATGGTTAGAATCTACAAGTGATTTGGCAGAAGCTGTATAAATAACCATTGTAGAATCTTCTTTTAATGTGTAGGCAGGTAAAGTGAAATCCTTTTCCCCAACCTTAATTATGCAATCTTTTAAAGAGAGCGGATAAGTAGAGGCATTACGTATCTCTATATATTCAGTTTCTGGTAAATATACAGGAGGACTAGGATCTATCATAATTTCTGTAATCTCTAAATCGTAAGGATATATTCTCTGTATATAGAAGGGTAGAATGGTATCTTTAATTGTATTGGTATGTAAATCTTGGATGCCTTTAACTTGTAAATTATAGATTGAATTATATGATATATTATCGAGTTCTAATTCCAATGAAGTATGATTAAGCAACCTAAACTTAGAAAACGATGTAGAGTTATGATTCAAGCTTACTAGTGTATTTAATTGGACGGAGTTAGAGTCTATAGCTTCAGAAAACTCTAAAACATACGTTAAGCTATCTGTTAAATAGTTAGCCGTTATGGTTGGAAGAATGGTGTCTATATAAGCATGACCTGAGATTGAAAAATCATCAAAGTAAAATTTATCCTTACGAGAAGACGAATAATGGCACTCTATTCCAAATGTTGCTGTTTGTTGTGTTGTGGAATTAAAACCAATCGGGAGCTCCCAATTTATGGAGTCTAAAGAATATTCTAAATGATAACCAGAGGCTGAGTTTGTAATTTTACACCAAATTTCATTTGTATTTTGAGTAAAAACAGGATTCGGGCTTTCTGCTAAAACTTCACTGGTACCACCATAAAATGAACGAATTGTAATTCCATCTTGATTACGACCCAATTCTATGCTTATTTTTTCAGTAGGAGAGAATAAAGAATCGGGGTTTAAAAGTATAATTTCGGTATAATTTTGACTTGATGGATTAAAATCCATACGGCAATAAAAAGACCAGGCTCCCGAGTCTATGGCTGTAGATGAAATATATAAAACCTGCGATCCGAGGGTTGGTTCGGCAAATAATTGGAGTTGGTTATTGGTGTTAACAATAAAAGAAGATGTGTCGCCTTTCCATTCTATAGTATTGGTGAAATTTCCATCTGAGAAATCATCTAATATTTGAGCTTGTGTAAACCCATATTGAAGCCAAATTAACAGTATAATATATCTCATAATCATTTAATTATCATAGACTTAAATATAGTTTAAATATTCATGATATTCAAGTTGGGTAACGGATGTTAACGATTATAAACATTTGATAATTAGATGTTTTTATAACAAAAAGTATATTGCCCCATAATAATAGGTTTGTGTATATTTAATAAATTTAATTTTTAGTACTAAAGGTTAAATTTTATAAGATGTAAGGCAACCATTTTAAAAAATATGCATCTATATAAATAGAGCATCATTTAAATTATAACCATTTATCATATGTTAAGAATTATTACGCTATTTGTATTCTTGTTTTTTGGTTTCGTGCAAACGTTAGCACAAACCCTAATAATATCAGGTAAAATAATTAATATAGATACAAAAGACGAATTACCATTTGCAAATGTAACCACTATAAAATCTAAGCTAGGTACAGCAACAGATGGCGAAGGTGTATTCAAATTAAAAATAAGAGAAGAAGATATTTCGGATAGTGTTTTGGTAAGTTTTATTGGATTTGAGTCTTATAAAGCACCTATTAAGTCTTTAAAAAAGACAAATAATGTCATAGAATTAATTCCTTCTTCGGAAACATTAAATGAATTTGTATTAAGCCCTTTAACGGCACATGAGTTTATGAAAGAGGTAGTTATCGAAATTCCAAATAATAAAACTCAAAAACCATTTTCAGCCATAAGTTACTACTCAGATAAAGCGAAAGAAAACGAAGGGTATTTAGGCCAAAATGAGGCAGTTGTTAAATCGTTTTTCCCTAATTTTTCAGATACATCTGTAGATAATCAGCACCAAATTGTTTTATATAATGAACGAAAAGACCTGTCTAAATTGCAGTTTATGGCCAAACGTCTTAGAAAAGAAGAAAGCAAATATAAAGATGAGTTAAAAGAAAAAGGTGACGACTCTACCAAAGTGAATTTTATGGACCCAAGAACAATGTTTGGAGGGTTAGACAATGTTATGGAGGCTATGTATTTAGATAGTTCTGACGTGTTTTTAGATACCAATCAATTTAAGAAGTATGAGTTTAAGTTTCACAACAAACCGCTCTACTCAGAAAATGGTGAAGAAATTACACTTATACATGCAAAAACGAAACGCCGAGTAGATGGGTTTAAAGCAGAAGGAAAAATATATGTAGACCGTAAGAGTTTAGCTATCATTAAAATGGAATTTAAAGGTGATTTAAAAATTCCTATTCTATTAAAACCCATTTTATTTGTATTGGGAATTGGAATTAAAAATCCGAAACTACATTATGCCAGAACGTATAAAAAAATAGACGGATCTTGGTACCCAAATGAAATATACTATACCATTAAGTTAAACCTAATACAAAAACGATTGTTCAAAAAAAATATAAACTCTATGTTTAATTTGCAACAAGTGTTCAGTATGCAGAATATAACAATAGAACAACCAGAAGAGATAGAGGAAGATAAACGATACACAGAAGAAAAGCCATTGGCAGAACAAATATTTGAGGATTCTGGTATTCATTGGTCTAATATTAAGAAAGTCCAGTTTTAATATTTTTAATATAAAACTCGTCGTTTTACATATAAAAGCAATTTGTTCTTAGAGTATTCTTATCTTTGAGCAAAAATTAGTTTAGATGACAAATAACGATATCCTAAAAAAATTACGCGTTGCACTTCAATTAAGAAACGATGACATTATAGAAATCCTTAAGTTGGTAGATTTCAGAATCTCAGCGAGTGAATTAGGTGCACTGTTTAGAAATGAAGAACATCCCAAGTATAAAGACTGTGGAGATCAGGTTTTACGTAATTTTTTAAACGGATTGGTTATTCATATGCGTGGTCCTAAGGATGCGCCAAAGCCTAAACCAAAATCTTTCCAAGAGAAAAACCAATTTTCTAATTCAAAAAAGAAAAGCCATAAAAAGCCATTCATTACAAATGATAAAGGTGAAATGGTGCAATATAAAGCCAAAGGAGCAAAACTGAATAAAAAGAAAAACGATCAAGAATAAATCTATGTTTGAAGATAAGAAACAAAGTTTTACTCCAATTTCTGAACTCGGTGAATTTGGATTAATTGAACGCTTAACGAAAAACGCCAAAAAAAACGCCTCAAATACCACTAAAGGTATTGGAGACGATGCGGCCGTTATAGAAAATACAAAAGAACAAACTTTAGTATCTACAGACCTATTAATAGAAGGTGTGCATTTCGATTTAACGTATGTGCCTTTACGTCATTTAGGATATAAGGCCGTTACCGTAAACTTGTCGGATATATGCGCAATGAATGCTAAGCCAACACAAGTAACGGTTTCTATTGCTGTGTCTAATCGTTTTCCGGTAGATGCTTTAGACGAATTTTACGAAGGTGTACATACGGCTTGTAACTATTATGGTGTAGATTTAATTGGTGGAGATACCAGTTCGTCTAAAACAGGATTAATGATTTCTGTTACGGCTATTGGTCAAGCAAAAACAACCGATATTGCTTATCGCCATATGGCAGAAAACAAAGATCTTCTTGTGGTATCTGGAGATTTAGGAGGTGCTTATTTAGGATTACAATTACTAGAACGCGAAAAAGAAGTGTTTAAGGTAAACCCAAATATGCAACCAGAGCTTGATGAAAACCATGCTTATATGTTAGAGCGTCAATTAAAGCCAGAAGCAAGGTTAGATGTTGTAAAGCTTTTAGAGCAACTGCAAGTTAAGCCTAAGGCTATGATTGATATTTCTGATGGTTTATCTTCTGAGATTCTTCATTTATGTAAGGCTTCGGAAGTGGGTTGTAGAATTTATGAAGAAAAAATTCCGATTGACCCAATGGTAATTAATTTGGCTAACGATTTCCAAATACACCAAACAACCATTGCCTTGAATGGAGGAGAAGACTATGAGTTACTTTTTACCATTGGAATGGAAGATTACGATAAAATTAAAGGAAACCCTAGTTTAACTGTAATAGGACATATAACAGATAAAAGCGAAGGTGTTAATATGGTTACTCGTTCTAACGAAAGTATAGAGCTTAAAGCCCAAGGGTGGAACCAAATGGACGATAAAGAATAATACAATTGTATTATATATTATTTTAAAAGGCTGATACAGAAATGTGTTAGCCTTTTATATTAAATTATAGTTCTTATTAGGTCCGATTGTGAAAATACAATATGGATTTAAAGGTCATATTTGGGAAGGTTATTGGTATTTTATTATATTTAAGGATAATTATTAAATAAATCATATGACAACTATTGCCGTTAAAACCTCTCCCCTGGGGAAGCGACTTGCTGCCCATTTATTAAGGCGTACAACCTATAATTATGACAAAAAAAGAATAGATGATTTTGCACTAAAAACACCACAAGAAGCATTAACTATTTTAATGGGTGCCTATTCCCCTTGGCGAATTAAGCCATGGGTACCTGCATTAAACGGGCCGTATGTAGATGTATCTGGACCAGGAACGGTAGAGCCCAATCGTGGAAAAAATGCACCAGTAACCGGATGGACAGTAGGATGGTGGTTAGAAGAAGGACGAAGAGATTTTACCATGAATCATAAAATGATGACCTTCTTATATCAGAACTTTATGGTGCACGCCCGTTTTGCCAAAGCTCAATGTTTTTACGATTATATTAAATATCTACAGTATTATTCTTTAGGAAATTATAAAGACCTTGCCAAAAAAATATCGGTATCGTCTACCATGCTTATGTACCTTAATGGTAGTGGAAGTAAAAAAGGAAATCCTAATGAAAATTATGCACGAGAGTACTTCGAGCTGTTTACTATTGGTAAAGGACCTCAACTTTCGTCTACAGATTTTACAACCTACTCAGAGTATGATGTTAAACAGGCTGCAAAAATATTTACAGGCTGGATGAGAGATTTCAGTAGAGATCGAGTAGATACGGACACAAGTATCCCAAGAGGACGATATAGAAAAAGGCATCATGACGATTCCGATAAAACCTTTAGTGCTGCCTTTAACAATACGATAATTACAGGAGGTAAAGAACAATCTAATGCTTTACAAGAAATAGACGACTTAACAGAGATGATTTTTAGTCAGAACACCACCGCTAAAAACATTGTTAGAAAACTATATCGCTTTTTTGTTAAGGGCGAAATTACAGATACCACAGAGCTTAATATTATAACACCATTAGCAACTAAGCTTAAAGCTGATGATTATGATATGGCAGATACTATAGAGTTATTATTATCCAGTAATCATTTTTATGATGAAGACGATACCGATAGCACCAATGAAATTGTTGGAGGAATCATTAAGCCACCAAAAGAGCTAATAGACACCATTCTGAACTTTTTTGATGTAAATATTACTAACAATTATAAATTTTACCGTCGAGTAGTAATAAGACAATGGAATGCCAAAACTCAAATGAAAATGGGTTATCCGAATGGCGTTTCGGGATTTAACGGCTATTTTTTAGACCCGTTATATGATAAACATTGGTATACATTAGATACGGCAAGACCACGATTAAAAATTGCTGAATCTTTCTTAGACGGAAAAAACAGATTAAATACAAACGGTAAAGGAAAACTATTTGCAGACAAAATAGACCTTATGGCTTATGTTACCAACCCGTTAAAAATTGCCGACCCTACAGATGCCTCTAAAATAGTCGATCATTTTATTGGATACTTATTCCCAGAAACACCTTCGGCAGATCGTAAATCTTACTTTTTAAACGAAATATTCTTACAGGGGCTTGCTCCTATAAGCTGGACGTTTGAATGGCAAAACTACCTAAACACAGGAGATGATGCCGAAATTAAAGAAGGATTGTACAATTTAATTGATGCTATATTAAAGGCACCAGAATTTCAAACGATGTAAGCCATGAAAAGAAGAAGTTTTATAAAATATACAGCACCTGCAGTGGCTGCGCCATTTGTTTTAGGTAAAATGAGTTTATCGGCATTAGCAGAAAACGATTTACCAATAGACCCTTGTAGTTTAGCTACAGACCGTTCTATTGTTATTATAAAATTGGGAGGAGGTACAGACGGAATTAACCTAGTTGTACCCATAGATCAATACAATACTTATGCAAACCTAAGGCCAACCATTAAGCACGGATTATCTGACCTTATTGAGTTAGATGATTCTATGGCCATTGGAGACCAAGTGGGGTTACACCCTGGAATGCAAAAATTTAAAGACCTATATGACCTTGGAAAGTTTCATGTTATTCAAGGGGTTTCTTATCCAAACGCAAACCGATCTCATTTTAGATCAACCAAAATAATGCAAGCCGGATTACAAGGAAACTCAAGTCTATCTAATACTTCGGGTTGGGCTGCACGTTATTTAAAATATAGTTTTAACCCAGAATCTTTTATAGACCCATTAGGAATTTCTATTGGTGGCGAAGGAATATTTAATCATAACTATGCCGAAAGATTACATGTAAGTTTAATACCAGGAGGCGTTAATACCATGTATAACTTTGCCAACACATTATCTAACGATATAGAAGACACAGCCAGCCAGTCCGATTACCATAAAGCCCTAGACCATATAATAACAACCAATGAAGGAATAGGACAATATGCCGACCGAATTTATAACGTTTACAATGCCGGGTCTAACACATCTTCTGTTACCTATGGGAACGATGAACTTTCGGCAGCCTTAAAATTAGTAGCCCGTTTAATAAGTGGAGGGTCTACAACTAAAGTATTCTCTTTAAACATGGGAGGTTGGGATACGCACAACAATGAAATAGGACGTCAAAATGCATTGGTGGCAAAATTAACAACAGCCATAGATGCCTTTTTAGCCGATTTGGCTGCTCAAAACTTAGACCATAGAGTAATAGGGGCAACCTACTCAGAAATGGGACGTGCCGTGGCTCAAAATGCCAACGGAGGAACCGATCATGGAGTTATATTCCCAATGTTTGCTTTTGGTGGAGGTGTAAATGCCGGAATATCTGGAACCAACGTAAACTTAAGTAATGTATCGGCTAATAATAACTTGCAAAATGCTCAGCATGATTATAGGCAAGTATTAACAACCATGATGCAAGATTGGTTAGGGTCAGACTCTACATGTGTAACCGATGCTGGTTTTGGAACTTTCTTACCACAAAAGGTAGATATGTTAGAAACAGATCAGGTGGTTGCAGATTCTTGTTATACAGTAGTTGGAGAATCTACTCAAGCCCGTTTGGCTCAAGATTCGGTATTTAGTGAAGACCAAAAAGACCATATAGACATATATCCAAACCCATCTCACGGTACATTTAATGTCGATTTTTATTCGTCTATAGAAGACGATGGTTACATTAAAGTGATAGATGCACAAGGACGAGAAGTGTATAGAAAAGAGCTTGTTGTTTTTGAAGAAGACAACTCATATTCTGTAAGTATTAATGTACCTAATGGTATATATGCCGTAATGCTAGTAACCGAAAGGCAAGGTGTTATAGCAGGAGATTATGTAGTTATACGATAATAGTAGAGTTTTTCTATTAAAAAAAGCGCAGTTAAAAACTGCGCTTTTTTTAGTTTAGTATTATGGGTCGCTCTTCTGGGGCTAATAATAAAATATAACTTTCCCTCTTGAGAGGGGTTAGGGGTGTGTAAAAATGAACTCCATTAAACCGTACAAGTAATTTGTTCTCAATACACTTTCCTCCTCGCGTTGTAAAGCACCCTGAATAACAATATAATACCTTGACGCTATCGCTATGATTTTCTTCTTTTTGAATGGTTGTTTGTTTTAAATGGATTCAACGATTCGCTATCTGATATTCCTACAAAATTTGGTAGAAAAAGTTAAGCCACTCGTTTAATTTGTTTGTATCTTAATTCTTGTTCTTTTTCGGTAGGTGTTTTGTAGTCTAGAGTAGAGTGTAATCTAGAGTTATTATACCAGTTCATATATTTAAAGATTTCGGTCTCCAAATGTTTCTTAGATTCAAATGTAATGAGGTAGCATAGTTCAGTTTTAATTGTTTTAAAAAAAGACTCGGCAACGGCATTATCCCAGCAATTTCCTTTTCTACTCATAGATTGTTTCGCTTTTGTATTTAAGTTAATAATCTGTTTAAAATCATCACATGTATATTGTACTCCACGATCCGAGTGTAATATAAAGTCATCTTCTATATTTCGATTTAATCGCGCATGTTTCCAAGCTGTAATAACAGTATCTGTAGCTGTTAGATTAGAACTTACAGACCACCCTACAACCTTACGGTCTGCTAAATCAATCATTGTAGTTAAATATTGCCAGGTCTGATTAACTTTGATATAAGTAATATCCGATACCCATACTTTCCCAAGTTCTAATACCTCAAAATTCCGATCTAAATGATTTTCTTCTACTCTATGACTATGATTTGAGTCCGTTGTATTAGTAAATTTCCTACGTGTCTTAGAATATAGCCCCATTTCTTTCATCAATCTAGAAATATAAGACCTCGAGTAAAAAACACCTTTTCTCTCTAGAGCTTTTTGGAGTTTAGGAGCTCCGTACAATCCTCTATTTTCTGCATAAACCGCTTGAATAGACTCTTTTAATTCTATTGTGATGCTAGAACGTTCTATATCTAGCCTACGTTTCCATGAATAATACGCATTAGAACTTATATTTAAAGACTTACACATCTTCTCGACACAATAGGTTGCTGAATATTCCAAAATTATAGCGTACCTGTTCTGTCTTTCTTGGAGAAAA
The DNA here is from genome assembly GCA_965243605.1 of Flavobacteriales bacterium. Taxonomy (GTDB): domain Bacteria; phylum Bacteroidota; class Bacteroidia; order Flavobacteriales; family CAJXXR01; genus JBMYYR01. The sequence goes on from CBDEVQ010000037.1 coordinate 34,878, forward strand.
TGCTTACTGCCTTTTTTAAGATGTCACGTTCCATGGTTACATCTTTTAATTTTTCTTTTAAATGCTTTAGTTCTTTTTGTTCATCAGTCAAAGCTGCATTGCCTCTGCCCGTAAAACTGGGACGCTTTGGGTTTAAATATTCTCGACGCCAACGATATAACATATTCAAATTTATTGAATATTCAGACGATAAGCTAGACATCGATTGTCCGCCTTTGTATAAATCCATTATCATTAACTTAAAGGATTCTTCGTAAGTACTTCTCTTCATAACTGCTAAAATAAGTTTTGTCTTAACTTACTCTACCAACAAAGGTAGAAATACCAATCGCTCGGGTGTTCTTGATAAAAAAAAGAAACAAAAAAAATCAAGTTAAAATGATGTTTTTGCTCCGCATCGTTCACTATCAAGGTTGCAGGCTTTAGGCTACCGCCGTTTCATTCATTTAAAGATCCACTGGATCTTTACTTTTTGCAAAAGATCATTCATTCTTCTCCTTAGTCGAGAGGCCATTTCACCTTTTCGTTCACTAAAACTGCATTTTAACGATCTATATTACCTCCACTAAATAAACGAGCCTGTAGTGTCAAAATGAAGAATAAGAGAACGAAGGTATGTAGTGGCGTTTGTTTACTGACGGAGTCGTAAGCAAAAGGAGCCCGGAGTACCGAAAGAGAACGCCCCGCAGGAAAGTCCTCATTTTGACTAGATTTTTGAATACTTTTCATCAATGGAACCCGAGCGAAGCGAACACATGAACACCAATAGAACAAATAATAAAGTGAATAAAAGTATTGAGCAAAGCGCTCTTAGCATCGAAGTATAACTAGAATGCACTTAAATGTCTCCTAATTTAGAGAGGTTAGCGGCTGTGTAATTATTAATAAGGAATGTAAAGCTCAACTCAAATAATCTTTTTTAATTCTAACCGAAAAACCTTACATTTGAAATACATATATATCTTATTAAACCATATTACATTATGAACATTGAACTAACCGAAGCAGAACGTATAAAAATTTTGAACTCCGACGATTTATATGGAATAATGCAACGCATATTGTTGCGAGAAGACAAAATAGACCAAAACCGAGAGCACTTTTGGGTAATTGGCTTAGAAAACAACAACCGCATACTCTTTATAGAACTTATAAGCATGGGTTCGGTAAATAAAGTAGTTGTAGAACCTATGGAAGTCTTTAGTTTTGCCCTGCAAAAGCGTGCGGTTAAAATTATATTATGCCATAACCACCCTAGCGGAGAGTTAAAACCATCCGAGACAGACCTTGATATTACCGACCGACTTATACAGGTAGGTATAATTGTAAATACCCATGTGGTAGACCACCTAATTATTACGCCAACCACCTATTTAAGCTTTGAAAACACAGGGCTTTTAGCCGAACTTAAACTGAGTACCAAATATGTGCCTCAATATGTTTTAGAACAACGTGTTGCCGATGAAGCGGCTGAGATTGCTTCTCAAAGACGTGATGTGGAGATCGCTAAACAATTATTGAAAGAAGGTGCTGACAATTCATTTATTTCTAGAGTTACTGGTCTTACTATTGATGAAATTGAGGGGATAGAGTAGTTTTAAAGTTGTTGTTTATTTTATTTGTGATTTTTATTTTCTGATGAAAATCATTGTTTTGGTGTGGGGTATGGGTTATATTTGGGTAAAACATAACTTGAAAGTAAATGGAGGAATTATATAAATTAAGAAGTAAATTTATAGTTGTTGGGATTACAGGTAGATCTGGATCAGGTTGTTCTAAAATTGCAAATAACTTGTCTAATAAAGATTATTTTGAAGATTTGGAACAATTGCAAGATAATGGTGAGAATGATGTGAATGCTATTAAGTATAATATTTGCTTAAATTATTTTAAACTTGATGGTAATTGGAAAAAATTTACAGTAATTAAGTATACTAACGTAATTCTTTTTCATTTGCTTTATGAATGCTGCCTTCTGGAATCAGAACAAGAAGCAGGTGCCGCATTAATTTCATCTATTTGTTTAAAAGATCAATCGGATACAGAACGATTTAATATCGACTCTTCATCATATTCTGAATTAGTGAGTATTGCTAATGATATTATTGGTAATGTGTATTCAATATTTAAAGATTATTCATGTAACACTTTGTTTGATTGTATTTATGAGGATGAGTTATCTTTCTATAATGAATATACAACTTCTTTAAGTTTTATTGAGGCATTCACTCGTAAATTAAAAGATATAGACGCTGCTAAAGCGAATATTTTTTTTCATGATAAAGTAAATAATTTAAGAATAACAGGTAAAGCACTTGAAAGTTGGAAGGGCTATAACAAAGTAGATGATAATAATAATGTATTTGTGATAGCGAAAACCATAAATCAAATAATTAAAGGATATAGGAAAAGTAATAGTGATGGAGCAAGGATTGTAATTGATTCAATCAAAAATTCTTTAGAACTTACATTTTTTAAAGAAAGGTATTCTGCATTTTATTGTATTGCAACAAATAAATTACCTGAAGAGAGAAAAAGTTATAAACAAAGAAATATTCGACATTCTAATCCTGAGTTGATTGTTGATCAGCTTATGGAACTTGATGATATCGAATATAAGGGAAAAGATGTATTAAAAGGAGAATTTGCAGCTCCTGATATTGAAAATTGTATTCAAAAAAGTGGTTATCATATTTTTTGGTCAGAAAAGTATAATGATTATCAACATCAATTAATTGGAGAGAGTGAACTTACTACTAATTTAGATATTCAGCTAGTTAAATTTTTAGCCTTATTATTTCAACCAGGGATCATCACTCCAACATCTTTAGAAAGAAACATGCAGATTGCATTTAATGCAAAAGCAAACTCAGGTTGTATTTCTAGACAAGTAGGTGCAGTTATAACAGATTCTAATCATTCGGTTAAATCTATAGGTTGGAATGATGTTGCAAATAATCAGTTACCTTGTAACTTAAGAAGTTTAAGTGATTTAAAAGAGGGCGAAAACTTGAATTATTTTAGTGATTTTGAGAAAGGAGAAGGGAATACTTCAAATTATCATGATGGTGAATCATTTAAAGATAAAATTAGCACTCATTTCAAAGATTTAGATACAGAAAAGGATAAGTTAAAGAATAAGTTGAAGGGTAAGCATTGTTCGTTTTGTTTTAAGACGTTTCATAATTTTTTTGAAGGTGAATCTAATCAAGTCCATACAAGATCTTTACACGCTGAAGAAAATGCGATGTTGCAATTAACAAAATATGGAGGACAAGGTGTTAAAGATGGGATTTTATATACAACAGCAAGTCCGTGTGAGCTTTGTTCGAAAAAAGCATTTCAATTGGGTATTAGAGAGATAGTTTATATAGATCCTTATCCAGGAATAGCAACAACTCATATTTTAAAAAGCGGTAAAAATGAAAGTTTGAATCCAACTCTTAAGATGTTTAGAGGTGCAGTTGGAAGTACATTTCATAAATTATATGAACCTGCTATTTCTTACAAAGATGAATTAAATATACTTACAGATTTACATCCTAAAATAGATAATAATAGGATTGTTGAGAAGTTAACAGATAATTTATCAGCACAAGAGGAGATTAAAGCAGTATTAAAGAGGTATAAGGAATAAAGACATAATATGACAACGTATATTAATTGTGAAAGACCAAAAACGCCATTTGGAAGAATAACTTGTAATCATTGTAATACACAATATGATTTTGATCTTGATCCTATTCAAGCTCCTTATAAGGAAGAAGGGATATTAAAGTGTAATTGTGGTGTTGATTTAGTAAAATGGAATAGTACAAGAGAACCTTATTTAGTAAGGGTTAAAAATTAAACTTAATGGTTATAGTCGATAGAGATAAAATCCTAATGTTACTTAGAGATAAAAATTGGAAAGAACTTATAAAAGAATTAAAGGATAACGAGAAGTTTAATTATTTATTTAAAGAAGATGTGACTTTTTCACCCGTTTTTAATCAGCATTTTATTAAAGAATTTCTAAAAGATGAAGATGCTAAATCGAATAAGTTAATGCTAGCAGCGATTTATAATTTTCATGCGCATGAATCTTATCAATTTCAACTTTCAGATAATGACTATACTATTATAGCTAAATTATATGCAAAAGCAGATAAAGTTTATGATATTGCTAAACAGTTTTTAGATGATCCAGAATGTAGGAAAATAGTGGAAGATCATGAGCGCGATATTGAAAATAAGCTAAAAAAGCAGGAAATAAAAAAAAGATTAGGGGCAAGCTTCAGAGTGACAAAAGAAGTGGGTAGTAATTTATATGCTTCTTGTATCTTTCAATCGTTTAATGAACTAGATTGTTTTAAGGCTATGCAGAAAGTATTTTCAGACTATATAGTTATTCCTAAAGCTAATCTAACTTCGATTATAGATGCTTTGATTTTATCATCTTTGGATGATAAATATGTTGATGTATTTAAGTCTTCTATAGTTGATTTTGTTGTATTAGATAGAGTCGGCTATACAACAAAACTGATATTAGAGTTAAAAAAAGAATCTTACAATAAAGATGATTTAAAATATGACATTATAAAAAGAGCAAACATTCAAATGTATACTCTTGAAAAAGAAAATGGAAAGGAGAATGAAGCTGCTTATATAGATATACTGAATGAAATAAGATTAAATGGGAAGTCTAAATAAGATAGGTGTTGATTAGCTGTAAACTACTCCTTTATATTTTTCCTCCCCTTAGCTAAAGTAAAGTTGCACTTCACGATTAACTTCTTTTTACAATTTATACCATAAGGACGGTAAATTTATAAAGAATCGAAATTACAATATGAATGGATAGAGAATAAGGGTTTATATACAGGTTTTATAAAGCCTAAATACTCGATGATAAAATAAAGTATATGTACTCTAAAAAACTGGTTTTTAATGTTATTACTTTGACTTAAAGTGGATGATATAAAATTATCATATAGATTATTAACTATTAAAATATAAAGTTATGGCAAGTACAAAATTTCAAATTGCTCAAGTAGAGTCCGGAAAAACAGCATCCATTTCATTCGATTCAAACGTTATTAATGCAGCTGCTACAGTACAGGGGTTTGATGTAAGTTATTCACATGATCATCATGTTAGGTCTATAGAAGTTAAAGCAACAATGAATAGTATTTCGGGTAAGCAAGTAACGGTTGGAGCAACATGTGAGATGAGAGACGATTCGAACAATAAAGGAACAGGAGTAGTAACTGTTTTAGTTATTGCTGAGTGTGAATAATAAACACAAGTAATCCGTCCTCGATACACTTTCCTCCTTATGTCGCAAACCACTCGAACTGACACTTCATCTTCCCCTCTTGAGAGGGGTTAGGGCTGTGTAAAAAATGAACTCCAACAATTAGTCTTTATTAAAACACAATGCTTTATTAAGAATACATACCTTTAGCAAAATAAACCTCTTTAAATATAAGAGTTTAAGCAAGTAGAATACCATGAAATATTATAATTACAAATACATTTCTTCAAAATATACAATACCCGTATTAATAATATTCTATTTATATATGATACTCGCTCTGGGAGTATCATTATACCTGTTTACTATTGGAGTGTATGTGGCAACTGTGATTTATTCTATGATTATTATATTTGTTTTTATTTACCTTATTTCTAGACTTAAACATATTAAAATACTAAATACAGAATTTTTAGAAGTGAGAGGGCTTATTAAAAAAGAACTGGTTAAGCGAGAAGATGTTAAACAAATAGGTGGCTTCTTAACATTTTTATATATAACCACCAACCAAGGTAAATCTTATTATTTCTTACAAAGTATATTTATAAACCCTTTTTTAATTTTTGTAGAAAAGCAGAAAAAGTTACAAAATGAGATATTAATCCGTATTAAAGAACAGTTTCCTTATAACGAAGATTAATAATATTTTTCCTCCTCGCGTTGTAAACCACTTGAACTGACAATCATCTTCCCCTCTTGAGAGGGGTTAGTGGTGTGTAAAAACGAACCTCTAAAAAATAAGTCGAAAACGATAATTTAAACCACTCCAAAAAGACCTAATTAATAACAACAAAACCAATTAAAATTACCTCAATAATCCACTAAATCACGCCTCAATAATCCAATATTTTTCCATCAAATACGTATAAAAAGTCCATCAATAAGGCGGTAATCATCGGGTCTCAGACGAAAAAATATTACGTAAAAGACCAAAATAAATTGCGTTAATTAGGGAGTAAACATCGCTTCAGTTATGAAAAAATATTACGTAATTGATGTAATATTTTTTCATAACTGACGTAATTCCTCCATTTTAGGGCAAAAAAAAGACCTTAAACCCGTTAAGGCTTATGGTCTTTTACTATTCCGTTAAGTATTACAACAAAGCAAGTGTTTAAAAATAGAGCATAAGTCAACTAAAATATCCCATTGCCATGTGTCGCACAGAATGGTAGTTTTGATGAATGCTATTGTTGTAATCTTTGTTCACGGGTAATGTTTCTTTTAAGATTAATTATCAGTAAGTTACGAAATGTATTTTAAAAACGAATGAAAGACTATACATATGAAGTATATATTGTAAAAGTGTGAGTTAACAGCAGAAATAAAAGCTAGGGAATTCTGTCAGTTCAACTTCTCATTCACTAAAATTGCATTTTAACGGCCTACATTACCTCTATTAAATCGTACAAGTAATATGTTCACGATACACTTTTCTCCTTATATTTAAATATTATTATTAGAACTAGTTTTCAGATGATTTTACGTGATTTTATAATCAAGTGGTATTACCTGATTATGTTTGTAATAGTTAATGTATTTTTGAGTTTATAAAGTATTAAATGTTATTTATTTAAGTGTAATAAGTTGTTAATTAAATTGTTGCATTTATTTTAAGTTTACATTATGTTATTTAATTTTAGTTATTATTAGCTCGAAATTAAAATTAATACATTATGTTTATACTCTATCTTGTTTTTTGATCCTTAAGGAAGTGGTTGGGATAAGTTGTTGAATTTACTGGTTTTTGATATTTACAGATTTATTTTTTAATGTTCGAATATTACAGAAGTTTAAATGTATTACAAGATCTATTAAGCGTATAAATATTAAAACCAAATAAAAAGTCTAAAAGATAAAACTACCACACTTTTAGGTTAAAAATCAGTAAAGATAAATGATGAAAAATATATTTTTATCTTGTAGCTTATTGTTATGTATACAAGAGTCTTATAGTCAGGTGGGAATTGGTACTACTACACCGGATAATTCGTCTATTTTAGAAGTGCACAGTACTAATAAAGGGGTTTTATTTCCTCGTATGACGAGTGCTCAGCGTGATGCAATTGTAGATCCTGCACAGGGTTTAATGCTTTTTAATTTGGATGAGAATAGTTTACAGATATATTCAAATTCATCGACTAATCCATTTTGGTTTAATATAGGTAGTTCAGCTATTGTAACGAATGATTGCGATGCCAATGGTTTTGAAGGATCTTATGTAAATGGAGTTGCTTTAACGGCTTCTAATACATTTTCATTAACACTTACCAATAATAGTTTTAGTACCACTACCATCGGATTTACAACAGGCGATTTGGTCTTAAGTGGAGTTAGTGGACTTTCTGTGAATTCGGTGAGTCCATCATCTGCAACCATCATACCTGGAAATTCTCAGGTTGTTGAATACAGTTTAACGGGTACGCCTGGGAGTATAGGAACGTTAAGTGGAGTTTGGTCCAATTTGGATTTAAATTGTACCAAAACGGTTAATGTTGTTACTGGAGATGCAACGTTTACCCTTCCAGAAACAACTGTAGTTGTTTCTATTAACGATGGCGCCCCTTTAGTAGATATTCAGGGTATTGTAGATAATGGATCTAATCAGTTAACGGTTAATATCCCATATACTTCTGGAGTGGGTACATATGCTGGGTATACAAGTACATATATTTCAAATAATGCAGGAACTGCAGAAGGTGGCGACAACAATAGTTTTCGTTTAACCTATCCTTCAGGGACGTTTAGTGCTAGTGGCTTTATAACTGCTACCATAGAAGTAGATGGAGATGGGAGTTTTAATGCTGAAAAACAATTGTTCGGAATTCAAGAAACCATAGCAGCTTTAGATTTTCAGGTCAATGGAAATAGTAAAGGAAATGTTAACCTTGATGTTATTGGAGGTGTTTTAGATCGTAATTATGAAGATGCCAATCATAAATTTATTTACCTACCCGTGGTTGCAGCGGATGGAAAGACATGGCTTAATAATAATTTAGGAGCTAACTATTCTAATATGAATCATGCTCAATTTAATCCCAATCAACAAGCTACAGCATTTACCGACTATCATGCTTATGGATCTTTATATCAATGGGGTCGTTATTCAGACGGTCATGAATTAATTAATTATACTAATTCTACTACAGGTACACCGGTTTCAACTACAACGTCTTCATCGCCTTCAACAACCGTTACTCCAAATAATTCAATCTTTTATTTTGGAGATGATTCTCCAATAACTCAGGACCATAATTGGGTAGATTTAGGTGCATCACCAAATGCAATAGAGGATGGATTATGGCAAGGAGAGTTGGGACCAAATAATCCATGTCCTCAAGGGTACCGTGTTCCAACAGATACTGAAATAACTACGCTTGTATCTGCTGAGAGTATTACAAATCGTTTAACAGCAGCAAGTAGCTCATTGGCTTTTACTACTTCAGGAGGACGTAGTCGTATTAATGGTTCGCTCTTTGGTGTTGGGGTGAACAGTTTCTATTGGTCCAGTTCAGTTAATGGTTATCATTCTGGTCGTCGTTTCTTCAGTATAAGTTCTACTTCTATAAGTAATCAAAATCGTGGAACTGGGTATAGTATTCGTTGTCTAAAAAACTAATTTCAATTAGGATTCAATGATTTAGATTCTTTGATTTTAAATGGATTCTTTATCAAAGCTTTATTATCCTTGATACACTTTCCTCCTCGTGTTGTAAAGCACTCGAACTGACAATCATTACAAAATACAATTTATTAGACTTCCACTAAACAAAGGAGTCTGTAGTGTCAAAATGCAGAATAAGAGAACGAAGGTACATAGTGGCGTTTGTTTACTGACGGAGTCGTAAGCAAAAGGAGCCCGAAGTACCGAAAGAGAACGTCCCGCAGGGTATACCTCATTTTGACTAGATTTTTGAATACTTTTCATCAATGGAAAAGTATTGGGCATAGCGCTCTTAGCGTCGCATTACAATAAATAACTTTAGTAAGATTATATCTAAATGAATCTCAATAAATCGTACAAGCAACCTGTTCTCGATACAATATCCTCTTCACGTTGTAAAGCACTCGAACTGACAGTTAATATTAAGTACGGCTTCCCCTCTTGAGAGGGGAGAGGTGTAAAAAAACAAAGCACAAAAAAAAGACCAGATCTACATCTGGTCTTCCCTTATTAACTATCTAAAATATATATGAAAAATCTTACTCGTCTGCAATTGTATAAGTAATTGTTACCGATTC
>CBDEVQ010000038.1:0-7761 GCA_965243605.1 Flavobacteriales bacterium
TACTACCAGCTGCAAACGTCATATTTGTTGATGATGCAATTTGTACTGTGTATGTACTATTATTAAAAGGTACTATTATTAATTGTTTTGCTTCAGTACCAGTTGTTTCTCCTACTATTGTTGAACCATCTCTGATAACTCTAATTGTATATGCATCTGTTGTATTTGGAGGTGTTACATTTAGATTTAAAAAAGATATACTATAAGGAGATTGAGCGGTTAATGCTAAAACACCATTTAAAACATTTGATGTTGATGGCTGACAATTAGTAGTTGGTACACAAACTGTTGTTCCTAATTCTGTTACTTGTGTAAAGTTTTGTATTACTTGTGCTGGTGCATCTACGTGTCCTTTCTTTCTATGCAACCACAAAAACAAATTATCAAATTCGTCATTTGTAGCATCATTAAAAAAGTCATCAGAAAAAGTTAATGTTTGACCACCAAGAAAAGACTCTGATTCTATAGCATCAATTATAGCTTGTACTTTTATAGCATACTTAAACTGATTCCATTCAACACCATTTTGATTGTGTGTACCAGTTCCGTGATGTGATATGTTGTTAATAGTAGCTTCTGGGTCAAATGCAGTATGACTAGAACTATCGTAAATTAATCTGTTTGTATGTGTGATTAAAGGTACTATAATATTACCATTTTCTGCAGCAACTTGCATTGCACTTGTAACATTACTAAAATTATAAATTTGATTATAGTCATTTAATTTTTGTAAAGATGATAACTGGCTATCAGCAAGAACATCTTTTAGATTTATAGTGTTTCCAAAAAAAGTAATATTGTATGTATGAGGTACGTTATTCTTTAACTTAACACCATTTAGTTTTATCAATCCCTCTTTAAAAGAAAGATTGTTTAATTCTAATGTTGATTGTTTTTTAATTCTTGCATCGTAACCTTCTGCAATACTAAAATTATAATAGTGTTTAAATATTTTATTATTTGTTTTTGATGCTGGTATTGCAAACGTTCTTGTAAATTCAGTAAATATTTTACTAATGTCTTTTACGTTTTGAATAGATTGCGTTAATACAACACTTTCATCTTCAAATAAATCTACTCTTTGACCTTCTATGTATAGTTGTATTTTTTGCATTTATCTTATGTCATTTAAAACACTGTAAGAATTTTCAAACTCAATTGTGTATTCAACTAATTTATCATTTAAGCTAGTCTTATAAGTTATATCACTCGTCTTTATATTGATTGGTAATACTTGTTCTTCTGTATTTGTTGTATTTGTTATCCATACTTTTTCAGATAACATTAATTGTTTAAATACCTCGTTGTAAGATTCATTTAAAAAACCACTACTTAACGTCATTGATTCGTTTGCAGTAATATTAAAATCTCTTTTTGTATGTACAGTTGTATCGTATTGATTTCCAGTTAAAGTATTTGCTTTATATCTTTGTCTTTTTGTGGTCATTTGCTCAACCATCTTTTTAAAGAAATACATATCTTGTAATACACCAAATTTATTAATAAAGGTTATTTTCTTTGGCTCGTACTTACATTCATCAATAGTTTTTACTTTTATAATATCAAGTGTGCCATCAGTATTTCCAATATGTATAGTATCTACTTTACCAATACTCAAAGTGTTTAAATATTGTGAGATACATTTATTATCTTCAAATACACCAAGATAATTATTTGCAACTCTTGCTCTAAAAGAATCATATTCACTTGTTCCATTTAAAGTAATATGTGAAACTTGTTCTGTGGTGTCTAAAGAATTATCAGTATTAACATAAGTGCCAACAATTTCTCCATCTCTTATAAAAGCAATATTAATATCTGTTCCAATATAGACTGGTATTCTGTAAACATTATCATCTAGTGCAAACACTTCTCTGTTTGTCATTAAAAGATTTTTACCAGTATAAGAATAGAAACTACCTTCTTCAAAGTAAGTATAACCATCTAATGCTAAATCAATTGATGTTGCTTGTTGTAATTGACCACCATTTGAATCAAAAGATGTCTTTACAATTCGCACCCAATAGCAACTATGATATGAATCAGAATAATAATATAAGCCAAAAAATCTCATATCTAAATAATCTCTAATGAGTTCTGATATTTCAAAACTTATTAAAGTAGCATTTGGTAATATTTGTTTTCTTAAAGAATATTGAGGTGTACCAGTATAACCAGTATTTTTATTTCCAGTATATATTTCAATATCTAAAGTAGCATAAGCTATATTTGAGATTGCAGTCGTTACATAGCGTGGACTTCTTGTATTAATTATTGCCATTTGTTGTAAATTTTAGTAGTTCTTCAACATCTAATTGATATGCTTTTATTATGTCTTTGTCTAAATTAGTAAATGCTTTTTTAAATGGCTTTGTAAAAAACAAACTTGGTTTAATACCATTATTATAAATACTTCTTGCAATCATAAATTGTAAAGACTTTCTTGATATGAATTTACCATCTTTACCTCTTACACCTTTTAAACCTTTTCTTACAATCCACTTATCCATTTTACTTGGAGGTGGCATTTTGTTTGTATAGCTATAAGGTGTGTTATATTTCTTTTTTATACCACTTACACCCTTGTCTTGGAATACACCATAATCTTCCATTAAGAAACTTAAAGAAAAACTATTTGGACTTACGTTTATATCGTAGTCTAAACTGTTATAAAGTGCTTTAGAGCTATTCTTTTTACCTTTTGTTAAGTTTGCCTTTGATTGTGTTATAACATACTTTGCAAATCTATTCAGCTCTTGTTGTACATTCTTTAACATATATTAATATCGTTATTTACAAGAACATCAAATGTCATTGCCCATCCAGCTAATTCATTTTCAAACCTATCATAAAAAGGTTCTAAATTTGGTGTGCCATCTAACTGATATAAATCTTGGTGTAATGTACCTCCTCTTAATATTTGTGCTAATTTATTAAGTACTGCTAATTGAGTATTTAATATGTCTTGCTCATTATCATTACCTCTAAAAATATCTACTGTTGCTTCTTTCGAAACATCAACAATATCCATAGACAAAACAGATAAACTGAAACGTAATACATTATCTTCGTTATTTACATTATTTACTATTATGTGTGATAAAGGAAACATTGTTTGTTTACTTAAATCAATCTTTGTGATATCTCCAGTTGTTACATTATTAACGTTTACATCTGATAATAATTGATTCTTTATTGTTTCCGTTACTTGATAAAAACCCTTCATTAGAATTTACTTTTTATTTGTTTTGATTCCAACTCTGCTTTTTCTTTCATAAATGATAACATTGTAAAGCATTGATGAATATTTAATTTAGTGATATCTTCAAATCTTGTAATATCTCCGTTAGCGAGACCATAAATTGACTGATACCATCCCCATTTGTTTGCGAAATTAGCTGATCTTGATAAGCCTCCATCTCTGCTTGATTGCTGGAAGAGAGTATCGTATGCTTCGACAGTTCCATTCCTAAATTGTAAAAAAAAAACAAAGAACCAATTGCTGCATCTAAAGGCATATCTTTCATCTTCTCTGGATTCTCTACATTGTAATCAACTATATTATATTTACCAGATTTCTTTATTTTTATTTTTCTGTACAATACATTCATTGCAATGTGCATATTATTCCAATCACTTGCACTACCATCTAAATCTACATATTCTCCTAAACTCATTTCGTCCAAGTCTGGTATAAATCCATACTGAACACCATTCATTGTAAACTGCTCTACTCTTTTTGGTGTTTGACTCAACAATTCATTAAGTATATCTATAATAGCAATAACACTACTCATCTTTAATTTGTAGCTATCACTTAAAGGTATTCCACAAAATATTTCTATCATTTTAGCATTTAAGAAATTACCTTCTGGATTTTCTTCTGCTATCTTTAAGAACTTTTGATATTGTCCTAATGTAACTTCACTTAATGATGTTGGTACGTTTATTTCAATCTTCATATATATATAATACTATTATCTTAATGTTTTATAAAAAAGCCTATACATTTTTCATATAGACTTGTAAGTAATAAAAACTGGCTTGGTGTTTTTGGTTTCAATATTCTTATTTGCTTATTTGTTTTGTGGTGTATAAAGCATTGAATAGTAGAAATCATTTCCTCATTACTCATTATCTTATATTGTATTTACCTTTGTTTGGACTACTTAACTGTGATGTAATTGCATAACGTGCTGCATCAATACAATGGTTAAAAGCATCAATTGGTTTATTAATAGTGTTACCCTCTCTGTCTTTCATCCAAGTATATGATTGCAATTCTTTGATAAGGTTTTTACTTCTACTTGTAACAAATATTTTGTTTTGGTTTATTAAGTTGATACCATATACAATTGAATCTTTACCTTTTGTACAAGGTAATATTTTATGTCTATACGTTCTTAATTCTGCAATTGATTTTGGCTCTGCTGAATCTGCATATATTATTTCATCTATTTCAAGTTGATTAAGTATGTTTGAAATATCTATATTTAGTAATTTCTTTTGGTATATTAACTCGTCAAAAATATAGGCATCATTATATTTGTATAATCTAATATAAGTACTTGGGTCATTTTGGTAACCGAAATCCATACCTCCACATAATAACCTTGCTTCTGTTGGTAGTTGTTTAATCTCTTTCCAATCTGGAATACATACACCATCTAAACTTCCTATTTGTCCAAGACCATATACTTTCCACCAGTTGCTCCAATACTCTGAATCTTTTGCTTTATCTCTTGCAGCTTCTATATCGTTTACAATCGTTTCTGGTAATGCTTCGTTGTCTTTGTATGTTAATGTAATAAAGTCTGCATCATCGTTGCCTACAACTTCTTTATGTGCCCAAAAGTTAGCAGTTGGATTAAAGTCAATCCATATATCTCCACTTGTTCTAATACTTAATTGTGTGTATGCTTCAAAAGGTACATTGTTTGCTTCGTTTACATACAATACGTTTCTTCTTGCTCCTCTTAATTTATCTGGTTGTTCAACACTAAAAAACTCTATGTAACTACCATTTGTAAATGTGTACTTTAAAGCAGACCTATTCCATTGACTATCTCTAAACCTATTAGTTGCTATCATAATCTTTAGAAAGTCTTTCATAGCACCTCTACGCAAATGTGGGATAGATTCAGATACTACACTTGTTTCTGTGTTTGGTGTTCTTATACATCTATCAATAAGTATAGGCAGTATACCAAATGTTTTACCAGCTGATGTACCACCTTGAATTACTTTCTTTCTTTTCTTTAACTTATAAAGTTTCTTTATTGCAGTTGTAACTTGAAACACTAATCTAAATCAAATAAAGGTTGTTCTGATGTTATTGATATATCTTTTGTTTCTTTTGGTTTACCAGCATAATAATTATAAAACATTTGAACGTATTTAAAATTACCTTCTTCAACTCCTTTCTCAAGTGCTTTAAATGCTTTTGGCTCTAATGGTGTAAGTCTTTCAATCATCTTAACTTCTTCAGCTTTAGATGGTCTACCTCCTTTATTTCCTTTTGTTCCTTTGTTATTTGTTCTTCCGTCCATAATCAGTTTAAATTAGTTTACTAATTATATAATAAAAAAAACCTAACATTTTACTGCTAGGCTTTAAATTAATTAAATTAACTTTTCATCAAGTTGTTGAATCCAGTTCCTTAACATCTTTTTGTTACAAGTACAAGGCTCACTATATTTATGATTAAAATACTTTGAATGTAGTTTACACATTATTTTAAAATCTTCATTTGACATTGTTGATGTTGTTCTTTGTTTTACACCTTGCCAAATAATTTTATCTTCTACCATAGTTCAATATCATTTAGTTTTTCTTGTCTTTCATCACAACCACAGTCATCTCCCCATATCTTTTTAACTATCCATTTAATACCAGTGTAGTATGTAATTCTTTCAATAAGGTTTCCTAGTTTCATTCTTCTAATTTTTCTTTTAATCTGTCTTTTACTTTTCTGTATGTGTTGTATAAAGAATGGTATGTAATATTTGTTTTCTTTGATAGTTCTGTAATACTATATTCGTCTTGTATTAAGATTATATACTTTTTTATCATACCAATGTAACTTTTGTAGTTCTTGTTCAACAATATCATTTGCATCATAGAAATCAATATATTCTCCAGATTCTAAATCTAATACTAAATCTAAAGATATCTTGTTTTGTTTCTTCTGCTTATTCTTCATTTGTAAAAAGGTAGAACGTAAAGTTAGATAGATATAATAATAGTTTACTTCATCTCCGTAGGCTATGTTTAAACCCTTTTTAAGCATCTTTCCGATAACAAGGTACATATGTGATACAATGTCCTCTGCTTCTTCTCTATTACACCCAAATTTAAGTGTGGTGTTTATCCACTTATTGTGAGATTGAAATATCTTCTCTAACATAGTATTGTGTTTGCAACAAAGTAATATAAATAAGCTAAAGTTTATTAACTACTTATACTATTTTATTAACACTTTTGAAAAGGGTATAGTTACCCCAAGTACATAGAAATATATTTTTATTTGATTATCTCTCAACGTTTATGTATGAATGCATACACAATGATAAATAGTTACTAAATAAACATATAATTATATAATAAAAAAAATATGACATTTTACAAAATTTACACAATTATTTACAAATTAATTACCAATGCTAAAGCATCTATTTTCTTTATACAATATTTAATTTGTGTGTAAGCTCCTATGCATTCATTGTACCACCAGTCTATCTCTTTCTTTATTTCATCTTCTGGTTTCTGACCAAAAACACTTTTAATTATGTGTTTGTTAGTTAGTCCTTTATAATAGTTATCGTACCTAAAGAAGTAAGCTGCAATCCACTTATCTAGCTTCGCTTGATTTTCCCAATCCCAATCTAAAGTACCCCACTCTGTATAAGTAACTTTTCTGTACTCAGAAGGATGTTGAACTTTTTGAACCATTTGTTTTTTAGTTTTATTAGTTAAATTACCAACATTAAAATATGCCTTGTACAACTGTTACCAATGCATACCTTCCATTGATGTATTTGCTTCTATTACTTCACACTTCATCTTTGCTTTTCCAATCCCAGCTCTTTTTAAGTATGTTTATACGTTCAATAACTTCATCTATTTTATCTTCTGGTATATCTTGTAATACGTCAAGAATAGGATTTGTTTTTATATTGTCTTTTAAGTTTTTATATTTTTCTTGTAGTTTATCGTAATTGTATGACAAGTATTGATTTCTTATATAAGAATCTTGATTAAATTCTAAATTGTTTAGTTCTTCAAAACTTTCTTCTATACTTGCCAACCTAGAATTGTATCTTTTATACATTGGGTACATCTTAACAAGGTGTATTACTGTTGCGTGATGCATTGTCTTTCCTTCTGATTGAAAGTATAAAGCTATGTTTGTTAAACCTATCCTCAATTTCTTTCTTAAAACATAACATACTAATGCTCTCATCTCTACATAATCTCTCCTTCTTGTATTGTCAAATATGTTAAGTCCAGATACTTCTTTTACACTATCTCCTATTTTCTTTATATCTTCTATATTCATTTTATTCTGCTCCGTTATCAATTAATATTTTGTCTGTTACGTTTGTTACTTCTTCTTTGTTTAATGTATATGCTTTGCATACTTCTTGTATCTTACAGAAATCATTAAAGTCAAATTCATTTAACACCCACTTAACAAACTCTAATTTGTTTGCAATTAGTTTATCTCCTAAACCTTTATCGTCTACATCTTCAATCTTATTA
>CBDEVQ010000039.1:0-26774 GCA_965243605.1 Flavobacteriales bacterium
AATTCTTATATAAACCTCCATTTTATTGGTCATTTGATTCTACTTTGTTTAAAATTGATGATTCAAGTATTTATAGGATTGATTATGATTGGAGGTATGGTAATGTATCAAATTGATTAGGTAATGTATCAAACTTGTTGATATGGTATTTTAAATTTATATATTACTGATATTCAAAGGTGTTTTAAGTGTTTTTGTCTAAAATGTCAATATATTGTTCATCAAAAGAATAATTTTAAGGTCTTAAATGACTTTATAATGGAAGATTTACAGCATAGATGTATCAAACTTGTTGATAGGAATATAATAGTTAAAAACGGAAAGTCTATCAACGGAAAACAGCGCTATAAATGTAAGCATTGTGGTTGTACCTTTTTAAAGGAGTACAGTTACAATGCTTATTTGTTTTCGGTAAATAGTGAAATAGTCAATTTATTAAAAGAAGGCGTTGGCATACGTGGAATAAGTCGTTTGTTGAATGTGTCGTCCAATACAGTATTATCAAGGTTTATTAAATTATCTAAACAAGTTCAAAAACCATTAATTGCATTTGGCAAAACGTATGAAATGGATGAATTATGTACATATATAGGAAGAAAAGATAATCGAATATGGATAGCGTATAGTATTCGAAAAGACACACGAGAAGTTGTAGATTTTAAAGTAGGTAAACGTACGAATAAAACATTGAGATGTGTTGTTAATACATTGCTATTATCAGATGCTAAAAAGATATTTACAGATGGTTTAAGAAACTATAAGTTTTTGATACCAAAGAATCAACATAAGACTACACAATATGGAACAAATCATATAGAACGAATGAATGTTAACTTAAGAACACATTTAAAACGTTTAGGTAGAAAAACAATTTGTTATAGTAAAAGTTTAGTGATGTTAAATGCGTGTTTGAAATTGTATTTTTGGGGTTGAAAACAGTTAATAATATTAGAGTAAAAGAGGTGTTTTTTGTATATTTACATAGTTGAAAATGATGGAGATATCAATAGAAATTGTTTTCGAAAAACGTTTTTTATAAAACGATCATTGACATGTTTTAAAGATTGAGAATAGTGGTTTAAATACCCGGCTCAAACAACCTTTGAGTTTAGTCCGCAAGGAGCAAATGTAAATATTACAGGTTCACCAGATTTAGGAACTGGTTTTGTATTGTTAGATGCCTTCCAAAACGACCAATTGGATTTTGATGACTTGGATGTTTCTTATTATCCAGAGTTGGATATAGAATATATAGATTATATTGCTTCGGATGGAATTAACGATGTATCTAATAGTTTAACCGTAGGTTTAAAGCGCTATGAATTAAAAAACCATCTTGGGAATGTATTATCTGTTGTATCAGATTTAAAAACAACAGATACCGATGCACGTTTATTAACTGCAACCGATTATTTACCTTTTGGAATGCAAATGCCAGGGCGTAAATACACATCATCAGATGGGTATCGATATGGATTTAATGGAATGGAAAACGATGATGAAGTTAATAAAGGTTCTGGAAACTCTATAGATTTTGGTGCTAGGATGTATGATTCTAGGCTAAGTAGATTTTTTGCGGTTGATCCTTGGACTGATAAATATGCTTGGCAAACGCCATATGCTTATCATAGAAATAGTCCAATTGCATATATTGATTGGAATGGTTTTGGGGATCCACCAAGCTTTTTTTCTAGAAAATATTGGCTTAACGTAGGCGTAAGGTTAGGACTTGTTTCAGCTAATGACCCTAGAGTTAATCCGAATAGTTCATGGGGTGGCTATAGTTTTGCTTCTATGAAGCTGAGAGATCCTTCTTACCATCAAGGGAAGTATGATAGAAACGGAGCTACTAAAAATGTGACTGGTAGTTATTTTGGAGATGCTGCGTATAAATTGCTTGGAGGGGAAACTATTTCAGCTGCAATTGATGGAGATGCTACAGCTCAATCAAGAGTTATTATGACTTCAATAGT
Source organism: Flavobacteriales bacterium (assembly GCA_965243605.1). Classification (GTDB taxonomy): domain Bacteria; phylum Bacteroidota; class Bacteroidia; order Flavobacteriales; family CAJXXR01; genus JBMYYR01. The sequence goes on from CBDEVQ010000039.1 coordinate 1,974, forward strand.
CCTTTTAGAAGGAGTGGGGACATTAAATAGTAATGCACCTAGAATGGTTAATAACATTAAAGTAGGATCCAGTTTTAAAAGCCGACATCTAGCTAAAGGGGTTAAGGTTAATTCTAGACCAAAAAAAGCAGGTAATACTGTTGGGGTTGATGTTGATTTAACAAAAGATTTAACAGATATCAATACAGGACTTTATTCTACATCTAAAGATCCATCATTGGGTACAGTTTATGAGTTGAGAAATGGAAATAAATATTTTATACAAGATGGGAATATTAAACCTTTTGGAGAGGGAGGACAATATTATAATCTTGATGCAAAAGAATATTCCATCTTAGGGCATTTGAATCAAGAAGGTATAGGATCTAAATGGATAGAGAAGAGTTTAGAGCATAATGCTATTACTAAGGAGCAATATAATAAAGCTTTAGAGGTGTATAATAAGATAAATAAGTAATATGGATTTGTATTTTGAAATAAGAAAAAAGATATCTCTTAATGATTTAATTGAAAATATCTCTTTTTTGTTAAATATTCCAAAAGAAATGTTTTGTAATCTTTATCTAGATTCAGATGAAAACTTAAATAAAGCAAAGATATTTATTGAGTTGTTCGAAAGACCAAAATGTAATTTTAAAACTTCTTGTTCATTAGTTTATGTAAATGGAACAAATAAATTACTTATTGATGATAAAGCTAGTTATATGGATTTTCTATGTGAATTATCAGAAAGAATTGATTCTGATATATTTATTGATGTAGATGAGAATAATGGAGTTCTTATTTCTTCTGATATTAGGCAGAAAGTGTCTTTCGATATTGTAGATGATTGTATTATCATAGGTAAAGTATCAATATGAGGTAATGTATCTAAATAATTTTCATAAAAAGGGTTCGGGAATTTCCCGACAAGATGCGTGTAAGTGAAGTGTCACGGAGCGTCACGCTATCTTGTAAAAAGAGGATTTATCCGAGAGTCTAAAAACTAAACCCACTCAAATTTTAAGATGGTAAGCTCCCAAAAAAGGGAGTTACTCCGGATCCACCTAAAGATATTTATGAAAAAGCTAAAAATGCTGCTGCTTTTGTTGATAAAGTTGAACAAATTAAAAAAGAAACCGAAAAGATTATTGAAAAACATAAAAAGTCTAAGAGTAAGGTAGCTACAATAAGATGTAATGCTGGAAATGGGTGTATAGGAAATGGTTGGAAGGCTATAGATGAAGACGGGATAGAATCTCATTCAAGTAAAGAGCCTACAAATAATAAAATAAAGGAGTTAATAATTGTATGTACTTTTTTTTTATTCTCTTGTGTAGAAAATAAAAGAAAATATGAGATACATCAAACAGATGGGACAGTGTATGAAATCATAGGTGAGTTAGAGCCTGTACAAAATGGCTTATTAACCGTATATGATTCTAATGGTAATATAACTATTACAGGAAGTATTTTAAATGGAATGTCGAATGGAAAGTTTAATTCCTATGAAAATACTAAATTAGTATATACATGTAACTATATAGAAGATGAATTAGATGGCATCTCACAATGGTTTTACCCTAATGGTAATCTTGAAAAGATAACCAATTTTATTAAAGGGAAAAAAGATGGCGAATCGTTTACATATGATTCTTTAGGTACTCTTATCAAATATCGTTATAATAGTCAATATTTGAATTATACGATGTTCGAATTAAAGTATGGGGAGGTTTTAGAATATAGTGGAACTCCATTTATAGAAATAATACCAGATCAAGATTATTTAAATGATTCTATTTCTGTAGAAATAGGGGATACTATTTCTTTTGATTTTGTTGTACCAACTCCTCCAAAATGTAAGTTTATTTTTGAAGTTTATACAATTATTAATGGAGATATATCTAATGTGTTAGATCAAGATTCACAAAGTCGTAATGAGTATCATTTGGAATATGTTATTCCTGAGAAGGTAGATTTATCCATTAAATTATTAGGTGTTTTTTGTGATGGTAAGGAATATGAATTTATTGTTCCTATTAAAATAAATGGGTAATGTTTAAATTGATTATGCCTCACTCGAGTACAATTCTTATGGTTTAGGAAGTTTGTCTCATTATATAGCAGATGTTAAATCGGCAACCGATTACTACCCTTTTGGAATGCAAATGCCAGGGAGGAAATACACATCAGCTGATGGATATAGATATGGATTTAATGGAATGGAAAACGATGATGAAGTTAATAAAGGTTCTGGAAACTCTATAGATTTTGGAGCTAGGATGTATGATCCTAGAATTGGAAGATGGTTTGCTGTTGATCCATTGGCTGCGAAATTTCCTGCTTACACTCCTTATAGTTTTGTGAATAATATGCCCATTTGGGCATTAGATCCTGATGGAAGAGATATTATTGTGTTATCTTATGGTACAAGAAAAAATAGAAAAAATAGAGGTGTGATTAGTAGACATGGTCACCAAGCAATTTTAATTGGTGATGATGAAAATGGATGGACGTATTATTCTAAAGATACGGATACAGGTCCAGTTGAACAACAGCACACTATCAAAGATTTTAAAACTTTTAAAGAATTTGCAAGGTCTGAGTTTAATACGATGAAAGATGACTACCATGATGGTAAAGGTTTTGAATCGTCTAAGAGGTCAGAAGATGGAACATTAGTGCAAAGATATGGAGAGGCTTATTTAATCAAAACTACTGAGGATAAAATAGACAAAAAAATGCATGTTGCAGCTAAAAAAGAGGTGATAAGGAAATGGGAGAATTGGACTAATTGTACCCATGTTTGTGAAGACGCATTAGATGCAGGGGGATTTGAAGATGGTGAATCAGGTTGGTTATACACTCCTAACTTTTATCCTCAGTCAAAGCAAGAGTCTATTGAAGAAAATAATGAAGGTGTTGATAAAGATGAAGTTCTGAAAGAAATAAAACAGATACAACCCGAAGAGAAAAAAGAAAAAAAATAATAAATGAATGAGAAAGCAACAGGTAATATATATGTTAACATTTTTGTTATATGCTTATTGGTGCTTAAGTGTTTTTACATCACCATCAGGGTCTTTTATTAAGAAGCAGTTTGTCATTAGTGAAGATGGAATTATGAAATCATCTGAAGTATTGAGTGGAGATACTTTAACTTGCGAGAAATATAATTTTTTTTTATCAAAAAATTATTATTTCATACAATTTGGAATGTTACCATTAGGTTATAAAGAGGCAATTAATGATAAGTTGTCTTTAAATTTTATTTACCCAAAGGATAAAGGCCATTATGACTTGAAAATATATTTTCAAGGAGAAGGAACTATGGGGTATTTTTCAAATCAACCTGTCCCCTATAAAATAGGGGACACGGTAAATGTTACAATTACTGATGAAAATAATAGAGTTTGTGATTTGAATATTATTATTAATAATGATATTGGAAGGTAGTGGGTAATGTATCAAACCAGGTGATAGCTTTTGTTTATCTGTTAAGTTGTTGATTTACAACACGTGTTTTGTTGTTTGATCGAGTTTTAAGACTGATATATAGTTCCTTATTATATTTTTAGTGTCTTAAATGGCAATAACCCGAGCGATAGCGAACACATGAACACCAAAAAGTAAAATTATTTGGTGAATAAATGGAATATTTAGAGCATAGCTGTATCAAATCAGGTGATACTAAATCAATAGTACGAAACGGCAAAACGAAGGACGGTCGTCAACGATATAAGTGTAAGCTTTGTAGTAAACGGTTCATGAAGAACTATCACCTGGAAACTCTATAGATTTTGGTGCAAGAATGTATGACCCAAGGTTAGGAAGATGGTTTACTACTGATGCTCATGCTTCTAGCTATCCTGAACAGTCACCATATCATTTTGCATATAATAATCCTAATTTATTTGTAGACCCTGATGGAAATGATAATGTTATTTATTTGGTTGCTCTTCCATCAAGTGAAACTAAGTTTTCGAAACAAGATTTGCAAGATATAGCATGTCAGGCAACAGAAAATTTGAGTAATTTGGGATTAAATACAATTGTTGTTGTATGGGATGGGTCTACAATTTCCCCATCAGATATTAGATCGACTGATGGTGTTGCATTTCTTGGATCTGTAGAAGATGTAAAGCAAAATACAAAATCATTCCTTGGTTCTGATTTGTACAACGCTAAATCTGAAATTAAAAGCTTTCAAGGTGGTGTGACTAACCCTGAAAGGTCAGAAGTAAAAAGTAAGGTAGGACAAAGTATAGTAGGCCTTGACGCGAACTCTATCGAAGGTTTTTCTGAATCAACTTTGAAAAGTACTAAAATTGAAGGTGCTGCTTATTTGATAAATCATGGGACAGGTCATAATTCAGGGTTTATTGGACATTCAGATGAGGTAAATGGTAGTCCAAAAGGAAAGACTTCAAATAATGCATCTATTATGGTATGTGGAGGAAGAACAAGGTGTAATATAACTGGTAAGATGTTTAAGCATGTGAATTTTGGATGGGTAGATTTACGTGATGAAAGTAAAACGCAATTGAATGATCATATGCAGCCAAGTGTTAATACGTTGTATGTGAAACAAATGGAGAGTAATTTTGGTACAGATGAGGCGGTAGATTATAATGAGGAAATAATTGAAGAAGAAATATGTCCAAATTAAATAAATCTTATTTTATGAAGTGGTGTTATATAATATTGAGTGTTATATTAACTTGTTGTCATACTGATAAAAAAGGGATATTAATTTACAATAGCTTTTTAGTTAATATTCCTGAGGAATATCAGATTTGTGATAAGGATGAATCAATAAATTTTGAAGTGCTTAGAGGGGGGGATATAGAACATTATTTTGTTGATGGTAATACTTTAATTTATTTTAGTAAGGATAGTTTAAGTTCAGAGTTTACAATTATTGATTATGAAAAAATGTTTTTAGAAAAGTCGGACTTATATAATCGTAAAGAAAAACAGAGGAATTTTAATTTTATTTTACATGAAAGTAATAGAGAATCATTTTCGGTAATGTTTACATCACAATACTTAGGGAATACTATTTTTCATTATTATTACTATTTTGAATTAGATAATATATTATATGGTCTCAGTTATAGTAATCAAGGAGATAATATTAATTGGGAGGAAGATAGTGTATTAGCTATTGGTATTAAGGAGTCAATAAGAAGGGTAACGGGTGGCAACACCAGGTAATGTATCAAACTGATTATGCCCAGAATTAACTTTTAAACTGAACAGAAGTTAAATGCTGTATTAGAGATGGTAGTAGGTCTACCAAATACGTTTATTAGGAGACGTATTTAAACCGCCTTGCGGTGCTTTTTGGGTGACTGAAAGGTATTGAGTGGTCAAGGAAAAGGTGCAAACTATCATGCGCCTGATTGACAAAAAGACAGGCGATTTGATATGTAAACTACTGAAGAGTAGGATGTAATAAAATAGTGTTTTACTCAGGTAACCTATTCGAATTTTCGAATGGAACAAAACAAACGCTCATTTAGGTTTAAAATCTTGTTTTAAGAGACTGAAAATCTAAATGAGTGTTTTAAAAATTAGAATTAAAGATCATTGACATTTTGGAAATAGAAAACGTGAAAAATTAGATTGATTTTCCTGTTTTGGTCATATTTTGATCACATCAAGACATAATTATTCCTGAATTTCTTTACAACAGAAATTTCTATTGGCTTCAATTCGGTCATGGTTAATTTTATCAAGTTTAGGTTTTACGTCTTTTAATTCAGGTTGGTCATAGATCTCTTGAGGTGTATAAAGAGTATGTGCATAATGAGGTCGGTTATTATTGTAGTCATTTACAAAATAATCGAGCTCTTGTTGAATGTTATTTGAACTGATTTCTTTATCCTTAAAATATCTACTTTTAAGAATTCTATATGGCGCTTCAACCATAGCATTGGAGAAAATAACATCTTTCAAGGCTATTTTCTTATCAATATTCACATGAGCGTTTCGGATAAATTCATGAATGGTTTCATTGTTATTTTCCGAACCACCATCTACAATTAAATCAAGGTTGGGTTTTGGTTTGATATCGACGTTAAAAATGTCTTTTATCGCTCGTTTAAGAGAATCTAGTCTCATTTTAGCAGAAAGCTCCGTAGCGACATCATAAGCCACAATTTTACGAGAAAAATTATCAACCACGGTGTAGATGTAATGTCTGATATTATCTGTGGTTGTAAAATAGGACAAATCCATATGCCAAATTTGATTCACTTTCTTAGCACGAACAGAAATTTTGGTTTTGACTTTTTTCTTAGGTTTTCTTTCGGTGGTAAAACCAAGCTTTTTACAATGTCGATACCAAGTTGATTGAGATATAGAAATTTATCCTTTACGAATGGCTTTAGCCCAAATGGAAGATATCGGCCAGTGAGAATATGAAGTATTGGTCATATACTTTTTCAGAACCACAAGTTCGTTATTAGAAATTTGCTGAGTCACTTTTTTAAAACAAAGTCCGAGCAATGATTTAGTACATTTAAATTGATCTTGGTTTTTCCAAACCGAAAAAGTATGATGAGAAATTCTAAGGAATTTACAAATCAAAAGTTCTGAAGATTTACAACCTGTGATTTCGAAAACATTATCAATGGCTTTAATCACAGTTTCTTTGTTTTCTTTTAAAAGTAGATAAAGATTCTCTTTACCAATTATTTGAATAATGGTGATATACAACCTAAGAAAAGCCATAAATGCTTTTCTCATTCTAGCGACCCTGTAATCGAGCATAGTTTTTACATCATCTAAATCATTTTCGATTGATGAGACTAATTCTGAACCGATATATCTTTCAGGATTCTGATTTTTCCAATAATGAGCCGTTGAAGGAGCTATATCTTTAAGGAAATCTTTTGGTAATATTTCATTTTGAATTCCAAGAGCAAACGACGTTTTTATTGCCGAATGATAGGCTTTATATTTATTCACTATTTGAATGTTCTATTTCCATCAAAAATACGTCAAAAACCTTATTTTTTAGATCTAGTCTTTTCGAATTTTCGAAAAGACCGAAAATATAGCGCTATTTTCTCGGGTTCTAGGGTATCCCTAGCAAGAGGGCATGGCAAAACGGCGTTTCTGTCGACGGAGTGGCATGCTATCTTGTACTTCAACCCTAAATCAACCTGTTCAATCTAAAAAAGGTGTTAAGGCAGATATGGATCAGGCAGAGGTAGATCATATTATTCCTAAATCTAAAAGTGGAACAAATAGTAGTTCGAATGCTCAAATTCTTTCTAAAAGGCAAAATATATATAAATCAGATAAAGTCCCGAATTAAAATGGATAAAAAAATAGCAGTGATTACAACCAAAAAAATTCTTGATAATAATCTTATAAAAGTAGTTATTAAAGATAATGATGGTGATTGGCAGTTTTTAGATGGAGGAGTCGTTACTGCAGAAGATGCAGTTTTATTATCATTGCAGCAAGTTATAGATCTTGATCCATCTATTATAAGTATTCTTGATATGCCGTTGGGATATCGTGCAGTAAGAACAAAAAAAGAGGAAGTATGGATAATAGAGAAACATTAGACATATTATATGGTAAGTCTAAGGTAAAAAAAAGAAAGAAGTTAAAGGAGATTAGATTAAATCTATTAAATAAAGAAATTATTTCAGATGAAATATTATCTGCGTTTGATCATGTATTAGAATTAGAGTCAGAAAAAAGAGATTGGGAAACCCTTCGTGAACTTTTTGAAATTATAGGATTATTGAAATTATATAAATATAGAAAAATTATATATAATAATTTTATGATAGAGTCTGATAATTATGATATTATAGCGATGTATGCAGCTAAAGCATATCTTCGAATATCTAGATCTAAAAATATAGATTACGTTGAATTAACGAAAATGGATAATTATTCTGTGAAAGAAGGAGTATTAGAGTATTTAGGATATGATTCTATTTTACCAAACGAAAAATTACAACGTTTTTTTATAGAAGAATATTTCAAATTTGGAGAAGATAGAGCAAAAGGTTTAACAGATCCAAGATATGGTTTGGCAGCAGCTTGTTATTCATGGAGTGAAAATATTGTGAACAATTTTTTAAATGAATGTTTGTTAAGTCAAGATTCTCCTCTTCTGTATGTTGCAGGTAATTCTCTTCTTCGTGTTAAATCGAAATTAAGGTGATAGTAATGTATCAAAATGATTATGCCCAGAATTAACTTTTAAACTGAACAGAAGTTAAATGCTGTATTAGAGATGGTAGTAGGTCTACCAAAATCGTTGGTAATGTATCAAACCAGGTGATAGCTTTTGTTTATCTGTTAAGTTGTTGATTTACAACACGTGTTTTGTTGTTTGATCGAGTTTTAAGACTGATATATAGTTCCTTATTATATTTTTAGTGTCTTAAATGGCAATAACCCGAGCGATAGCGAACACATGAACACCAAAAAGTAAAATTATTTGGTGAATAAATGGAATATTTAGAGCATAGCTGTATCAAATCAGGTGATACTAAATCAATAGTACGAAACGGCAAAACGAAGGACGGTCGTCAACGATATAAGTGTAAGCTTTGTAGTAAACGGTTCATGAAGAACTATCACTACAAAGCTTATTTTTTTGATGTCAATGAAAATATAGTCGGTTTATTAAAAGAAGGAGTTAGTATTCGTGGAATAAGTCGTTTGTTGAATGTGTCGTCCAATACAGTATTATCAAGGCTTATTAAATTATCTAAACAAGTTAAAAAGCCAATGATTACTTTAGGTAAAACGTACGAAATGGATGAATTATGTACATATATTAGAAATAAAAATAATAGAATATGGATTGCTTATAGTATAAGAAAAGACACAAGAGAAATTGTAGATTTTAAAGTTGGCAAACGAACGAACAAAACATTACGGAGTGTGGTAAATACATTGTTATTATCAGATGCTAAACGAATATATACAGACAAGTTAAAACAATACAGAAGTTTAATACCAAGTAAGCTTCATAAAACAACACAATATGGTACAAATCATATAGAACGTATGAATGTTAACTTGCGCACACATCTAAAACGTTTGAGTAGAAAAACGATTTGTTATAGTAAAAGTTTGGTGATGTTGAATGCGTGTTTGAAATTGTATTTTTGGGGTTGAAAACAGTTAATAATATTAGAGTAAAAGAGGTGTTTTTTGTATATTTACATAGTTGAAAATGATGGAGATATCAATAGAAATTGTTTTCGAAAAACGTTTTTTATAAAACGATCATTGACATGTTTTAAAGATTGAGAATAGTGGTTTAAATACCCGGCTCAAACAACCTTTGAGTTTAGTCCACAAGGAGCAAATGTAAACATTACAGGTTCACCAGATTTAGGAACTGATTTTGTATTGTTAGATGCCTTCCAAAACGACCAATTGGATTTTGATGACTTGGATGTTTCTTATTATCCAGAGTTGGATATAGAATATATAGATTATATTGCTTCGGATGGAATTAACGATGTATCTAATAGTTTAACCGTAGGTTTAAAGCGCTATGAATTAAAAAACCATCTTGGGAATGTATTATCTGTTGTATCAGATTTAAAAACAACAGATACTGATATTCCTACAAAATTTGGTAGAAAAAGTTAAGCCACTCGTTTAATTTGTTTGTATCTTAATTCTTGTTCTTTTTCGGTAGGTGTTTTGTAGTCTAGAGTAGAGTGTAATCTAGAGTTATTATACCAGTTCATATATTTAAAGATTTCGGTCTCCAAATGTTTCTTAGATTCAAATGTAATGAGGTAGCATAGTTCAGTTTTAATTGTTTTAAAAAAAGACTCGGCAACGGCATTATCCCAGCAATTTCCTTTTCTACTCATAGATTGTTTCGCTTTTGTATTTAAGTTAATAATCTGTTTAAAATCATCACATGTATATTGTACTCCACGATCCGAGTGTAATATAAAGTCATCTTCTATATTTCGATTTAATCGCGCATGTTTCCAAGCTGTAATAACAGTATCTGTAGCTGTTAGATTAGAACTTACAGACCACCCTACAACCTTACGGTCTGCTAAATCAATCATTGTAGTTAAATATTGCCAGGTCTGATTAACTTTGATATAAGTAATATCCGATACCCATACTTTCCCAAGTTCTAATACCTCAAAATTCCGATCTAAATGATTTTCTTCTACTCTATGACTATGATTTGAGTCCGTTGTATTAGTAAATTTCCTACGTGTCTTAGAATATAGCCCCATTTCTTTCATCAATCTAGAAATATAAGACCTCGAGTAAAAAACACCTTTTCTCTCTAGAGCTTTTTGGAGTTTAGGAGCTCCGTACAATCCTCTATTTTCTGCATAAACCGCTTGAATAGACTCTTTTAATTCTATTGTGATGCTAGAACGTTCTATATCTAGCCTACGTTTCCATGAATAATACGCATTAGAACTTATATTTAAAGACTTACACATCTTCTCGACACAATAGGTTGCTGAATATTCCAAAATTATAGCGTACCTGTTCTGTCTTTCTTGGAGAAAATGCTTACTGCCTTTTTTAAGATGTCACGTTCCATGGTTACATCTTTTAATTTTTCTTTTAAATGCTTTAGTTCTTTTTGTTCATCAGTCAAAGCTGCATTGCCTCTGCCCGTAAAACTGGGACGCTTTGGGTTTAAATATTCTCGACGCCAACGATATAACATATTCAAATTTATTGAATATTCAGACGATAAGCTAGACATCGATTGTCCGCCTTTGTATAAATCCATTATCATTAACTTAAAGGATTCTTCGTAAGTACTTCTCTTCATAACTGCTAAAATAAGTTTTGTCTTAACTTACTCTACCAACAAAGGTAGAAATACCATACCGATGCACGTTTATTAACTGCAACCGATTATTTACCTTTTGGAATGCAAATGCCAGGGCGTAAATACACATCACCAGATGGGTATCGATATGGATTTAATGGAATGGAAAACGATGATGAAGTTAATAAAGGTTCTGGAAACTCTATAGATTTTGGAGCTAGGATGTATAATCCAAGGTTAGGTATATTCTTTGCTTTAGATCCGTTGGCTCCTGAATATCCACATAATTCACCATATGCGTTTAGTGAGAATAGAGTCTTAGATGCAATAGAATTAGAAGGACTTGAGGCATTCCCTATTCATGGAACTAATCATAATTCTGACGTTTGGACATCGGAACTAGTATTACCTACTACCAATGCGATTATGAGTATAACTAATAATACAACAATGAATACTGGTTTTTCTTGGAGAGTAAGATCACAGGAAACAGTAATTGATAGAAGTGGTACTGCAAGAGATAGAACAGATGATTTATTAAATCATCAAACTAATAATTTTGCAGATAGAAGAGAAGCAGCAGGATTATTGGTTAATTATATCTTGGAAAATATGAATGGAAAAGAAGATATAACATTAATAGGTTATAGCCATGGGGGGAATGTTTCGACAATAGCTATAGATATGTTATTTGAAAAGCATGGAATAAGAGCTAATTTAATTACTGTTAATACTCCAGCATTTGATGGAGAGGGTGATTCTGAGAATCCTACAGGTAATTTAGGGATTAATGATATGAGAGCATTTTGGACTCCTGAGGATCAAGTAGCAGGTGGTATATCACCAGGTAGTAATGACCATCCTCCGCAAGCTAATGGGGTTGGTGCAACACCAAGAATTCTTGTTTATCCATTACAAAATAGAAGTGTGGTATCTGGATTATATAGTGATCATTATTTAGAAAATGTAGATCCTGCAGAAATTAATAGATCTCAAGCTGTTCCTTTATCACCAGTTCAAATGACACCAATAACGCCAACACCTTTTATTACACCGAACTAAAGATATTATGAAAAGAAAAATTAGCATATTCGTTTCTATTATTGTACTTTCTATTTGTGCATTTTTCGTGTATGCATTTAGTACTTTATTAGATTTTTTCCCATGGGGGAGTAAGTCAAGTTATGTTATATGGGAGCCTTTGATAATTTATTTTATCATACCATTATTTATTCTGTTAGGATTAGTTAGGATAATCATACTCTCTACCTATAATGTCTTTTTTAATATGTTGTATTTTGTCCTAGCACTTATGTTATATCTTCCTTCATATGTTGGATTTGATTTGGAATCAGATTCATTTGGGAGATGGATAGGCGTTATTAGTATGTTAATCGCATTTATTTTGACTATAATAGATGTTATAAGATTGTATAAGGGTCTGGGGAATCCCCAGCAAGAGGGCAAATAAACGAAGTGTCACGGAGTGATTTGCTATCTTGTAACACTCAATTCAGTTAATTTAAAACAACACTCATCATAATTTATTATGATGAGTGTTGTTTGTTTATGGGTCTCCTAGGTTAACGGGTTTATAAGTCCTATTTGCTTTATGTTTAGTATTGATGGTATAGTATTTTTATATGAAAACCACAAAATACATCATGAGCTTTATTACTATTATGAGTTTTTTAACGTCGTCATTTGCGCATGCGGAAATCGAACGAAATGTTGAAAGAAATCAGCGACCAGTAATCGAGCAAGTGAGTATTAATGAGGTTCAAGCTTGCAAACTATCATGCGCCTGATTGACAAAAAAACAGGCGATTTGATATGTAAACTACTGAAGAGTAGGATGTAATAAAATAGTGTTTTACTCAGGTAACCTATTCGAAAATTCGAATGGAACAAAACAAACGCTCATTTAGGTTTAAAATCTTGTTTTAAGAGACTGAAAATCTAAATGAGTGTTTTAAAAATTAGAATTAAAGATCATTGACATTTTGGAAATAGAAAACGTGAAAAATTAGATTGATTTTCCTGTTTTGGTCATATTTTGATCACATCAAGACATAATTATTACTGAATTTCTTTACAACAGAAATTTCTATTGGCTTCAATTCGGTCTTGGTTGATTTTATCAAGTTTAGGTTTTACGTCTTTTAATTCAGGTTGGTCATAGATCTCTTGAGGTGTATAAAGCGTATGTGCATAATGAGGTCGGTTATTATTGTAGTCATTTACAAAATAATCGAGCTCTTGTTGAATGTTATTTGAACTGATTTCTTTATCCTTAAAATATCTACTTTTAAGAATTCTATATGGCGCTTCAACCATAGCATAGGAGAAAATAACATCTTTCAAGGCTATTTTCTCATCAATATTCACATGAGCGTTTCGGATAAATTCATGAATGGTTTCATTGTTATTTTCCGAACCACCATCTACAATTAAATCAAGGTTGGGTTTTGGTTTGATATCGACGTTAAAAATGTCTTTTATCGCTCGTTTAAGAGAATCTAGTCTCATTTTAGCAGAAAGCTCCGTAGCGACATCATAAGCCACAATTTTACGAGAAAAATTATCAACCACGGTGTAGATGTAATGTCTGATATTATCTGTGGTTGTAAAATAGGACAAATCCATATGCCAAATTTGATTCACTTTCTTAGCACGAACAGAAATTTTGGTTTTGACTTTTTTCTTAGGTTTTCTTTCGGTAGTAAAACCAAGCTTTTTACAATGTCGATACCAAGTTGATTGAGACATAGGAATTTATCCTTTACGAATGGCTTTAGCCCAAATGGAAGATATCGGCCAGTGAGAATATGAAGTATTGGTCATATACTTTTTCAGAACCACAAGTTCGTTATTAGAAATTTGCTGAGTCACTTTTTTAAAACAAAGTCCGAGCAATGATTTAGTACATTTAAATTGATCTTGGTTTTTCCAAACCGAAAAAGTATGATGAGAAATTCTAAGGAATTTACAAATCAAAAGTTCTGAAGATTTACAACCTGTGATTTCGAAAACATTATCAATGGCTTTAATCACAGTTTCTTTGTTTTCTTTTAAAAGTAGATAAAGATTCTCTTTACCAATTATTTGAATAATGGTGATATACAACCTAAGAAAAGCCATAAATGCTTTTCTCATTCTAGCGACCCTGTAATCGAGCATAGTTTTTACATCATCTAAATCATTTTCGATTGATGAGACTAATTCTGAACCGATATATCTTTCAGGATTCTGATTTTTCCAATAATGAGCCGTTGAAGGAGCTATATCTTTAAGGAAATCTTTTGGTAATATTTCATTTTGAATTCCAAGAGCAAACGACGTTTTTATTGCCGAATGATAGGCTTTATATTTATTCACTATTTGAATGTTCTATTTCCATCAAAAATACGTCAAAAACCTTATTTTTTAGATCTAGTCTTTTCGAATTTTCGAAAAGACCGAAAATATAGCGCTATTTTCTCGGGTTCTAGGGTATCCCTAGCAAGAGGGCATGGCAAAACGGCGTTTCTGTCGACGGAGTGGCATGCTATCTTGTAATTGTAAATCTTCCACAAACAAGAAAGAGTAACTCACAAACATTAAAATTAGATTCAGTTCAAATCATGGATTTAATGATGTACACAACAACTGCGAGAAACGAACTTATCAGGCAAACAGAGAAATACACCGATGACTTATTTTTAAGTTTAGGCTCAAAACCAGACTTGCAAAATGTATTAGCCAAGCTCTCCAAGAAATTAAAAAAACAGGATCGAAAATTTACAGGATTTAATCAGATTAGAGCATCAAGAATTACCTATTGGATACAAACAGAAAATCTAAGAGAAGCTCAATATAGAGCAGGGCATAAATACATTTCAAGTACAGAGAAATACAAGGTTCATGACATAGAAAGTTTAGCGATGGCTATTGAGAAATTTCATCCGATGAATGATTAACTAAATCTATAAAGTTACTAATTGGTAAGTATACACATTAAATTCTTATCTTTGTACTAAGGAGTAAATCAAAAATTATGGATTTAACAGCAAGAAAATATAAATTTATAGAACGTTTTATGCAATTAGCAAATGCAGAGAAGTTACAACAATTAGAAAACGTCTTGTTTTCAGATGTTGTAAATGATAATACGGTTATCTATAATATAAAAGGAGAAGGTATATCAAAGCAAGAGTATATTCAAAGAAATGCAGATGCAGTAACTTCATACAAGCAAGGTCGTTTTAAGACATCAGCTGAATTAAAGAATAAATTTTTATCTAAATAAATTTTTAAGTGGGTAAAGATTTTAATAGTGTAGTTTGGTCAGAACAGGCTGAAGGAGATTTAGATGATATATATAATCATTACATAGAGTATTCTCCAGAAACAGCAGGGAAACGAATAGTTGAAATATTAACTGCGACAGATGAATTACTTTTTTCTAACCAATGGGAAGTAGATGAATTTGATCCATCTTGTAGACGTATTATCGTAAAGAAGAAATTTAGAGTGCTTTATAAAGAGATTGATAATGACATTTTAATCACAAGAGTATATCCAAACAAAACAGATATAAAGAACAAAAAGTAATTAACGTTTTTGTAAAGGTAAATAGATGTTAATTTAATATATTAATGATTCAATTAATATACCTTTGCATCAGAGTTTATATTGGGATGTATATCTCTACTATCAATAGTATTTAGTTTATATCTGACCATAATTATTAGAGGTAATATTTATGATTTATTAAAAGCAATGGTTGTTAAATCATTGCTTTTTTTGTTTCTTTGAATTAGTAGTAGTTAAAGTTGCAAACTATCATGTGCACAATAGATGAGAAAACAGGTGTATGATAATGTAAGTTGTTGATGACTAATATGTCATAAAATAGTTTCTTTATCAGATAGTCTATTTGAAAATTCGAATGTAACAAAATAAACACTCATTTAGGTTTAAAATCTCAGTTTGAGGGACAGAAAATCTAAATGAGTATTTAAAAAACTAGAAAATAAAGCTCATTGATATTTGGGAATTAGAAAACGTGAAGAAATCAGATTGATTCTTTTATTTTGGTCATGTTTTGATCACATCAGGACATAATTATTCCTGTATTTCTTTACAACAGAAATTTCTATTGGCTTTAATTCGGTCATGGTTAATTTTATCAAGTTTAGGTTTTACGTCTTTTAATTCAGGTTGGTCATAGATTTCTTGAGGTGTATAAAGCGTATGTGCATAATGAGGTCGGTTATTATTGTAGTCATTTACAAAATAATCGAGCTCTTGTTGAATGTTATTTGAACTGATTTCTTTATCCTTAAAATATCTACTTTTAAGAATTCTATATGGCGCTTCAACCATAGCATTGGAGAAAATAACATCTTTCAAGGCTATTTTCTTATCAATATTCACATGAGCGTTTCGGATAAATTCATGAATGGTTTCATTGTTATTTTCCGAACCACCATCTACAATTAAATCAAGGTTGGGTTTTGGTTTGATATCGACGTTAAAAATGTCTTTTATCGCTCGTTTAAGAGAATCTAGTCTCATTTTAGCAGAAAGCTCCGTAGCGACATCATAAGCCACAATTTTACGAGAAAAATTATCAACCACGGTGTAGATGTAATGTCTGATATTATCTGTGGTTGTAAAATAGGACAAATCCATATGCCAAATTTGATTCACTTTCTTAGCACGAACAGAAATTTTGGTTTTGACTTTTTTCTTAGGTTTTCTTTCGGTGGTAAAACCAAGCTTTTTACAATGTCGATACCAAGTTGATTGAGACATAGAAATTTCTCCTTTACGAATGGCTTTAGCCCAAATGGAAGATATCGGCCAGTGAGAATATGAAGTATTGGTCATATACTTTTTCAGGACCACAAGTTCATTATTAGAAATTTGCTGAGTCACTTTTTTAAAACAAAGTCCAAGTAGAGATTTAGAACATTTAAATTGTTCTTGGTTTTTCCAGACCGAAAAAGTGTGATGAGAAATTCTCAAGAATTTACAAATCAAAAGTTCAGCTGATTTATTTCCAGTTGCTTTAGAAACTGCATCAATAGCTTTAATCACAGTTTCTTTATTATCTTTTAACAGTAGATAAAGATTCTCTTTTCCTACTATTTGAATAATGGTTATATATAACCTAAGAAAAGCCATAAAGACTTTTCTCATGCGAGCCACTCGATAATCGAGCATAGTTTTTACATCATCTAAATCATTTTCGATTGATGAGACTAATTCTGAACCGATATATCTTTCAGGATTCTGATTTTTCCAATAATGAGCCGTTGAAGGAGCTATATCTTTAAGGAAATATTTTGGTAATATTTCATTTTGAATTCCAAGCGCAAACGACGTTTTTATTGCCGAATGATAGGCTTTATATTTATTCACTATTTGAATGTTCTATTTCCATCAAAAATACGTCAAAAACCTTATTTTTTAGATCTAGTCTTTTCGAATTTTCGAAAAGACCGAAAATATAGCGCTATTTTCTCGGGTTCTAGGGTATCCCTAGCAAGAGGGCATGGCAAAACGGCGTTTCTGTCGACGGAGTGGCATGCTATCTTGTAGTACAGAAAGGTACCCATCCAATGGAGAGGGAATTAATTGGTTTACTCACTGACCTATGTGCCAAATGGGGATTTTGTATCCCTCCAGATCATTTTGAGCAAATTACAAAAATAATTATCATTCTAAATATATATGTAAATAACTGTTTAATAGCTATTTATATACTTGTTCTGTATTTAGATAACCGCCATAATTAAAAGAAAAATAACCGCAATGCCTATATTTGGGTGTTATCTACTATTATCCCATTACTAAACGAATTCTTCCTTTTAGTAGCTCAAATCAACAAATCAAAATAATATGTTTATAAAATGAAAGTAAAAAAGTATAAACGACTTACTCTAAAAAAAGAGTGTTTATTAATTCTATATTTAATTTCCATGCCAAATTGAATAAGCCATACGCTGTATGTGAGCTGGTAAATTTTCTTTATATCCCATCCAATGTTCTATTTCTGGAAACTTTAATTCACTCATTAATTGCTCAGTAGTTTTACCAGCTTGTATTCCTGCCAATGTTTTAGTGTAAAGAGATTCAATAAACCTAAGCTCTAAATCGTATAATTCTGGACTTGAAAATGGTGAATGACCAGATACAACTATATCAAACTTTAAGTCTTGTTTAATTTGTTTCAATGTTCTGTAAACCTGACTATAATTTAATGTTACTAATCTAAATGATTCAACTAGCATTCCAGGGGTATGAAAATCAACTGCAAATAATATTTTCTCTTTAGGTAAGTGAAATACAGTAATAGCATCTCCGTCATTTGGTCCATAATAAAGAAGGTTCAGCACAGACCCATTGTCCAAACGAATACGCATTTTGTTTTTAAATGTTTTGGTAGGAATAATAGTTTCTTTCTTAGGATCTCGACTAATAAGATCTACTGCATTTTCATGACTAATAAATTCTGCACCTTCGTCTTTAAAAATTTGACCACCTCTTGTATGATCATAATGATCATGTGTATAGATAACTTTAATAACAGGCTTATCAGTTAATTTAGTAATCTCTTCACGCATGGCTTGTGCTCTTTCTTTTCCTCCAGGGTCTGTTACAATAACACCTTTCTTGGTGATTATGATTAATCCATTATAGAAAAACTGATTATATTGATAAATTTGATTGGCCAACTTTTTAACTTCTGGAATAGCTGGATTAAAATCAAATTGTGGTTTTTCATGATTGTGTACATCTTCTTGTTCATGTATAACTTGAGAGTTAGCTGTAGAAAATGTTACTATTAAAAATAGTGATAATACAATACTTATTGTTTTCAATTTTTTTTTTTTTAAAATTATAAATAAATTACTCCATATTTTTCTTCAACAAGTGGTAGGTTAAATTCACCTGAATTATTTTGTTTAGACGTTTCTGCGAAATAATCCTCTGCCCAGTCGCCTGGAAATATATAGCTGATTACTCTAGCGGGTTTTTCGCTTATATTTTTCATGTAATGAGATATGTTTCTAGGACAATGAATGGTATCTCCAGCTGTTAATACATAGGATTTATCTCCGATTTCAGCTTCAAATTCACCTTCAATAATATGAAATGTTTGGTCTTCCCATTTATGATAATGTTTAGGTACAAAACTATCAGGTTGCATGATGCCTTCAGAAATTACATATTCAGAATTAGATTGTTTGGCATTAACTATAATATTAACATATTCACCTTCTGCCATTAAATAGTTTGGACTATCATCCCTTTTACTGATGACTAAATCTTTATTATTTAGTTGTTCTTCCATAACCGTTGTTTTTATCTGAGTACAAAATTAGATAGTTAACAATAAAGGATAATAATCATTTTATGGGAAATACTGATACTTTTTCATTATTTTGTAAATTATGAAAATATATAATGACATACAAACCTATTATCCGGTTGATTTGATTCGCAAAAAAATGGTTTTTGATAATTTTATCATTATTAATTTTAAAGAATTACACGCTTCAATGACTCCTGAGGATCTTATTAAATTCAGGACACCACATAGAAGGTCATTTTTTGAGTTTACAATAGGTATAAAAGAAATCAGTATACCAAAAATTACTGTAGGAAGTGATGAAATAAGAGGGATTGATAATCATTTGTTATTCACTTCAATGGGACAGGTGTTTTCAATAGACTTTAATAACCACCCATTAATTAAACAAGATGATGGATATATTATCGCGTTTAAACCTTCCTTTTTATCTAAACAAAGAGGAGATTTTGAAATTATGAATGAATTTCGTTTTTTTAATTCGTATACTTTTTCTCATTATGTATTAAATCAAACTAAATTACAACCAATTATTGATTTAGCGGAAGACATATATGCTGAACATCGAATAGATGGAAAATATAAAAAAGAAATACTTTCTAGTTATTTAGAAGTTATACTTCACATACTAAATCGCATATTAAGTTTAAACCCAGAAGAAGTTTCATTAACTACTTTTGATAAAATCGCAATGCATTTTGAGCAAAACATTATTAAAGATAAAACTAGAATAACAACTATTGCTGATTATGCAAGTAGGTTAAATATTAGTCCGAATTATTTATCTGAATCTATTAAAAAATCTACTGGAAAGACGGCAAAGCAAATTGTGTTGAATCATAAATTAATTATTGCAAAAAGTTTACTTCAAGAAGGAATAAAAGATGTTGCTGAAATAGCGGAAGAAATGGGGTTTTCAGAAGCTACTAATTTTAGTAAATTTTTTAAAAAAATGACAGGTATGACTCCTAGAACATTTAAAAGAATGTAAACTGAAATACAACAGTAGATAACACTGTATAAAAAACATAGGGCGTTTGTGCTAAATCTAAAGGTTTGTGAGTACTAACAAAGTTCGCTAAATATAAAATTAGCATTTTCAACAAAAAAGATAAAAGCAAAATATTATATTTGGCTTAATACCAAACCGAAACGTATCGCTTATTCTCTGCCCAACGTTTCTTATACTAACCGTTGTGTGCAAGCCCAGAAATGACCGAAAAAGAAAGAAAATATTACGACAGAATAAAGACCAACTTAATCGGACAGAAAATTAAGGAAGTATTCTATGAAGAAATTAATTATGAAACGGAATTAGAGTATTGGGAATACTCGAATGAAATTCACTCTATCGATATGAATGTGATATTTCAACTTGAAAACGATCAAATAATACAAATTAAATGGGACAATGAATTTTATTGTTACGGAATTGGATTTGAAATTTTGGACGGAATAACAAAAAGAGACGGATTTAAAACAATTAGAGTAACGGAAAACCCAAATTGGAAAAACTTAATCGGAAAAATAATATCAAGAATTAATATATTGTGGGATATTAGTGAAGGAATAACAACTGAATATTGCGGAAATAGAATTGTTAAATCGGAAAATACAGTTACAAAACTTCCTCAAAGTTGGGGGTTTGAATTTGAGAATTTTAAAATATGGATTTCTGCACTTGAAATTAAAGATGGAGAAACTGATAGTTTTTGGGCTGATCATTTAAGTGTTTTCTTTACTAATAATGGACAAGAAAAATATAAGTTAGTAGAAAATGCCAGCACACAACAATGTACATGACGATCTTGCTCCTAACGTCGCACGCCGCATGTACTAACCGTTAGGCAACATTTGAGCAAACAGAAAATTGAAACAGATAAATAACACAATCGGACTGATTTTATTTATAGTTATTGGAATTCCATTATTTGTACTAATGCTTCCAATAATTATAATCTCAATGCCATTTTTACATTTCCAACGAAAGAGATTTGAAAAAAAATACTCTGAATTTTTAACCGAAAATAATGGAAAGAACTTTTTCTGTTACAACAATCGAAAGAACTCGAAAAAATATATTGTGGACGAAATAGTACCAAATCTGACAGACGGAATTGAAATCGTGTATCTGAATGGAAAAAAAGTAGAATCGGAATATAGCACTGAATTCATTTCAGAGGCTTTATACAAACTCAAAAATTATAACCGATTTCCTCACTTAATGAAAATTCGGAATGGAAAACTGATTGACAAATCGATAAACAACCCGTTTTACAACGTACTGAATATGAATAAACCGAAAAATGAATTATTAACCAAAATCAATCGGTTCTTTGAACTGACTGAAATTAAAAACATTGCCTAATAATGTATAACCGCAATTACGGCGGATTCGACTACGTCCGAATCCACTCGGAATTGCTAAAGTCTGTGCTAAGCCGAAAATTAACCCGTAACTGACGGTTATGCATTTTGACAAAAACCGCATAAATCCAAAAAATAAGACTAAAAAAGGTGGTCATATGACAATGTCTACACAATTAACACTTCTTATCTTTGTGCTTTAAACAAAAGACAAAGTGTATCAAGAATTAGAACAATATATAAAAAGTCACGGAGAAATAGGAGAGAAAGAATTGCAACAAATAGTTAAAACTTTCAAACCTATTAAAACAACCCGAAATGAAATGTTATGTAACATTGGTCAAATATGTAAACATTTCTATTTCATTAAAAAAGGATGTTTAAAGCTATATGAAATTGATGCTAAAGGCAATGAAATTACTGGATACTTTGCATTAGAAGACTCAATCATATCTGCAAACACTAGCTTTATACTTCAAAAACCATCAAGAGATTGTTTAGTTTCCTTAGAACCTTCAGAACTGTTAACTATTTATCGAGATGATTTTTTTAAATTAGTTGATACAATACCGCAATTTGCAAATGTCTATCATAAATTTATAGAATTTGCTTTTATACATTCACAAATGCGAATTTATAGTTTTTTAGGAATGGAAGGAATTGATAAGCTTAAATGGGTGATGGAACACGAACCTAAATTGCTATCTCGTCTTTCTAGCAAAGCAGTTGCTTCATATCTAGGAATGACTAATTCTACATTAAGTAAGTTACGAGCAAAATTATAGTCCGCTGTTTATGAAAGCAACATTGTACTTAATTATAGCTGCTATTTTTTTAGGTCTAAATTTTCATTTAGCAAAAATAATATTAAAAGAAGTTAGTTTTATTGAAGCTGGATTTTGGCGTTTCTTATTTGGAGTTGTAACCTTATTAATTTTAGGAATAATAAACCTTCCCTCGTTTAAAGTAATACAAAAAAACCTAAAAGGTATTTCGTTTACAGGATTTATTGGCCTTTTTGGGTTTAATTTATTTTTCTTTCTTGGGTTATTAAATACTTCAGCAGTAAATGCAGCACTTATTATAAGTTTAAATCCAATGCTAACAATTTTATTTTCACATAAAATACTAAAAACCACAATCAAGAAAACCCAAATAATAGGTATTATCATTGCTTTTATTGGAGTAACTTATTTAATTTTAAAAGGAAATATTACTGACATTAATAATTTCCAATTTAATTATGGAGATATTCTCATATTAATAGCTAACGTGTTTTTTGCCTTGCATCATGTTTGGACTAAAAAGTATGCTACAACAATTTCAAGTTTAAACTTTACACTTTTAACGAGTTTATGTTGCCTAATAGGTTTCTCCATTTTATTACCAATCAAAGGTGTAGAAATATTAACAGCACACACAATCAATTTTTGGATGGCCATATTTGGTATAGGTTGTTTAGGAACAGCACTTGCCTATTTTTTATGGCAAAAAGGAGTTCAAATTACGGGAGCAAATAAAGCAGGAATTTATATGAATATTGTTCCATTATCGGCAGCATTATTTGCCATTCTTTTTAATAAGCACTTATATATCTACCACCTTATAGGAGGGGTGTTTATTATTACAGGTTTACTGATTAGTAAATATAATACTTCAAAATTCTCAAAAGCATTGTCTTAAGACAACTTTTAAATTTCTTAATGATATGATATTTGTACCGTTGTTGAACAATGAAGTTTACAATCTAAAACATATATTATGCCATTAACATTGACATTAACAGAAGGTGTAATACCTAAAGGAAAAGAAAAAGAAGTAGTAATTCAGATTACTGATGCTTTCCTGAAAAATCACAATTTAGCAGGAAATACTGTAATGACACCTAATGTAACTGCTACTGTTACAGTATTGCCTAGAAGTTCAACTTTCTCTGGCGGAAAAGAATTTTCTGGTGCGTGGGTTGAATGGAAAGTGCCATCATTTGCACTCGCTGATAGAAATATTCAGAAACAGTTCTTTGCTGATACAACTGAAATAATTCACAAGTTATCAGGAGGAAAACAACCTAAGGGTAACATCTATGTAAATGTTCTACATGCTGTAGATGGAGGATGGAATCTAGATGGTATTGCAATGACTAATGAAGAATTAGGGAATGCAATAAGTAAAGGATAGTTGATATCTAAAAAAAAGAGGAGATATGATTATTTCCTCTTTTAAACTTAAACTAATAAAAAATGAAACATATACTATTTATTGTTACTAGTACTAATATAACAGGCACTGAAAAACACCCAGCCGGTTACGAATTTTCGGAAATAGCTGACCCATATTATGAATTTATCAATAAAGGTTACGCTGTAGACTTTGCAAGTGTTTCTGGAGGTAAACCACCTTATGTAGGCTATGATTCCTCACAGAAAGTTAGTAGGGAATTTATAGAAAGTAACGGATTCAAAAGACTTAATTGTAGTCATAAGTTAAGTGATGTAAATGTAACTGCATATGATGCAATATTCTTTCCAGGAGGCTTAGGCTTAATGACAGATATGGTTGACAATACATTGGTTAAAGAAATTATTAAAGAAAGATACGAAAGCGGAAAAATTATTGGAGCTGTTTGTCATGGACCTGCTGCATTACTTAATGTTAAATTAACCAATGGAAGTAACTTGTTAAAAGGAAAGAAAATCAACTCATTTACCAAAGCAGAGGAAGAAGAAGATCAACACACACTTGGGGAGATAATTCCATTTATACTTGATGAAGAATTAATAAAACAAGGAGCAATCTTTTCGCATACTGAGCCTTTTAAATCTTATGTTGTAAATGATAGGAATTTAGTAACAGGACAGAACCCTGCATCAGCATCAAATGTTGCGCTTAAAATGATAGATTTACTAACAACTTTAAATGTTTGAACAATCTGAATAGAGAAAAAAACACCATACAAGAATGCGTAAAAACAATAGCGGTTTCGGTATTTAATCGAAATCGCTTTTTTATATTTACATTCCTTTGCCAATCACTAAGAGATCTACTTGAGATTGGTTATGAAGATTTTTTAGTTCACTAAACTATCAAACAATACTCAATTATTTTGATAACAGAAGTACGAACGCTTCAGCAGAATCTTTTAATGCTAAAATTAATGCATTCAGAGCTCAGTTTAGAGGGGTAAGAAATACAGAATATGTTCTATATAGAGTAACTCAAATTTTTGGATAACCCACAACAAATATGTCTTGAGCCGATATCTTTATATAAAGTTTAAAAT
>CBDEVQ010000040.1:0-33670 GCA_965243605.1 Flavobacteriales bacterium
TTATTTTAAATCATAAGATGAAATAATCTTATTTTTGTGTTCTTGATTACTTTTTACAATGACTGATTATTTAGACGGATTAAATCCAGTTCAACGCGAAGCTGTTCTTCAAACCGAAGGACCATTAATGGTAATTGCTGGTGCGGGTTCTGGTAAAACTAGAGTTTTAACATATAGAATTGCACATTTAGTAAAAAATGGTGTAGACCCTTATCAAATTCTTTCTTTAACCTTTACCAATAAGGCGGCAAAGGAAATGAAAGAACGTATAGGTAATGTGATTGGACAATCTGATGCCAAGGCATTATGGATGGGTACTTTTCACTCTGTTTTTTCTAAAATCTTAAGATTTGAAGCCGAAGCCATTGGTTACCCTTCTAATTTTACAATTTACGATACAGATGATGCGAAAAAGATAATTACGCGTATTGTAAAACAAATGAACTTGGATAAAGACTATTATAAAGCGAGAGCTGTAGCCAGTCGTATTTCAAGTCTAAAAAATGCCTTAGTAACTTATAAGGCTTATTGGGCTCGTCCTGAATTTCAAGATGAAGATAACCAGAGGAAAATGCCTCAGTTTGGTAAAATATACGAAGCCTATTGTAAAGAGTGCTTTAAGCTTGGAGCTATGGATTTTGATGATTTGCTTCTTAAAACGAATGAGCTGTTTCAAAAAAATCCAACTATACTACATAAATACCAATCTAGGTTTAAATATATTATGGTGGATGAGTATCAGGATACGAACCATTCCCAATACTTAATTATTAAATCTTTAGCGGCTAAGTTTGAAAATATATGTGTGGTTGGAGACGATGCTCAAAGTATATATGCATTCCGTGGAGCTAACATTTATAACATTCTTAATTTTTCTAAGGATTACCCAGATCTTAAGAAAATTAAGCTGGAACAAAATTACAGATCTACACAAGCTATTGTAGGTGCTGCCAATTCGGTTATTAAGAAAAACACCGAACAGCTAGAAAAAAATGTTTGGACAGATAACGAAGAAGGTGATTTAATCCCGGTTTACAAAACTGAAAGTGATAATCAAGAAGCTTATGTTATTGCTAATTTAATTTGGCAAGATCAAACAAATATGAGCCTTCCCTACTCAGATTTTTGTATTATGTATCGTACAAATGCACAATCCAGAGTTTTAGAAGAAGCATTAAGAAAGAAGAATTTACCGTATAAAATATATGGTGGACTTTCTTTTTACCAACGTAAGGAAATTAAAGATTTAATGGCTTATTTACGTTTAATCATTAATCCTAAAGATGATGAGGCGGCTAGACGAATTATTAATTACCCAGCGCGTGGTATTGGACAAACATCACAAGACAAAATAAATATTGCAGCCAATACATTTGGTTTACCTTGGCTTGAAATGATAGAGCAAGCCCATTTACACCCTATTGGTGTTAATAAAGGAACCTTGGCTAAAATTCAACAATTTGCATTTTTAATTAAATCCATGCAAGTTGAAGCTAAAACTAAAAATGGATACGAAGCTGCCAAATTTGCTTTAAATAGATCTGGGATTTTAGCCGATTATAAAAAAGAGGTTATTCCCGAAAATCTTTCTAAAATTGAAAACTTAGAAGAACTTATTAACGCCATAAAGGAATTCTGCGACAACGAAGAAAATGAAGATACATCGTTAGCAGCATTTATGGAAGATGTCGCTTTACTTACCGATTCTGACAAACAAGAAGATGATGTGAACCACATTTCTTTAATGACCATACATCAATCAAAAGGATTAGAATATCCTTATGTATATATTGTTGGAATGGAAGAAGACTTATTCCCATCTCAAGGTGTAGAATATTCTCGTGAAGCCTTAGAAGAAGAAAGGCGATTATTTTATGTTGCTTTAACAAGAGCCGAAAAACGAGCGACAATGTCTTATGCATTAACCAGATATCGTTGGGGGAAATTAACCCATTGTGAACCGAGTCGTTTTTTAGAAGATGTAGATCAAGATTTCTTAGATATTAAATTTGCATCCGTTAGACCAACTAGAAATACTTCTTTTGAAAAGAAAGAAGATAAAGATAAACCTAAGTTTATACCAAAATCTCCAACGAGACCAGGTTTAAAGAAATTAATAAAAACACCTGCAAAAACATCAGCTCCAATTGCTGGTATTCTTAAAGAATTTAAGGTTGGCATGAAGGTAAACCATCATCGATTTGGAAATGGTGAAATCTTAGATATGACAGATGAAGGTGTTAATTCTAAGATTACAGTTCGATTTATGGATGGTAGCGTTAAAAACTTAATTGCTAAGTTTGCTAAACTTACTAAAGCTTAATAAAAAACAAAAGGTACATAATATGTACCTTTTGTTTTTTAAATAATCCTATGAAATTTATAATAAGAATTCTACAAATTGGTCTTGGATCCTATGCGCTTATCTCTCTTATTCTATTCTTTATTCAAGAGCAATTAATCTTTCATCCTATCAAGTTAGATAAACGTTACAATTTCAAGTTTAAAAATAAATTTGAAGAACTAAATATAAATACTGCAGATGGAAAACAATTGAATGGATTACTTTTTAAAGCCGAAAAATCTAAAGGGTTAATCTTCTATCTACATGGTAATGCAGGTTCAGTAAATTCATGGGGACATGTTGCCGAAGTATATACCAAGCTCAGTTACGATGTATTCATTTTAGATTATCGTGGTTATGGTAAAAGCGAGGGTTCAATTAAATCTCAGGATCAATTATTCACGGATAATCAACTCGCCTATGACCTTTTAAAAGAAAGGTATAAAGAAGAAAATATAATTGTTTTAGGCTACTCTATAGGAACAGGGCTTGCCTCTAAATTAGCATCACAAAACCAACCTAAACAGCTCATATTACAAGCCCCTTATTATAGTTTACCATATTTAGTAAGGCATAAATTTACATTGGCTCCATCCTTTATTTTAAAGTATAAATTTAATACCTATCAATATTTGGAGGATTGCAATATGCCCATCACTATATTTCATGGAAATTTGGATCGATTAATACCTATAGATTCTTCAATTAAATTAAAATCTAAATTCAAAGATAAAATACAATTCATCACATTAGAAAATCAAGAACATATGGGCATTACTTATAACCCCAAATATAGTAAGGTATTACAATCTATATTATAAAAGTCAAGCGTTTGCTTAGAGTGAAATGTATTGAGGATTTGCGTAAATGGTTGACTTATTACCACGAGAAAATCCGACTAAACAAATTCCAAATTCTTTGGCAAAATCGATAGCAAGAGACGAACAAGCTGAAACTGCAACGACAACAGGAATTTTAGCAAAAAAGGCCTTCGAAATAATTTCATAAGATACACGACCACTCACTAATAAACAATGGGCCTCTTTTATTTTATGGGTTTCTAATAAATCTCCAACGGCTTTATCCATAGCATTATGACGTCCAATATCTTCTTTAACAGATAAAACATCTCCATTTTTATTTAATACCATCATGGCATGAAGTCCTCCGGTTTCTTGAAAAACAAGTTGTTTAGATTTCATAAATAGAAACCATTTTTCAATATGTTGATATTGAATTTGATGATTCCCTTTTAAAGAATCTCCAGAAACTTCAATACTTTCTAGATCCTGCTTACCACAGATTCCACATGAAGAAACTGATAGTAAGGTTCGTTTATTTAAATAGCCTTTACCAATTTCATCTTCAGGAATTAAAACGTTTACAACATCATGGTTTTTAACATCAGAAGGTTCTTTGTTATAATCTAAAGGTTTCTGACCTTTATAAATATCTTCGGCATACAATAACCCACGAATCAATTCAATATCATTCCCAGGGGTTCTCATAACAACGGTATATGCCTCATGGTTAATACTAATTTGTAATGGAGCTTCAATCACAATAGAATCCTCTTCTAATGTTACCTCTTCATTACTAATGCGTTTAACCTGATATGATCTTATTCCTTCCATAATTCAAAAATAATCCCAGACAATGTAAAATTGTTTGGGATTTAAAAATACGATATAACGTTTATTTAATTACAAATATGTTTTATAAAACGCGTTTTATAGAATGTATTTTATGAGTTTGTTCACCCAAATCGTCATTCCAAATACCATTAACATTAAAATTGTCGATTCTTACCGTTCCAGAAGCATGAATAATAGATTCTTCAGAGATTAATAATCCAACATGTGTAATTTTACCTTCTTCATTCTGAAAATAAGCTAAATCTCCTTTTTGATGCTCTCCAAAATTAATTAAAGTACCATGCTCAATTTGTTGAGATGCATCTCTTGGAAGCGAAATTCCGCCAACTCGGTATAATACCTGAACTAAACCTGAACAATCTATTCCAAAAATGGTTTTACCTCCCCATAAGTACGGTGCATTAAGAAAAGTAAATGCTTTTTTAATAATAGGCTCTACCCCTTGTGGTCCGTCTGCTTGTCCTTCCATATAAGAACCAAATGGCATTAAAAAGTCATGTTTACGCTTTACATTTCTAAAGCTTTGCACTTTCATAAATACCTTATGGTTAATTTCTCGAACTTGCGCTTTTAAAATCCAACCAACATATTTATCAAGTCCAGATTGAACTTTCATCCATTCATGATCCTCTTCTATTACACGAGATACCTCATTATATAACAGCTGATTAACCATTTCTGATCGATGGTTATTTTCGGCATACATTGGAACACATGCTACGATACACTGGATAAATTTACTGTCTTTATTCATAAACAAAAAGGAGGCCTACGCCTCCTTATATTTTAGTTGTTGTTATTTAAAATTTCGTCCACCGTTAAAATTTGATCTCTTAAGGATTCAATAGACGTTTTACTTCTTTGAATTTTCTTAAGTATATCGCGTTTTATTGGATTATCATCTCCACCTTTAATCCACTCTAAATTAGCTTCATATTGGCGCATATCCGTTTTTAATGTATCAATCTTACGAAGGATAGATTTACGCTCATATTTAACCTTATCAAAATCATTATTTTCAACAAAACCTTCAAGTTTCATTTTAAATAACATTTGGTGTTTATGCTTTTCATCCATTTTAAGACGATTAAAATGTGAATCCATTAAAGATCTAAATTGACCATCAATTTTTTCATGATCTGACTTAGCAATTTTACCACAAGCTTTCCATTTATCGCTAAATGATCTTAATAAGTTAAAGTTTGCTTTATGGTCATCATCAGACAACTCTATTACTTTAAGATCTTCAAGAACGGCAAGTTTTTTAACTAAATTTTCCTTCATGTCTCCAGCTTGTATCTCAAACTGTGCTTGTCTCCTCTCGAAAAAGTGATTACACGCTGCTCTAAACTTAATCCAAACTTTATCCGCATCTTTAAGTAAAGGACGTGGAGTATTTTTCCAGTTAATTTGAAGAGATTTTAATTCATCAGCAGTTGCTTTCCAATCTTCACTGTCTTTAATTTCTTCAGCACGAGCCAATAACTCATACTTAATCTTTAAAGCATCTTTTTGTTTTTGCTTAAACCCTTTATAATACTCATTTTTTAGAAGTATTAAACGTCTTAATGATTTCCTTAAACGCTTCCCAGCTTTCTGCATTTTGTTCTTTAGAAACACGTCCAATTACATTCCATTCCGTACGGTAATTGTTAATGCGTTCTATTTGCTCTTTCCAAGCTGCATGCGAATCAATTTCAGAAATATTAACAGCATTTAATTCATTAACAATTGCCATTTTCTTCTCAAAATTAACATTCATTTCTTCCTGAACCTTATTTTGAGCCTCTTGGCGTCTATCATGAATTACACTTGTAAAACTGTTAAATTTATCCCAAATTACTTCTCTTTGTTCTTTTTGTACAGGTCCGCCTTGTTCTTTCCAGATACGGTGTAAGTCCTGTAATTTATTTACAGCAGCAAATACATCTTCTTCCTTAACAAGAGCTTCCGCTTTTGCACATAATTCTTCCTTAAACTTTAAGTTTCTATTAAACTCTATATCTTTAAGGTCTCTATTTATTGATAATAAATCGAAAAAGCGTTCAACATGATGTTGGTATGTTTTAAACACATTTTCTACAGCAGATGCTGGTATTCTACCAATGGACTTCCATTGGTCATTTACCTCACTAAAATCCGAAAATTTCAGATCTTGATTACCATCAACTAAGGCTATTATTTGTGTAATTAATTCGTGGCGCTTTTTTAAATTTGAATTTTGTTCATCTTCAATATTCTTATAAAAAGCTGTTCTTTTTTCTTTATATCCTTTATTAAGTTTATTAAACTCAACATAATCTAAGTCTACAAATTTAAAATCCTCTTCAACTCCACCTTCAGCAATAAATTTCTCCAATTGAGAGGCTTTCGTTTCTTGAGATCTTAATGAAATAATATCTTTTGCTTCGTTATAAAATTCTTTCTGATTCGTAATATTAACTTTTGAATCTAAATCTCTTAAAATTTCAATAATTTCTTTAGAGGCTTTATTCTGAATATCTATCCATAGCTCTGCTTTAAATGCCTCTAACTTTTCTTCTTTAGTTAACACAACTGAATTGTTGTTATCTTCAATGTTTCCATCGACAGTTACTTCTAAATTGTTGTCCATTATAATTCTTTATTACTAAATAACCCTCCGGATTAAGTTTGTTTCCTTAGAGAGTATATACGTTTGAGACGAAAGTATGATTTTTTTTTCAAAATTAGAATCGAAAAATGGTTAAAATCGGTGTTCTGTATAATCTTATTTCATATTCTAACCTACTTAATCTTATTTTTACACAGAAATAACACATTCAATAATTTCCAATAATATATAAAGTGATATAAAATGAGTTTAAAATAAAATAAATACATTTGTACGCGTTAAAAAACAAATGCAACTACTGGTTTGAAATCAATTAAATACATATCATTTTTCATTTGCTTTGTACTATTACAATACGCCTCATTGGCACAGCATAGAGATAAAAGTGTAAGGGCTTCCTTTATAGAAAACTACAACTCTAAACTAAATATGCGTATTGGATTGGTAAGTAACATTAACAAAATTAGGGTACAAATTTCTGATGATAGTGTTTACGTTCTATCTCCTAATGAAAACCTTAAAATGGAATTTGCTGCTCAGTACGATTTCTTGTCAGTTTCTTATACATATACACCTAATTTTATTCCAGGTAATAATGATGATGTCTTAAAGGGAGAAACTAAAAACCGTGGATTCGGGGTTAATCTTTTTTTTAGTCGAATTTTTGGACGAATGTCACTCAATAGTACCGAAGGATATTATTTAGAAAATACCCGTGACCTCTATCCTAATTATCCAGAAGGAGCGTTTTTACTTTATGGTACCATGAAAAAAACGAGATTAAATATAGAATTAGGGTTTAATGTTAATTCAAATTTTTCTTATAAAGCATATACCGTATTTAACGAAAGACAAAAACGAAGTTGTGGAAGTTTTATTCCAAGGGTTATTTATTCCAAAAATAAATTCGAACAACATGACGATGGTAGTAACCATGAGCGCACAGATGATAAACTGACCATCACAGGAAATTACATTCATACTTTTGTCATAAGAAAACATACCTATATTACTTTTGGCCTCGGTATTGGAGGTGGTGTAACTTATATTGAAGATAAAGATGACAACGAAACTAATCCATATAAAAACTATAAAAATTCAGTAGTTCAAGGTGAAATTTTGTTGCAAATTGGACACAACTCAGATCATTTATTCTACGGATATTCGGCGTTTACAAGAGCGACTGGTGAAGTTGATACTGAAATTGATAATTCATTTTCTGATCAAAATGTCGTTAGTCAATTCTATTTAGGCTACAGATTTAATCCTCCAAAATTACTCATTAAAACCTTCGATTCTGTCAAATCTTTATTTTTAAGAGATAAGGACGAAGATTTGATAACTCCTTAAACAATTCGTTTTATTTCGAATGGATTTACATGAGAACAAAGCCTTTGATTTAACACTATAATGTAATTAATAATCATACCTTACTATTATGTATATTGAATATACAACAATATTAATTCTCTTATTAACGAGTAGAAACGTCCATTACTGATCAGCATGAAAGATGTTTGAAATGGTTTCTTAATCCTCCATTTAAATACGAAAAGTTTACCCAACCATGTTTATAATAAACACTTTCAATATATATATGCCACAAAGCATACATTGACTTTATATGTAATAATTAACATATTCACCTCATAATCAAACATTTTATCTATAGCTTGGATAATTTAAATATGATATTTTTCAGAAATAAATATCGTATCTTTAATAGAAAAAAATGACGACAGATTACATCTTAGGTTTTTTTCTTGGTATTGGTTTAGCTGCATCTGTTGGCTTTAGAGTCTTTGTGCCTCTATTTATTCTTAGCTTAGGAGCGCATTTTAACATCGTAGATTTAAATGAGAATTGGATTTGGTTGGGTGAAAAACCAGCCCTTATTCTATTAGGTATCGCAACAATAATTGAGGCTCTTGCTTATGTTATACCCTTTTTAGATAATTTACTGGACACCATTGCCCTACCGCTAGCTACCGTTGCTGGAACACTTATTGTGGTGGCAACCTCTATAGATATGAGTCCTGTATTTTTATGGACCTTAGCCATCATTGCAGGTGGTGGAACAGCAACTGCTGTTAAAGGTGTAACATCCTCTACACGTTTAGTGAGTACAACGACAACTGGTGGGGTTGCAAATCCTCTTATTTCCTCAGTGGAAACTGGAACATCAATTGTTATATCGGTCATTACGATCTTTCTACCCATTATTGGGTTTTTAATCGCGTTGGTCATCTTTTTCTATCTAAGACGATTTTATCGTTTCCTTTTTGCTAAAAAAAGTACAATTTAGTATTGGAATCCATTACTTAAAGAGAGGATATTAGGCCAAACTACTATGATATAATAAATTGAAAATAAGAATTAATGGAGCAAAATTAGATTTCAATATAAAGTTTAATAAAACCTAAGGTTGTAAATTCTATTGATCTCTTTATCCAATTGTATAATACTAAAATTACTGGCTTTCCTGATGGTTTCTTTACCATCAATAAATAATAAAAAACATGGAGCTGTATAAACTTGTAAAAAAGACTGAATATCTGGACTCATTGGCCCTATAACCGATTTAAGTTTAATGTTTGCATATTTAGTACTAAAAACTTCTTCTAATTTAGGATATAAAGATTCAGCAACACTACAGATGCCATCCGAAAAATATAAGGCAAAACATTCTTGATTTTCAATAAGATGTTTTACCTCATTAACATTTGAACAAACCTCCATACATTAATCTTGTAAACTTAAATAATACAACCTAGCACAAGCCATCGCATCTGATAAGGCGTTATGGTGATCTAAAGGAATATTATGTTTTTCACAACAAGCGCTTAATCCAGCAGGACGGTAACCCTTGGCCTGATATATTTTCAAGGTACACTCCCATTTATTGTTTAACTCAATATTCGGGTTCTTTAAACCATACAAATCCATACAGTTTTTAAGTACACTTCTATCAAATGACTGGTTATGGGCAACAATAATGCGATTTTCTAAACGTGAAGAAATTTCTTCCCAAACGCCTTTAAAGGTTCTTTCGTTCTTGGTTTGCTCTGGTTTAATACCGTGTACACGTATAGTTTGCCACTGATATTTATTGCCTGGCGGTTTAATTAGCGTATAATATTCATCGACTACCCTACCATTTTCAATATTAATAATAGCCACCGCACAAGCACTATTACGCTCACTTGTAGCGGTTTCAAAATCTATGGCAGCATATTTATGTTGAGTTTTTGTCATTCAATTCTAATGTTGTGGTCTGCAAAAATACAGATTTATTAATATAAATAAATTATTTTGATAAAACACCGAATTCATTTCTTAATATTATTTTAATCTATTGTTGTATTATAGTTTCGGAATATACTTAAGATGTTTGTTTTAATATTTGAATAAACATTTTAATATTTATAAAAGTTTAAGATAAAAATACGATACCAATATTCCAATGAAGTAGAATAAACTAACAAATTATACAAAAACGTCATGCATTTATGGAACATTTATAAAGAAATATACAATTCTAAACATTACTTTATACAGGACACCTCATTTATAACCATTTAGTTAATACAATAATTAACACCATCAATACTAATTTAATCCAAATGCAATCGTTTCAAGCAAATTACCACATTTTATAAATTTCCTACTAGAAACTGTTATTAAACGCACTCAATCCATCCACTAATCCAAAAATATAAACGATTTAGGTATTGTAACCAGCATCTATAATTTGTAATTTGATAACACTGTTATTTATACAAAACTTATGTTATGAAACCTATATTATTATCTCTAATTGTATTCATACTAATTCCTTCAAAAGCCCAAGTTGGTATTGGTACTACTACACCAGACAAATCCTCCATTTTGGATATAAGTAGTGTTAATCGTGGTGTACTACTACCAAGAATGTCAACAACCGACAGAGACAACATTTTAAGTCCAATTGCCGGATTAACCATTTATTGTACCGATTGTTGTGACAACGGAACACTATCCTATTATAATGGTATAGAATGGACCGTTATTAAAGACTGCCCTGTTATTCCTCCTGGTGGTGGTGGTGGTGGTGGTGATCCAGATTTTGATTCAGATGGTATACCTGATGCTATTGACATTGATGATGATAACGATGGGTTATTAGATGTGGATGAAGATAACGAAGATGATGATGAAAATGATAGTGACCATGACAACGATGGTTTTGTCAATTCTAAAGATTTGGATTCTGATGACGATGGATGTTCAGATGCGTATGAAGCTCAATTGACTTACAACTTAACAACGGACTATGCGTTTCCTGGCGATAATGTAGGTGCAAATGGTTTGGTGGATACTTTAGAAACCTCTGCCGATAATGGAATCCCTATTTATACAACCTATTCTTTTGAATTGGATGATTACGTCCAAAACGATGATGAAGAGTATTGTTTAGAATATCCGGAAAGTGTTGTAATATATATGCCTTCTCATGACGACAGTATACCAAATGGTAAATTGCATCATTTCACAAGTACTACTTTACCACTCTTATTTGATGGAACAGATTCATACGATCAAGGTAAAGATGGTGGTGGCGGTAAAAAAATGAGACTTCACCATACCGAATACAACGGAGATGGAAGTATCAAAACGAATAAAGACTCTCCAATTATATTTAATTGTTTGAGAGATCAAATTGTTGGTTCTACCATTGAAATATTTTGGTACAATGCCGAACAAGATAACAATCCTTCCAATCCTGCTGATATAATGAAACTTGAAGTTAGATTGTACTACGATGATGTTGAACAAGAAGTTTTCACGAGTGCAACACATTCTACATCTGACTTAACAAAGCATACCTTTACGATTACAACTACCAAAATTTTCAACAAATTTATTATCCGTACTCCATTTTCTAATCCTGGAGTAAGTTCAAAACACCCGATTATACCAGAATTAAAAATCAACTTTGGAAGTACTGCCGTAACCGTTATTTCCGACTGATGGTTTAAATTATTAGTAATATGTATCCATAAATGGTCTTAGATTTACCCCAGTTAAACCTAAGACTATTTATGGATATTTTTGTATATCAGAAGATATGCAAAACCTACAACCCCATTAACTCACAGTTTACAACAAAAGTTAAATATCTTATTTTAAACATTTTACAAAGCATTCATCGAATTTATGCGAAGGATTATTTTAAGATTTGAATACATTTAATAGAAACCATATAAATCCGTCCTCAAAATTTAATTAGAAAATAGAATTGTTATAATGAATTAGGTATTCCTATACTTAACTTACCATAGTATTAACCATTAAATGGTTTATAAAATTAACAAAACAATACATTTTTATCAAAATACTCCTTCAGATATACGAAAAAATACAACTTAATGGTAATTTCTACTAGAAAGTGTATTAAAATACACAAATACAATGCTTTACATGATAATATAAACAATTTTCACCTATTTATACATATTGAATAATTGTACCTTCTTAAGGCTGTAAATCTTTAGAATAATTTGCCTTATGAAATTACATTTATTAACCTTGATTTGTTTATTAATTACTCCACTAAAAGCCCAAATTGGTATTGGTACTTCTGCACCAGATAAATCTTCAATTTTAGATATTGTAAGTTCCGATAAAGGAGTTCTAATCCCCCGTATGACAACTGCGAATAGAGATATAATATTGAATCCATCAGAAGGATTGATTATATACTGTACAGATTGTTGTGATGATGGTACGGTGTCTTTTTTCAATGGAGTAGAATGGATACTCGTTATAGAATGTCCTGTAGTTCCACCGGTTGATCCGCCTGGAGGAAATCCTGACTTTGATTTAGATGGTATACCAAACTCAATAGATATTGACGATGATAACGATGGACTATTAGATGTTGATGAAGATAATGAATTTGATGCTGAAAATGATAGTGACCACGATAACGATGGGGCTACTAATTCATTAGATTTAGACTCAGACAACGATGGTTGTTCCGATGCTTATGAAGCAGGACTTACCAATTCATTAACTACAGATTATGCTTTTCCTAGTGCAGGCGTTGGATCTAATGGTTTAGTGGATACATTAGAGACATCACCAGATAATGGCATTCCTGTATATTCAACCTATCCTTTTGAACTTGATGATTACGTTCAAAATAATCCAGAAGCTTTATGTCTAGATTACCCTGCTAATGTTACAATTTATATACCTTCTGATGATGATAGCATACCGAATGGAAAGTTACACCATTTCACAAGTAGCACACTTCCATTACTCTTTGATGGCGATGACTCATATAGCCAAGGTAAAGATGGTGGTGGTGGAAATAAAATGAGACTTCACCACACAGAATACAATGGAGATGGAACAATAAAAACAGATAAAGATTCTCCAATTATCTTCAATTTTAGCAATGATCAAGTTATTGGATCAATTATTGAAGTTTTTTGGTACAATGCAGAACAAGATAATAACCCTTCTGATCCTAGCCATGAAATGAAACTGGAAATAAAATTCTTACTAGATGATGTTGAACAAGAAACTTTCACAAGTATTAGTTACCCCGCATCTGGTAATTCAATGAGAACACTAGCTGTGATAACAAATAAAGTTTTTGATCAATTTATTATACGAACACCTTTCACGAACCCTGGTGTAAGTGGAAATCATCCTGTAATACCTGAAGTTAAAATAAATCAAGGAAATACAACCGTTACTCTTATTACAGATTAGAAATAAAAGTGTTTGAAGTTCCCAATACAATATTCATTAAAAAGCACATTAAAATTCGTTTTTTGGTTTGTTACCCACTTTTTAATGAGAAATCCAACCAACATCTACGTATACTCTTGTATTGGGAGCTTTTTTCAATTCCGAATATATATTACCCCACATTCATCTTAGGTCTAATAGAAGCATCACTTCTATTAGACCTTTATTTTACACAAATTTCATAAGACTAAATACAACACCCAAATGTAGGCCTTCATGATAATTATTAAATTGTATTGTTTGTTCCAAGGAAGAAAGCATAAACCCTGTTTGGGTTTGATAAGGGTGAAATTCTTTAAAAATATTAGAATTGTAATCCCTTATTGTCTTATCAATCAAATCCATTAATAATAATTTAAGTTCACCCACTTCATCTTTGGTAATAATACCATCTGGATGAGAACCGTTCTTAAATTTACTATACAACTCTTTGGAAATATACATAGGACAATTAGATAATCTGTATACTAATCCCTGTTGAGCAACTATAATATGACCAATATTCCAAATAATATTATTTTTAAATCCTTTAGGAACATGATTAAGTTGTTCAATACTTAATTTATTCAAAAGGTTTAAATAAAGTTCTCGATTCGTTTTCCAAATACTAAATTCTAATTTCATATCAATCGACTTAATTATACGTTTAAAATTTAAAACTATATAAATTTACTCTAAAACAGAATTAATCAAGAAAATCCATAATATAAAGAAGGATATTAGACGTTACAATCATAATTATCCTACTCGAAAAATAATTAATCATATTTCTATGAAAATATTAATAATAAGAACTGAAAATGGAAAAAAAACTCCGTTTTTTTTTGTAACTTACATAAAAAGAAAACGTTATGAAATTAATTTATAGTTTAATATTTTTTATCCCTACTTTCATTTATGCACAAATTGGAATTGGAACTTCAACTCCGGATAAAAGTGCAATTCTTGATGTTTCAAGTTCCAATAAAGGTGTTCTTTTCCCTCGATTAACAAAAACACAAAAAGATGCCATCAGTTCTCCTGTGGAAGGGCTTATTGTTTTCTGCACAGATTGCTGTCTTGATGAATCAAGTTTATACTATTACAATGGAACAGAGTGGATTCCTATGAATACGGATTGTATTCCTCTACCTCCTATTGTTGAAACGGATTTCTCATTAGTTGCTGGTACTGACCCAAATCATTTAACATCATCAGAAATGCCTTTCTTATTTGATGGTGACACATTACCTCCTGCAGGTATTTCTAATATGAACTTACATACCTTTCATCCAAATAATCCTAATCCAAATTCAATTGAATTAGTTTCTGTTGATACATTTCCTGCTGGTACAAAAATTGCCGTTTATTGGTACAATTCTATCACAGAATCTGATCACCTAGAACTTGGATTTTCTATTAATGGTGGAATATCATATTCAGATTCTATAACATCACCTATTTCAGCTTTATCAGGTGTTACATATGTATTTACTGTTTTTGCACCTGTACCCTTCACAACCTTAAGACTAAGAGCAACTTTACCTGTTAGCTCTGGTGAAATGATAGAGCCTTATTTAAACGAAATACTTGTAAATGACGGCCTTACAACAATAACCTTCGAAGAATAAAACTTCGTATTATATATGAAATAGAGTTCAACTGTACTCCATAAATCATAAGATTATTCAATAGCCTGTTTACCAAAATAGCTATTGCAAACTTTATTGTCATAAACAAAAAAGCAATAACCAGACATCTGACTATTGCTTCAAAACACAATCTATACGCGACTTAAGCGTGTATTAGGATTTTATCTCTTGCATTTTCCTTATTTGTTTCAATAATGTTTTTTTTGGTGTTACGGGAATCATTTTCATCATCATACGTTGTGAAAACGTTAATCCAGAAACCACATCTAATTCTCCGTTTAGCATTCCTTCATACCCATCACTAGCAACGGTTTTTGGGCTAAAAGTATCTTTAAATAAATCTGTTTTATCCATACCAGACGTTTCTGCAAATTCTGTTTCTGTGGCTCCTGGTAACAATGTGGTTACCGTAACGTTTGTGTCAAACAATTCTTCTGCAATGGCATTACTAAAGAATGTAACATACGCCTTGGTTGCAAAATAAACCGCTTGTAAAGGCCCAGGCATATAACTTGCGGTTGAAGATACATTGAGTATTTTCCCTGAATTTCGTAAAACCATCTCCGGTAAAAACAATCTGGTAAGTGCTGTTAATGCTATAATGTTTAGATTTATCATACTTAAATCTTCATCCCAATGGCGTTCATGAAATTTACCATGACCACCAAATCCAGCATTGTTTATTAAATAGTCTATTTGGATATTATCAGACTTTACTTCATTAAATATTTCTTGAGGTGCTGAGGCTTTAGTTAAATCTTTCACTATTATTTTAACCTGAATCTTATGCTTATTTTCAAGTTCTAATTTTAGAGCCTCTAACTTACTTGCTCGTCTTGCTACAATAACTAAATTACCGCCTTTGCTGGCATGAATATGCGCAAATTCCTTACCAATTCCACTTGATGCTCCTGTAATTAATGCTGTCGTTTTCATGTGTTTAATCTTATTTTGTTTTATACTTCAAAATTAGAATATCCTTCAAGGATACCTTTACAGGATTTATGGAATAACAAACACAAATCACTGATTTTAACTAATTAAGCATACATTTAATTGATTTGTCGATATTTTTGAGGTGTAATTCCGGTTTTACTTTTAAACAATCGGCTAAAATAATGTGGGTAATTAAAACCCAAAGTATAAGCTATACCACTTATAGAATCTGAAGAGTTTAGAAGTAAAACCTTAGCTTTATTTACAATAAAATTATTGATGTGATCTTTTGCACTATACCCCGTTTCTTTCTTTAAAACATCACTCAAATAGTTTGATGAAAGTGCAATCTTATCGGCAAAATATGAAACTGTAGGCACTCCGATTTTGGTAAAATCTCCTGCTTTATAATAGGCTTTCATTAAACCTTCCATTTTAGAAACCACATCAATATTGTGTGAAGCCCGTGTATTAAATTGTCTTTCGTAATATCTAAGACTATAATTAAGTAAAAGCTCAAGACTTGAAACAATGACACGTTGACTGTGGTTGTCTATACGTTCAGAAATCTCTGTCTGAATCATTGTAATGCATTCCGTTAAGATGTTTTGCTCAATATCTGAAAGGTGTAAAGCTTCATGAACATCATAAGAAAAATAGGAATAATCGTCTATAGACTTCCCTAATGTGGTTGGTCGAATTAAATCGGGATGAAAATACAACATCCAACCATTAATATCATTTAAACTTTGGGCCTTATCAACAGACATTACTTGATTTGGAGCCGTAAATATTAATACACCCTCATCAAAATCATAATGGTTTCTACCGTAACTTAATCCACAACTTTTATCCTTTAAGGCCATAGAATATAAATCTGAATTTATTTTTTTTCCAATCCACTCTTCTTTAATTACCAATTTAGAAACATCTAAAATGCTTATTAATGGATGGGTAGGCTTTGGTAATTCCATAAGTTCATGGAATTGAGCGATGGATTTAATATGAAGTATTTCTTCTGACATAATTACATTCTTAATACAATACAAATATCTATGATTAATCCTGATCAACAGAACACAATTTGAAGCATATTCAACACTTTTTACAGATTCTAAGTATTCAACATAAGTTTCATGACTCAATAAACCGTTTATGAATCGCATTCTATTGGACATAAAAAAAGGATTAAATCCTTTGATTTAATCCTTTTTAATATATCGTTTTATTTCGTTTTATTCGTCCTCAATCGTGTATGTTATTATTACGGATGTATCTAAATTTGCACTTAAATACTCTATCTGATCTTCCTCAAAAGTTAAAGCATAGATCAAATTATGACCATTACTAATTCCGTTACCTGTATATACACTCCCAATATTCGTTACAATAGATGATATTGATCCATCTAAAACAATGGCCGATGGATGTGCTGTTCCTACCTCTCCTTCTCCGTTACCTGCATAACCATTTGCAGCTACAGTTAAAGTCATACCGTCAGGTAAATCTCCATTCATTTGTACAACAATTTTACGAGTAGAACCACTACCTGGTTTTACATTTGTATAGTTTAACCATAGGGTTTCATCAACCAAATCATAGTCATTAGCGCTTCCTGCTTCAACTACAGCTTGAGTGGTAAATGTTAAATGTTTATCTCCACCAGGACCTTCAATATCCAGTACACTTGTTGCTGGAAGTGCAAATGCAATTTGATGATCATCGTCTAAACCATCTTGAGCACAAGCTAAAGATGAGAAAAGAAATATACTAAATACAAAAACTACGTTTTTCATAATACAAAAGATATTATTTGCCTTTGATTAAATACTAATACAAATATAATAATAGATAATAGTAATAAGGTAACCATTACAGATGAACTACCATTTTATACCAGTGAATGGTAAAAACATCCTTTTAATTACTTTTTAAATATACACTTTGTTTTATAATTAACAGTGTTATTTATAACAAAAACAAAATTACACTAATAAAAAACAACTTTCACAACAGTAAAACCCTTGTTTACAATACACTTACACAATTTCAATATATAACTCTGAATACAGCATCATTTGCGCAAATAGAAAACAGGATTATTTATCCATGTATCCTACCTACATTTAATACCGTAACACACTTTAAATCATCACCATATAAATATAAATACTTTACCAAAGGTCCCGTAATGATCAACATTCGTTAATATGTTAATGGTTATTCTCTAATTCTTGAATGGGACGATTGGCTTTTGAATCGGTAATTAATATACTGTAATCAATAAAATCTAAAGTAGACATACCTTTCACTCTATCTTTGTTTGATTTTCTTAAAAGCATAACAATCTCCATTAAATCAGGTTCTTTAGACCAATATGGCGAATCCGGAAGATTTAACCTATACAGAGTAATATCCGATAGCTTCGTTTTTTTCAATTGTTTTATTCCTTTAAAACGCTCTAACCAATAATCTCCGATTCCATACCCTCCTCTAGTGGAATACCCTTTATAGACATCATCTTTTGAATATTTACGTTCCCAAAGCACTTTACTTTTTGTTAAATAACCAATTATTGAAATGACTTCATTCTTTTTATAAATACCATTTTCTATTAAACGTGTAAAAAAAGAAGGGTATCCCTTTTCACCTTCTCTAGATTTTTCTAAATGAAAAAAACCAAATCGTGCGAATTGTGCATTC
Source organism: Flavobacteriales bacterium (assembly GCA_965243605.1). Lineage (GTDB taxonomy): Bacteria > Bacteroidota > Bacteroidia > Flavobacteriales > CAJXXR01 > JBMYYR01. The sequence goes on from CBDEVQ010000040.1 coordinate 18,664, forward strand.
GAATCAAAATTATATCGTGGTAAAAGTTCCTTATAATTCAAAAATAGGGTTGCTTCCCTACTATTCCCTTTTACATATGTTCTTTTAATATTATTAATTAAATGTTTAAACGTTGCTATATCCTTTAGATGAGGAGTTATTTGTGATTGATTAGCGTCGAATAGCTCGATAACCTTTTTAAGCATCAACCTAGACGGACTATCATAATACGCCGAATATGCATAATGATCTTTCATGGGCGTGTTTAATAGTTTAACCATTTTATGGTTTTTCAAACTCGGTTTTATTAAAGACAATAGCTGCTTAATGGTATACTTATAACAAGCGATTTCATCTATACCAATAACTTCTATTTTTTTAGACTGCTCTACCCGATCATTAATTTGTTTTAATGCCTGCCATTTTTTATATCCTTCTATACTTCCATCCTGCGGAACTCGATCTCCATAAGTTATCATTAAATCCTTTAACAAAAGGGTGTCACCATTCTGTAAATATTTATTAAAATAATAGGCTGTAGAATAGTCGGTTTCTGGCAGATAGTAATTTATACTTCCTTGATTTATTAAATCATTTAACAAAGAAAGTTCAGCATGTTCAGATTTAGAACTCCCATGATATACTCCAAACCCTAAAATTTTAAAATCTTGTTGAGGGAATTGAAAATCCGATTGTCTTAAATCTTGTCTATTGGCTAATAAATACTTCTCTTTTGTTTGAGATATTAATTGTAACGATATTAAGAATAGAGTTAATAATATAGATTTATACATATAAAAAGATTTCGTTTGTAATTTGTATACATACATATACTCCGATAAAAAGTAAATGTTACACGATGTGTATATTTTATTAAAAATAAAAAAAAGGTATGTAATTACATACCTTTTTTTAAATGTTTTAGGCTACTATTATAATGACATCCATTCTCCATCTTGAGGAACAAGTATATTAACCATATTTATATCGGCCTTTCGTTTCATAGCTTTTCGTGTTGATAAACAGTGGTCTAAAGCTTCCATATGCGTTGCAATTACTTGAGCTTTAGGAGCTGTTTTTGCGACTAATATGGTTTCATCTGCATCCATTAATATTCTATGTTCTCCCATAAATACAGCACCACCAGAATTGGTAATAATAATATCTGGATTATATTTTTGAATTGTTTCTTGAATAACATCTTCCCAAATGCAATCTCCAACTATATATATTGTTGGGTAATCTAAAGCAGAAAGAATATATCCAGATACCTCTCCTAGCTGAGCAAGAATTTCCTTTGATCCGTGATGTCCAAATGTTTTTGTGATCTCAATTCCGTCATACTCAACAGTATTATCAACAGCTTTAACATTTGTAAACCCCATCTCCTTAACGGCTGATATATCTGATGGTTGTACGAACATTGGTAAAGTAACATTTAAGGTTTGAACGGCTAAAGGATCTAAATGATCTGGATGAAGATGAGTTATTAATAGAGTATCTACATCTTCAACAATACGTTCTATGTCTATTGGTAAATTGATTATTGGATTTAAGTTTTTGTTAGGCTCTACAAAAGACATAAACGTATTCTTTGGAGAAAACATAGGATCTAATAGAATGGTTTTACCATTATACTTAATTTTCATGGTTGCATTTCTAATCAACTGAATATCTACAGATTTCATAATATAATCGGGTTTAAATAAATACAACTCAAGCTTGCATTTAAATCATTTTTGATATAAAATTGACCTTCAATTTTATGAATACAAAGATTCTAAATAACCCTATTTATGAGCCAACCAAATAATTACAAATCCCTACCATTTTGATAATTCTCTCGATATTCAATTGGGGTTAACCCTTCCTTACTCTTAAAAAACCGCGATAAATGATTTGGTTCCGAAAAACAAAATTCATCCGCAATTTCTAAAACCGTATGATCTGTATGAATTAATTTCATTTTAATTTCAAATAACAATCGTGATTTAATAAATTCTGTTGCCGTGATATTAAATTGGTTCTTAACCACCTTATTAAGGGTAATTCTACTCATTTTCATGAGTACGGTATAATCTTCTACCCGTTGATGAGTATGAATCTTCTCCTCTACCAACTGTCTAAATTTATAAGCTGCATTATCTAAACCAATTGCCAATTCTATATGGTTTAATTCTGTATACTTCCTATTTAATGCAATTAAGACATAATATAAAATAGACCGAATAAGATGTACACTATCCATTTTTGGAGCATCTAATTCTTTCTTAATTTCTGACAATTTTAACAAATTATTACTCAGAAATGTGGAGTCTACCTTTATTTGCAACGGATAAGAGGTTTGATAAAAATACAACAACCTAAATGTAAAGTGCTGATCTGAGAAGAATGTATTTAAAAATGCATCTTGAAAAATCAATATCTGACTTTCAAATGTGGAATAATCGACATGCCAAGAATGATGTTGATGTTGAGAAATAAAGACAATAGAATTTGGTTTAAGCTCTATATGTTCGTCATTTAAGATACCCATTTGCATTTTTAATAAAAAAAACTTGAAAAAAGTCAGCTGTTATGGTATCTGAAGAAATATTAGATACATGCACAGATTGAAAATCTATGACGTTCAATAAAAAATCGACACCACATATCGTTTTATTAAATTTCATCTGTTTCATAATCGACTGTATTAATATGTTTAAAGTATCCAAATTTAGAGATTGTTATTCGCTTAACAGCTCTTCTTTTGTTTCAAATTAAACATGTCATGTGCTAAATATACTAATACGTTCTAAATCATAAAAATAGTAATGTAACCATTTAATTGAACATTCTATATATTTCTTACGCTATAAGAAACATAAAAAAAATTTAGTAAATCCTAATTATTAATAACTACAATAGATTTAATTTGCATAAAAAATTAAATATGAGAATACTTAAAATATTAATCATCTTAATGGGAATCATTAACCACTCTTATACATGTGAAGCCCAAGAAATAGGTAAATTTAGAACGGATATTCTATTAGGAATTTCTAATCCAGACGATGTGTTTGGTGTAGCGTTTTCAATTGAACCTAAATTAAATATTGTTCGTAGTGTAACTGCAGGATTAAGAATAGGAACAGGTATTTTCACAAATGATATTGAACATAGTACTGGATATGTTAATATAGATGCGGTTCGGAATGATTATATAATGGGAGTTTGTGATTATTATTTCTATCGAAGATCTAATATTGGAGTTTCTATTGGTGGTGGTATTGGATTGGTAAGATTTAGTGAAGTTAAAACAAGATCTGAAGAGTTAGAATCAATGGCCTTTAATTTAAATTCAAAATTAGGTACAACAGTAAGATTAGGTGCGGATTCAGGAAAGTTTAGAGTTGGAGTTGAATACAATTTTACGACGGATTCCGAAATAAAAGGATTAGATGGTTATGATGGAATACTGTATAACGATCCGATAATAAATCATTCATATATTGCCATTAAGCTTGGATTTTTCATAGGTGGTGGACATTGGGAGTTCTAAAAAAAATATTATCTTTAAATATTAAATTTAATCTTTTATGCAATATTATTATTTTTACGCCCTTATCCTATTTACTTCTGCATTCTGTAATGCACAAAACTGGGAACCATTTCCTTACGATTCTGTATATTTCATTAATATAGAAAATGATAAAGATGTTATTCTTCCGATTGTTAAAACCAACAATCCCGATAATATTCTTATTGATATGAACACAGCACAAGAGTTTGAGATTCTAAGATCCACAAAACCTGTGCCTGTTCCTGAAAATAATAATTTAGATTATTTATCAGCACATTGGTTAGGTGATAGCTTACAATATAATGATGGTATTCTTAAGTTTAAATCATTAGTATACGACACACAATTTGAAATAAATTTCAACTTAACAACACATAGTTCAGACACCCAACTTATCGTTATGGAAGACAGTATATTGTATTACTTTAGGTACAATATTGACAGTACATTTTACGATGCGGAATTGGGCGATACTTTAAAGTCAATTAATATTCAACTTCTCGATAGTAATTATGAACAAATCATAGAGACCTATGAATCTTCGTTCCCACTCTTTGAACAATATCCAGCATGTTTAAATAGTTTGGCGGATATTGATCGATCGAGCTATAATAATAGAATATTAATAGGTAAAAACACAGGGATTAAAGAAATGCCCAACCTTGCATTTTATCCGTATTGTAGCACATTTAAAAAACACATTACTGTAGATTCTTTAAAGCAATTATTATCTCAACCTTTATTTGAAGTTGGAGACCGCATAGATCATACATATATAACTCAAGGAATTGTAACTAATTATTTCGAAGAATACCAGTATAAAAAAGTCATTATTTTATCTGGTGTTAATCCGGTGAATAAAACATTTAATTTTGCCATGAATATTTGGGAAAGAAAAATATACCATTCAGGTAATTTCCCTACAGAAGAGTACTTCTACCCTGCACAAATCCAATCCCACTCTTATGATTATGGCGATTTTATTTTCGACAATGCAAATGCTCGATTAAACTCAGACTGGGGTATTCCATTAATAGGTTATTACTCTAATTTATTAGGGTTCCCTGAAGCAAGTGCTAACTTTGCCGGTATTACAACCTTAGAATACGATTTTACTTATACTTCTTCTGCAATAAAATCAAATTGTGTTACATATCATACATTAAATGACGAACCATTTGGCGACATTCACAACTTTGACATTAACGAGTTTACTCCGAAACAACTCCAGGTTACTTATACGAATGGATCTTTAATCTTTAATGATGAAATCTCTAGTAATTTAGAGCTATTGACCATAGATGGAAAACAAATTCTATCTAATATTCAAGTTATAAACGCTCGTGAAGTTCAGCTTCCAAATCATTTACAATCAGGAATGTATTTAGTGGTTTTAAAGGAGTTTAACGAAGCCTATAAAATTATTGTAGATCAATAGTTAACAATCCATCTTTAAACGTTTTAATCCCCTTTAAAACATCTATTAATTAACAAAAGTTTATAAAAGTCGTATAACAATAATAAGGTTTAATACCTTATTAGTTATACGGCTTTTTTCATGCTTCTCTTCTAATTCTTTAATGGCTTTCGTAAATTCATCCTTCACAGTATCAAATCCAATGATGTTTCCAATGGCAAACATTTTGTTTACATGAGATTTAATCTGGTGGTTTAAAGAAGCCTTAATCTGATTTTTAATTTGAACGACCTCTTCAGTTTGCTCACTATTCTGAAGCAATTTATAGGTTTTAACTAATTCCATGTCCATAACAACATTGTTTTAAAATTAAGAGTTCTCAAAATTAAAGTTATTTTCACTCACGATAATATTTGATAGGCTCCAATTTTAGAATCCATGACAGAATTAATAATTACATAAACTAAACATAACGCGTATTCTTTGCGTTTGTTAGCATTTTTTCGTATATAAATAAAACGTCAAACACCAACGCTTAGCCCAATATAAATAAGCATTCATTGTAATTAATCCGATTATCTTAAAACATCATTTCAATTCAATACGTATTGAAATAAAACACGACACTAAAACCATAATTATGTTAAAATATAAGATCCACAAAGAAGCTATATCCTGCTCTAAAACGGCCTTATATAATCCTATTTTTCACAAAACGGTATGACAATTATAGAATGTATGAATGGTATTTGTAAGGTATACAGGTTAATTAAAAATTCAAAAAGGTAAAGTGTAACAACGTTGGGGTATTTATAATTATACCTATAGCGCATTAATAATTTTAACAATAAATTAAATCGTTACTATGGGAACCCTTTTATACACCTCGTTCACGTTTCCACTTTCTTACTCTTGTTCTTGCATTTTTATAGGGTGAAGATGTATTTAATTGGATCATTCGTCCAACTGAATACTCTTTATATAAAGAAGTATTGTATAATTTTGAATCATCAGAACATTCAACAATTCTAAGAATATGTATAACTGTTTCTTCTAACTTTTGTAACAATGTAGGGTATTTTAAATGGTCATAGTCCATATAAAACTTTTGGGCCAAATCGCCTAAAGTATTCCAATTATAACCGGTTTCTGGAAAATCTATTGATTCTTTAATTTCGTGTCTAGAATGCCATTTTATGACAAGTTCTCCCCATCCAATTAAATAAGCCACTAAATTATTAACACTCATTTGAGTACCTTTAGCATGTCCTTCTAATTCTGTCAAGGTTGTAAGATCATCTGGTATCTCTTCTAAATCTTTTTTTAGCTTAAGATAGGTTTCTGTAATGGATTGTTTAAGTTCTATTTTTGTATGAGATATTGGCATATTATATAAATCTATTAATATAAACTTAAGTTATTTTACTTAGTTAAACAAGCATTTCCCTAGTTAATTCATGGGGTAAGTTAGGATACATACTTAACAACAACCCTAATTATAGAATTTTTCATTATTCAATTAAAGTATAGTAACACACTAGGAAACACTTATTAAATTCACGTTTTCAAATAGTTACACTCAATTACATTTATTACAACTCTATCCTCTTACTCTTCTATTTTGTATAAAACTGGATTAAATGCTTTTGAGGCTACAACAACACGATCTCCAATGTGTAAACTTGTAATTTCATCTTTTTGAGCAATAACTTGTACAATTTCATTGTAAATGAGTACAGAAACAACGTACACCACATCTTCCTTTTTAATGGCTAATACTTCTCCAGTAAATTTAAATTTCCCACTTATATTTTGATTCACAAAGAATGTCGTAGGACTTCCTTGCCTATGAATTTCGCCATTCTTAATTTCAATAACATGATCCGATAATTTGTGGATTTCTCCAATATCATGACTTATTAATATGGTCGTTAAATTATATTGCTTGTGTACTTTTAATATATAATCTTGAAGCTTTAATCTGATCTTAATGTCTAAAGCAGAAAGCGGTTCATCTAACAAAAGTATCTCAGGTTGCTGAACTAAAGCTCTAGCCAAAGCTACTCTTTGTTTCTGACCACCAGAAAGGGTATCTGGTTTGCGATGTTGCAACTCCTCTAACTCTATTATTTTTATGAGTTCTGATATTATAGATTTTCGATTTAACTTGCCCTCTGCAAACTCTAAATTTTCTAAAACCGTCATGTTTGGAAACAGTGCATAATCCTGAAATACATAACCAATATTTCTCTTTTGAGGAGTTATATTTACGCGTTTGTTAGTATCTAACCAATACGTTCCATTTACATTAATATAGCCACTATCAGGCTTTAACAACCCAGCTAGCATACGTAAAGTTGATGTTTTACCCGCTCCAGAAGCCCCATATAAGGTTACAAACTGCCCTTTTTTAATGGATAAATCCAAAGTAAGGTGCATAGACCCTCCAGATGCATGAAGTGCTTTAGATAATTGGAAATTAATCATCGTGAAAATCGTTTTAAATATCCTCCATTTAATAAATATACAACCAATAATATAGCAAATGAAAGAGCAAATAATATAAGTGAATACAAATTAGCAGCACCATAATTTAAGGCCTCTACTTCATCATAAATAGCAATAGAAGCCACTTTTGTCTGACCTGGAATATTTCCTCCTATCATTAATACAACACCAAACTCGCCAATGGTATGTGCAAAGGCCAATACCACCCCTGTAATTACAGCGGGCTTTATATTTGGTAGTAATACTCTAACTAGGGTCTTAAAAGGGGATTTCCCCATGACATAGGCCGCTTCTTTTAAAGATGTTGGTAACCCGGATAAACCCGATTGAATAGGATGTACCATAAAAGGCAAACTATAAACCATAGACGCTAACACTAATCCGGGAAAAGAGAATACTAATTTTAATCCAAACCACTGATTTAACAATGAACCAAGTCCATTATTGGGACTAAACACAATTAAAAAATAAAACCCCAATACTGTTGGTGGCAATACCAATGGCATACTCACTAAGGTTTCTATAACGGGTTTAAATTTGGACTTAGAATAGGATAACCACCACGCTAAAGGAATAGAAATAATAAATAAAACTATCGTTGTGACTAAAGCCAATTTAAAGGTCAATATTAACGGTTCCCAATTCATTATTCAGACAACATTATTTCGTTCATCTTAATTAAAACAAGAACATTATCGTTTACCTTTAAATTTAATCTTTTAAAGGCATTCGTACTTATAATAGAAGATACAACTCCAAATTTCGCTTGAAGAACAACACGGCAAAGTAACTTACCTATTTCTAATTCTGTTATAAGGGCTGGAATATTGTTTTCTACACTGGTTTCAACGGCAAGCGGGTTGGCTATTATTACTTCCGTTTCTTTAAACAAAAGAAATACTTTATTTTTTTCTTTGAGATAATGGGCTGTTTCAGGCGTTTCTATAACTATAGATTTCAACACAATTTTATGCCCAATATCTACGAAAACTATTGATAAACTTCCACTAACCTCTATGGTTTTAATATGTCCTTTAATTCTATTCACTTACAGCATATCCAAATTTAATGAGTATTTCCTTTGCGGTCTCCGAAAACATAAAGTTATAAAATTTCATCGCAGAAACAGAATCTATTTCCTCTTGTTTTAATACAATTATACCTTGTTCTATTGGTGCATAGGCCGTATGATCCAATTCTATCCATCTCCCCTTGTTTTTCATTCTTGGAGATTGTACTACAGATTTTGCAGTAAACCCAAGTTGAGCCACTCCCGAAGTTATAAATTGATTGGTTTGCGTTATACTTTCACCATAAACAAGTTTACCTTCAATAGCTGTGTATTTGTGGAAATGCTTTAGAACCTCAACAGCAGCTCTTCCATATGGTGCTGTTTTAGGGTTAGCAATAGCAATAAATTCAACATCTGGAAGGGTTAAATCTTCTAGGGTTGGTTGTTTAGGCAGATTAGACCATAAAACCAATTTACCTTTAGCGTATACTTTCGGAGACGTTAACCCCAATTGGTGTTTGTTAATTAAATTAGGACATTTCATATCGGCAGAAACCATTATATTATATGGAGCCCCTTCAATAATTTGAGCCGTCAACTTACCCGAAGAACCTACGACAACATCACATTCTATTTGATGTTGTTTAGAAAACTGTAATGCAAGCTCCTCCATAACAAATTGCATATTTGCGGCCGTTGCAACAATAATAGATTCTTTTTTAACAGAACTAGAACACCCAAAAAGTATATTTAGGCTAATAAAACAAACAAAAACAATAAATCTACCTTTCATAAATTGATTAAAATACAAGTTGATATTCCTACAAAATTTGGTAGAAAAAGTTAAGCCACTCGTTTAATTTGTTTGTATCTTAATTCTTGTTCTTTTTCGGTAGGTGTTTTGTAGTCTAGAGTAGAGTGTAATCTAGAGTTATTATACCAGTTCATATATTTAAAGATTTCGGTCTCCAAATGTTTCTTAGATTCAAATGTAATGAGGTAGCATAGTTCAGTTTTAATTGTTTTAAAAAAAGACTCGGCAACGGCATTATCCCAGCAATTTCCTTTTCTACTCATAGATTGTTTCGCTTTTGTATTTAAGTTAATAATCTGTTTAAAATCATCACATGTATATTGTACTCCACGATCCGAGTGTAATATAAAGTCATCTTCTATATTTCGATTTAATCGCGCATGTTTCCAAGCTGTAATAACAGTATCTGTAGCTGTTAGATTAGAACTTACAGACCACCCTACAACCTTACGGTCTGCTAAATCAATCATTGTAGTTAAATATTGCCAGGTCTGATTAACTTTGATATAAGTAATATCCGATACCCATACTTTCCCAAGTTCTAATACCTCAAAATTCCGATCTAAATGATTTTCTTCTACTCTATGACTATGATTTGAGTCCGTTGTATTAGTAAATTTCCTACGTGTCTTAGAATATAGCCCCATTTCTTTCATCAATCTAGAAATATAAGACCTCGAGTAAAAAACACCTTTTCTCTCTAGAGCTTTTTGGAGTTTAGGAGCTCCGTACAATCCTCTATTTTCTGCATAAACCGCTTGAATAGACTCTTTTAATTCTATTGTGATGCTAGAACGTTCTATATCTAGCCTACGTTTCCATGAATAATACGCATTAGAACTTATATTTAAAGACTTACACATCTTCTCGACACAATAGGTTGCTGAATATTCCAAAATTATAGCGTACCTGTTCTGTCTTTCTTGGAGAAAATGCTTACTGCCTTTTTTAAGATGTCACGTTCCATGGTTACATCTTTTAATTTTTCTTTTAAATGCTTTAGTTCTTTTTGTTCATCAGTCAAAGCTGCATTGCCTCTGCCCGTAAAACTGGGACGCTTTGGGTTTAAATATTCTCGACGCCAACGATATAACATATTCAAATTTATTGAATATTCAGACGATAAGCTAGACATCGATTGTCCGCCTTTGTATAAATCCATTATCATTAACTTAAAGGATTCTTCGTAAGTACTTCTCTTCATAACTGCTAAAATAAGTTTTGTCTTAACTTACTCTACCAACAAAGGTAGAAATACCAAGTACTCTTAAATACAAAAGAACACTAATTTTTTATAAATAAACCTGATTTATGTTTGTTTCAGTTGATATTAAAAAAAATTATTCAGGCTTCTGTAATTTAATCTTTTTTGAATTCTCGTATCTAAATTCATGTAGTTCTTCCAATAAATTAGAAATACGATCTTTCCATTTCTTTAATTGTTTTTTATCCGTTCCATGCTTTGTTTCTTGAGCAATCAGAAGTCTTTCTTTAGAGAAATTTGAGGATATCTCATTATTTATTTCATCTACAATACTTAACCCTTTTATTAACTGCTTTTTTTCTTGAAGCAATTTTTTTCTAAACGAACGTACATGAACTTCAGATAAATCAAAAAACAATTGCTGATATTCTAATGCACTAGATAGATTTACTGTAGACGTTGTATCTATCCATGAAGAATTACAATCAAATATATTGGTAACGTTCTTATTAAAATTTCGATTTAAAAAGTCTAAACCATTTGCTGAATAACCGATTCTAAATTGACTAAAAATGGGGTCTAATTTTTCATCTTCTATTTTAATAAAATAATCATCTTCAGACAATTTATCATCCTGACTCCAAGACTTCTGTGTTGATGTGAAATTCTGTCCATTTACATCTGAAATGCATAATGTAACACAGAAAACAATCACTAAAAATCTTAATACTTCAATTCTTCCTAATTTCATTTTATCTGTTTTTTTCAGAGACCTAAACTCGTAATAAGCTTGTATTTGATTAAACCTAAACCCCTCAATAAATGCAATTTACAATGCATCAAATTTCTTTGCGTATTCTTATTGAATACTATAAAAGTACAACGTAGAAAAGTATTCATCCGATAGAGGATTTTGATTATCAACAAATATCATATCCTTATTATTTAAGAATACCCCAAAATCAGTCACCACATTAACTCTATAAATAATTTCTTGAGTTTCGTTATTAATAACATACCTCCATGCAGTAGAACGTTTTCCGTTCGGAGATATAGATTCTAATCGCATCTCATTATTATTAGGGTCTTTATAGGTTCCTTTAATATTAAAGGATTTATCTATTTTAAAATGATTCCAATAAATATGATTCTTTGAATAAAACATTTTTGAAGGTCCATCATAATACGCATTCCATTCATCCTCTAGTTCAAATACATTCGAATATGTTGAGATTCTCTTAATCGTTCCACTTGAAGACGATTCTCCATAAAAAATAACGTTATCTTCATCTACAATAAAAGTCCCGCCACTAAACGATTGTTGAGCATCATTCATAGTAGTTTGAAAACTAATCAATGAATTTGTATTTAAATCATACTTTCGAATACCATCTCCATTACCACTTGTATAGTGTATAAGGTAAAAAAGCGTATTATTTGCCCCTAAGGCTATATTATCCACAATATGCCCTACAGGAAACGCCTTCTCTAAATCTTGGGCATCCAAATTCACTTCATAAATAATATGACTTCTCGAATTTAAATACAGAAATTGACCATCATCCGTTATTTCCATATCTCTAAATCGAATATCTTTAAACAAATGTTTCTCAATCAACTTCGTTTCTGTATTTATTATCACAAAACCATAATCATCAATATTCGGTTTGTTTGATTTTTTTACGATGGCATATATCAAAGGTTTATTTGGATCTACAATGACTTTTGAAATGGTAAAATCTAAATCCAAGGTTTCACCATAGGTCGCCTCTAAAACATTTGAATAATATCCTTCTGGCTTGTTTTTGAAATTTACCTTCACCCTATAATTCATGTTTTTACCTAAAGGAGAATCGTAAACTGTAAATTCGGTTACGGATGGATCTGTAATCGTTTCTATCAAATCCAAATTACCCGAAATATAATCGTTATAGGATCTATATAATTCATAAGAAAGAAAGTCTGGATCATTACTAGGTAACCATTTTTAACTTCACATTATTATTGTCATGTGGTGTCGCTTCTATTAAACGTATAGCATTGTATATATGCACACTATCTATTAACGCTTTATTATTCCCATTTTTTAACACTTAAATATATAAATATGTGCACCTGGGCTAAGGTCAGTTAATGTAAAGGATATATGCCTCAGTATCCTCAACAGAAGATTTATGTAATATACCATCGATATTGCTTTCCCAAATCGCTTTTAAATCCTTTTCAATAGGGTATATTTCATTATTCCACGGGTTTTTCCAAAAACACCATTAATTTTCTATCCCTCCTTCGTCCAATGATGTATAATCATAAGGATTTACAATATTTAATTCATAAGCCTCAATTTCAGTAACAGGCTTAGATTCCTTTTCACAAGATATTAAGAGTACAGAAGCAAGTAGGCCGAAGAATATAGAAAATGGTTTCATATTATTTTTTTTGATGGACAAATATAATTCAAGTTGATCATAAATTTATTAACAAATTAGAAAATATCTTTAAAAACAAAAATCCAATTTTGAATAATCAAAATTGGATTTAAATATGCTTTTAAAAATTACGTTTCTATAATTCAGAAACTTTTTTAACACGATCAGATGTATCTAATTTTGAAAGTGTTAATCGAACAATACTTTCTGATTTTGCTTTTAAATCATGTGGAACTCCACCAGCTAAAGACAGTAGATCCCCTTTCTTAAGATGTAATATTTTTTCCTTCTACACCAAAATCCAATTCTCCCTCCACCATTTCTACAACTATTGGAAATGGTGTTTGATGCTCTTTCATAAGTTGATCTGCTTTAAAAAGCAATGCGAATTTCTTTGGTAAATTCACTCTCTAACATCACCGAAATTGCAGGTTTATTGTCTTTGAATTCTAAATTTGAATATATGGATGCTGTGTTTCATAACGTTGTATTTATCAAGTTTAATTCAAACTTAAAAACAATTCATTATGATTTAAAATGACTTTAGTCACTTATCGGTCATTCGTCTTAAATTGAGATCCATTCCTTTTTATAATGAAAAATCTTTTCAATTTGTTTAACTAAGACCTCTCCACCAAATGTTAAAGAAACACCGTTTTCAGCAACCATAATGGCCACTCCAAGTACCCAATTTAAATGCGCATCAATCCATATAGCATTAATTTCCTCAAAAATATCAAGTTCTTCGGTTGTTATTAAAAACATGTCACCTTGATTGTCTTTTAAATATACTTGATCCGACAAGGTTCTCAAAACTTGTCTAAGCTGATCGACCTCATCCATGGTTAATGCTTCTAATGGGATGGATAGTGTTCTTTCACCAGTCTCTTTATCGATCGCTGGCAAAGGAATATCATGTGTTAATGGAGACGTTTTAAACTTCCATTTTTCATGAATCCGTTTTAAAATTTGGACTTTATTATATTGATAAATTGCGTTCATGGGCTTATAAATATAGTATAAATTCTTACAGTTTAAAGTGTATTAAAGTTTATTAATTTACGATTCAAAAAAAAAAGGTAATCCAAAAAATATGAATTACCTAACATTAATTAAAAATTGAATAAAAAAAATAATGAGATTTTATGACTTATAATCCCATTTGCTCTTTTACTAGTGTTTTTAAATTCACTATCCTCCATTCCTTTTCTCACACCACTGAAATGAAACTGCATCATTACCAACTAAATACCTCAATTGATCGGTATTATCTGTAGAGGCGGTAAATATGGTATCAGCAACCTCTTTAGGGTCCCCACTGTTCTCCATCATTTGACCAACATTTCCAAAAAAACGACTCCAATTGCTCTTGGTAATCAGGGAATTTCCCAGCATCAAATACTTGTAAAGATCGGCTTCCAAAATCCGTCTTAAACGCACCTGGTTCTACCAATTTAAGTCGAATTTCCTAAAGGATTTAATTCATATTGTAAAGATTCAGTTAGTCCTTCCACTGCAAATTTAGTGGCGTGGTATAACGAAAAAATAAGGAAAATGTTATACGCCCACCAATAGATGATAAGTTTACAATTGCTCCTTGTTTTTGTGCTCTCATTATGGGTAAAATAGCCTGTGTAACATCTATTAATCCAAAGAAATTAACATCCATTTGATGACGTATTTCTTGATCTGTTGCTGCTTCTAACGGTCCCTGCAGTACCATAGCCTGCATTATTGACCAATACATCTACACGACCAAACTGAAACTTGAGCTTTTTTCTACAGCTTTAGCAATCGTTTCAGGTTTAGTTACATCTAACTCTAATAATAATACATTTTCTAATGTATTTAATTCTTGTTCGATACTAGGCGTTCGCATAGTCGCAACAACATTCCAACCTTCACTTTGAAATTTTTTAACGGCTAACTTTCCAAATCCACTAGATGCACCTGTTATAAATACGGTTTTTGACATTTCTTGTTTTTTTTATAATTCTTTTACAAATCTATCTCCTAATACTAAAGGAGATCACAACAAAACAAGGAACATCTAACACATATTACTGGTTGTATAAATACGTC
>CBDEVQ010000041.1:0-25835 GCA_965243605.1 Flavobacteriales bacterium
ACTAAAAAAAGAAGTCGGCACACAGTCGGCAAGTTGTTGGTAAGTAGGGTGTTTTGCCTAGTGAAAACCTATTAAGTATAAAGGCTATAAGATAATTTTAATAGTCGGCAAGTAAAAAACAAAAAACGTATAAAGGAAAACAAAATAGTGCTATGAAACGTCAAAAACAACAGATCAAATATACTATAAAAAGCACCGCATTTATCGATGTGTTACAAGATTTTAAAACATGGCTTAAAACATTGGGTTATTCCTCTTCTATGGTATATACCTTACCAAGTATTGTAAAAGAATATTTAGTGTATTTAGAAAGCAACAAAACAACAACACTACAGGATATAGATAAAGCAAGCATTCAAAACTACTATTACGATTATCTCCAATTACGAAAAAACCATAACGATTGTTCAAAGGGACTTTCAAATGCCCATCTGAATAAACACTTGCAAGGCTTAAATCGGTTTTGTGATTACCTGCGAAAAACTGGAAAACAAATTATTCCAAGTTTAGATATTAGAAATGAACTCAATAACACCAAAGAAAAAGACATATTAAGTGTAGGTGATATCAAGCATTTATTTACACTCACTGAAAAGCACAAACAAGATACCAAAAACAGAATTTTTGAACTTAGAGATAAAGCGATGCTCTCTCTATTTTATAATTGTGGGCTCAGAAGAAATGAAGTATATCAACTGAATACCCATGACATCCATTTTTCGAAATCATACCTTCATATCAGACATGGAAAAAACAACAAAGAACGTTTTATACCATTTACCAAAGAGAGCAACATACATTTTCAACGCTACCTCTACGATGCACGTCCAAGATTAGCTAAGACAGGAGAACAAGCCTTCTTAGTTAGTGAACGAAAGAAGAGAATGGAAGCCCAAAGTATGCACCGAAGATTAAAAGCACTACAGAAACGCTCAAACCATACAGATTTCAAATCAAAAGATCTTCATCCACATCTATTACGTCATAGTATAGCCACGCATCTACTAGATAAAGGCATGGCACTTGAAGACATCAGTCGATTTCTAGGACATAGTTGTTTAGACTCTACAGAACGCTACACGCATATATTAAACCAATACAATCAAAAGCCATGAGAACATATTTTGAAAAGCTAGGCTACTCTACAAAATCGACAGAGCGAAGTGTACAAGAAATTAAGGCGTATCAAGTTTGGTGTAAAGAAAACGATATAGAAAGTGACTACGCTGAATATACAGACGTTTTAAAGTACATACAGAGCTTACAAGAACACAGAGGACTAAAACAAATTACCATTTCCAAATATATCCTTAGTATCAAACACTACTACAAACATCTTATTCAAGAAAACATAAGAGAACAAAACCCCATACAACATTTAGAAATTAAGGGAGTTAAGCGCCAAGCTTATCATTCTATTTTCACAACTGAAGAATTAGAAATGTTGTATTTCAATTTTCAGGTAACACAGCAAAACATAGATAATAGAGATATATGTTCTCAGAGAAATAAAGCCATGTTAGGCTTTTTTATTTTTCAAGGCATAGATTCATCAACTATAAAGAAATTACAACTACAAGATGTAGATTTAAGAAAAGGAATTGTAAATCTTCCACAAACAAGAAAGAGTAATGCACGCACCTTAAAATTAGATTCAGTTCAAATCATGGACTTAATGCTTTATATAACAAGTGCGAGAAACGAACTTATAAGGCAAACAGAAAAATACACCGATGACTTATTTCTAAGCTTAGGTTCAAAACAAGATTTACAAAATGTATTAGCCAAGCTTTCCAAGAAACTTAAAAAACAGGATCGGAAATTTACAGGATTTAATCAGATTAGAGCATCAAGAATTACGAACTGGATACAAACAGAAAACTTAAGAGAAGCTCAACACAGGGCAGGTCATAAATATGTATCAAGTACAGAGAAATACAAGGTTCATGATATTGATAGTTTAGCGATGGTGATTGAGAAATTTCATCCGATGAAAAATATAGAATAAATTTTGTTAGAAATATTTTGAAAATGTTACCTATTTAGGTAACTTTGCTTAAAAGAAATTGTATTGGAGGAATTTGAACGTGAAATAGGAATTTACAAAAAACATTTCACAAAATTTTATAAAGCTCAATCTTTTATTGTCAGGAAGAAAATTGACTGGATTATCATGTTGGTTAGAAGTATGAAAATTATTCCTGAGAAATTCTTTAAAAGAATGACAGGGACAGATGGACTTTGGGAAATTAGAGTTTCAGCTGATAAGGGAATATTTAGGATATTTTGTTTTTTTGATGAAGGTAATTTAGTAATACTTTTAGGAGGATTTCAAAAGAAGACACAGAAAACTCCCAAAAAAGAGATTCAAAAAGCTGAAAAACTTAAAAAGGAATATTTTGAAAATAAAGAATTATGAAAAAAAATAAGAACATAACATCTTTTGAAGAACATTTGAGTGCTAATTACGGTGTAAAGGGGTCAGAGTCTAGGGAGCATTTTGAAGATGAATTTGAGGCCTTTAAAATAGGTGTATTAATTCAAGATGCTAGAAAAAAGCAACATCTTACTCAAGAAGAATTAGCATTGAAAGTAGGAACTACAAAAAATTATATTTCTCGAATAGAGAATAATGCAAGTGATATTCGATTTTCTACTTTAATGAGAATAGTTGAAGGTTTAGGTGGAAGTATAAAGTTTTCTTTATAAATAAGAAAAGAATTAAATGTATTATTTGTAAGAGTAAATTTATAATACATTTTTAGCAATAATAAAGTTGTGAGTACATATATAGTTTCAGACATACACGGTTGCAATTTAACTTTTAGAAAGGCTCTTAAGAATATTGGTTTAAAGAAAACAGATACCTTGATAGTTTTAGGTGATTTGATTGATAGAGGTTCTGATAGTAAGGGAGTTATTGATACTATTTTTCTTCTTTTAGAACATGAGTTTAATGTTAAATGTATAAAGGGTAATCATGAGCAAATGCTCTTAGATTCACTTGATGATATATCTTCAAAAGTTAATTGGATGAGAAATGGAGGTAAAGAAACTTTAAAAAGCTTTTTAACATCTGATATTAATAAAATTCCAAATAACTATATTGATTTTATTCAAGAATTACCACTTTATTTAGAAATAGAAAATTTCATATTTATACATGCATGTATAAATATGACAATTGATTTCCCGTTTAGTGATGAGTTTACATTACTATGGGGTAGAGATTGGGAAAAGTATTATGATTCTAATTGGTTAGGTAGTCGTAAGATTATACATGGACATACTCCTAAAATTAGTACTGATATTGAATTACAGATAATAAATGAAAATAATATTATTTGTATTGATAATGGAAGTTATATGAAGAATAAAGCTGGATATGGAGCAATTTGTGTATTGAAGTTAGATGATTTTACAGTACATTTTGAAAAAAGAATAGATTAGATTTAATAATGGAAATAGTAAAAGTTATTGAACGAATTCATTCAGGTGGATTTGGAGTGATAGACAAGGTTGAATTAGCTGATGGTTCAAGGGTTGCACGTAAAACATTTGAACCTGTTATGAGACATCGCTTGGATGATGAAACAATAGGGAAGTTGAAACAAAGATTTGCGAGAGAGGTTAAAATACAAGAGAAACTTCCATCTGAATTTTTTATACCTATTATTTATTCATCTCTAGGTGATGATAACCCTTGGTTTTTAATGCCAATTGCAGATAAAGTGTTTTGTGATGAGATTAAGGATGCTAAATCAGAAAAAAGAAAGCCGAACGGATTTGCAGATATTTTAAATTCATTAGAGTACCTACATGATTTGGGTTATGTACATAGAGATTTAAAGCCTGGTAATATTTTATTTCATGATGGTAAATGGAAATTAGCTGATTTGGGTCTAATAACATCTGATACAGAAATTACTTCATTTATAACTTCGGAAGGGTTCGGTGCAGGTTTCTATTCCATACATGGCACCTGAACAACATACAAATTTTCATGGAGTAACTCGTCATGCAGATATATATTCTTTTGGAGCTATTTTACATGATATTTTCAATGGAGGAACAAGAGTTCCATATCAGCAGTTGAGTGCAGACGGAAATATAGGATTAATAATTCAAAAATGTACCGAAGAAGATATTCATAGACGATTCGATAATGTCGATGTTTTACGAAATGTTTTACTTGCATATCTTTCTAAGGAAGAGATAGAGACATCAAAAGATGCAGATATACTGCAATGGATTAATGATATTGAAAATGTGTCTAATTGGAATTCAGATGTCTTTGATAGCTTTTTTGATATTTATTAAAACTTCTGATGAAGCTCAAGATGCTGTGTTTTCTAGAGGTTTCATCATCTATAATTGATGAGTTATATAAAATAGATTCATTGTTGTGGAATAGATTTATATTAGAATATTTTGATTGGATTTATAATAGAGGTTTTAATTTCGATTATTGTGATGTCCTTATTGGACATATTTTCAAAGCATATGAATTAACTAATGAATTAAATGTTAAATCAAATGGAGCATTAACTGGGGCTAAACTTGGTAGACGTCACAATCGTTGGCATGTCATGAGATATGTTATTCGTATGTGTAATAATAATATTTCAGATCTTTTAGCTAATCGTATTTCTATAGAAATACACGTTGGAGGACATCCAGTAAAATATGATTTCAAAGCATGTGTTGAACAATTGAGTTTAAAAGTTGATAGTTATCATACGCGAATACAGGAAGCATTATAGTTGTAATTTTTAAAATTAAAGAGCAATAACGATTATGTTATTGCTCTTTTTTTGTTTCTTTGAATTAGTAGTAATTAAAGTAATTGATCTTTGAAAAAATAGTCAACAGTGTATAAGTTCCTTAGTCTTTGGTATGCAAATACCAGGGCGTAAGATGAATGGAGGAAACACACGATATGGTTTTAACGGGATGGAAAACGACAACGAGATAAAAGGCGATGGTAATTCTGTAGATTTTGGAGCTAGGATGTATGATCCAAGGTTGGGTAGATGGCAAGCTTTGGATCCATTGGCTAGTAAATTTGCGAATATGAGTCCTTATAATTTTGTGTTAAATAGTCCACTTATTTTATCTGATCCAGATGGAAGAGAACCAATATTAGAGACAGTTGGGACAGTTGAGGATTTTATTGCTCTTTTAAATAATAGTAATAATTGCGTAGGTTTATATCAAGGGCAAAAGGCTTCAGAGTATTTAGCAAGTATAAATGATACAGAGTTTAGTATAAGTGCATGTCGACCTATGCCAACCCAGTTAGGTTATTATTATAACCTACCAAAAGGGCGATATGTTTATACAAAAAAAGGAGGTTGGATTGATGTTTCACATTTTATGTTTTATGCGAGCGAAGCTTATAATAATTTGCTTAGCGGTGAGCAAGATTGTATTGGAGGGGCACTATTAGTGGGCTTAGGGCAAGAAGTAACTGACCTTATTGAATCTGGGCATTCATCTTTTAGTTACGAAGATTTACCCAGTGATAGGTTTGGAGCAGATTTTGCAGTAAATTATTTTGATCCAGAAAGTAATTTTAACCTTGGTGAACAGATTGCAAAATATATGAATAATGTTTTGGAGGCGACTATTCCAGAGAATGCTCCTAATTTTAGTAATCTACCAGCTACAGAAGAAGAGGCTACAAAATCATATCCAACAGAAAATAATTTTACTTCTGAGCCAATGTATACAGATGAAGACGAAACTTCGAATAAAACCTCAGGTAATACAGAAAGTTCTAATACAGGTTCTTCAGGTTGGCATCCAAAGCATACTTCTGGTGATTACGTGCCAGTAACTAAAAGAAAATAAATACATTTTGAAAATATGGGTAGTGTAAATAAAGATTATCAAGAAAAAAATGAATAAAATTGTTTGTTTGTCCATAGATATTCTTAGTAGCAAAAAATGTAAAAAAAATGATCAAGAAATTCTTACAAATAAATAATAATCTTAAAAAACTTAACTTTAGGCCTTTTATTTTGACTTTAATATCTTTATTATTGATATCATGTATGATAATTGATAAAAGAGATGAAGGTAATTTAATTATTGAAGACTTATATAAGTATAAAGAAAATAATGGTATTTTTCCCGAAGGGTTGTACCAAATAGGTGTAATTGTAGATGAAACAGGTCCTTTTTATTATTTCAGAAGTGCTGATTCATTAAATTTTAGGTTATCCTATTCTATAAATATGAATGATAATCATTTGTATAAATCTAAAACTAAAAAATGGACTGGAATAGGTGTTAGTAATTGAAAGAGAGAGGCAACGGTAGTGTGGGTGGCAACACCCTATTATTGCTGTTGATCCAAATGGAAAAGAGATTAGATTAATATTTGAGGATGAAGACGCTAAAAAGGTATATATACACAGAGTTAACAAATCTTTGGGAGTAACAAAAGAAATTTCGATAGTTACAGTTAAAGATAAATTAGGGTATTCAAATCAAGTAGTAATATCTTTAACGGGTATTTTAGGTCCAGTAACAGAATCGGAAGAAGAATTTTATAATTTTTATTGTGATGCTGCAATTGTTAGGCAAAATGTTGTTCAAAATTCAAAATCAACGATAGTTGGTAGTTATTATACAGGTTTTATTGATATGACAGATATTGCAGCTTTTGATGAAGCAGGTGATGGTGCCGCAAGTAGTGCAGGAGCTTTGATACATGAAACAGTTGAACAACTTGAAAAAGCAAAGTTAGGATTATTACCGTATGAATACTCGAAAACTGTTGGTCTAAATCAGGTCGCACCTGAATTTATAAGTACTCATCATACTGCTACAGAAGCAGAAGATCGGGTGAATGGAAATGAACGTAAAGAGAAAAAAAGTTATTTTCAAGAGAAAGATGGTACTAGAACAAGGCAGGACCTAAAACCTAATAAAGATGGAGGAGTTACTGTCGAAAAGCATAATTATACACCTGCTTCTATGGTAAATAAGGGAAAGAAGGCTGGGGAGCCAATTTCGAAAGGTCATTTTTAACAAAAGTTAATTTATGTTATGAGAGTTTATTTATTATGTTCAATATTGCTAATTAATTTGTTTTTTTCATGTACTTCAGAGCATTTTAAAGGTAGTTGCAATGAAAACAAGATGTTTAAGTATAAATTTCAAGAGTGTATAGGAGTTATTGAAAGGTATAGAATACAGACTGGAAATAAGGATATTTCACTTGATGTATTCAAGGAAAAATTGAAGTTATTATCTTATCATGTCGATGTTGATTATTCATTATTAACTAATTATGAGTTTAGATATACTTCGAAAGAAATTTTTGATGGAGAAAAATGTAAATTATGGTATGAAAAGAATAAGTGTCAAAATTTACAATGGAGTTGCAACACTCAAGATGTTTTGGAATAAACGGTTTCTTATAAGAGATTGTCAATAAAATTAATGGGTATTAAGCTATAGCAAAAATGCTAAGCTAAGTTGTTAATAAATATGAAATCAAAAGTCTAATTTGTATAATATCAAATTGGGCTTTTGGTTTTTAGTATTGTTTTTGTAGTTAACAACTCCCGCATCCACCTTTTCGATAAGTTTCTAGTCTTATTATTCTTTGTTTTAATCGGTTTTCAGAAATTTGGACATGGTTAAGCTCGATACTATTGTAAGTTTCGTTAGGTGTTGAACCTTTTAAAGAGTTCTGAGCTCTATCGGAATTGTAAATATGAATATCGTTTTCTAAGATTATTAAAAGTTCCTTACGTTGCAGAACAAGCATCGTATTCAGATTACTACCCTCATGCGAAGAACTGGCATAAATCTTCTAAAGTTCAAAGTCAACCTGAACATAATCAAGAATCATCAAAGGATTATTGCAATCCTACAAATGAACAGATTTTAGGTCATGAATTAAAACATAGTTATAATTCTTCGACTAAAAAAAATCTTAATAAAGAATCAGGAAAAGAAGCTTCGGAAAGTGAGACTGATGCGTTTAATTTTGGAAACAAAATTAGAAAAGCGGAAAATAGAAGAGATAAAATCAATAAACCTATGCGAAGTACGTATGACGGAAAGCCTCTTAATTCAAAAAACTCAGATTTATGAAAGTAGTGTTATTTATTTGTTTGCTAATTACTTTATTTAATTGTAGCATTTATAAGAATGAATTGGCATACTCAAATTATTCAGATAAATTATTGAGAAATCAAATTTCGTATCATAAGGAAATTGGTAATGGTGTATATGTTGTTCTTCCTATTTATATAAGTGGAAAAAAAGAAGAGATATGTATTCTAAATGAAGTATATTATCAAATTATGGATGAAAATAATTGTATTAAGAGAAGTGATAGCTTATTAATTAATGGGATTAAAGGTCAATATATAGATGTGATATTTGCCTCTAAGTTTTTAAAATATGTAATTAATCAAAAGATATATAACAAGAAGTTTAAACATGAAAATATTTCAAAAATACTTGTTGACAATTTCAAAGGTAGTAGAATTTCTCGCAACGGAAATAATTCTTATATTAATGATTATCACAGGGACAAAGGAAATGAATATTTAAAATGCTTAATCAAATATCTTACTTTCCATCATTTCGAAGTTACTTATGGAGGATTTTCAGGTGATATTCAGGTTATTGATTTGAAGCAATAGGGTAGATTTGAAATTTGACTTCCCTAGGTTGGGAAAACTTCTATCGTTAGACCCATTGTCATATAAGTTTTCTTCGGAATCAAATTATTCTTATGCAGGAAATAATCCTATATATTATATCGATTCAGAGGGTAAAGAAAAAATTACATATATAAAAAGGATGTTTAATGATGGTACATTTCAATTAATGAAACATGTGGATAAAGATTATGTAATTATAGAAAGTTTTGAGACGTATTTATTTGGAAAACCATTTTCAAATTTGGTTGAAAAAAGAGAAGTAAATACTTATTTTGATGCTGTTGAATATGTCGAATATAATTCAAGTACGGAGTATTTTCATCGTACAGAAAATATAAAAGGAGCAGAACGAACATTAGGTAGCTCTATTAAAGAATCGATGCTTGAATATTTACCATTTATGGATTTAGAAGGTGGTGGTAGTACTTCTCGAAGTGGCTGGTCTTTAATTACTAGTGGCGATGAAATTAGTCCTACTAAGTTTAGATCAACAGGGCATACAGAGACTATTGAAGCAGATCTGTTAATAGGATTAATATCTGGTTATATTGGTGGTGGAGTCGCACCTTTCAAACCAGAAGTAGGAAGTTTTTTTACTATTGATCAAATTAAAGCTTTAGGATCATCTTTAGATAAAATAGCAGATGGGTTAAGTCTTAATGATAATAGAAAGAAAAAAGCTAGTTCATCTAATAATTCAGAAACGAATTCAAATTCAGAGGTGAAAAAGAAAGGTAGCGGAGAACAAAAATGTCGACGCAAAGGTTGTTTAGGACATGGAACTACTCATAATTCAGAACAGAATGATTCCATTGGAATTCGTCCAAATCATAACCCTGGAGATTATGTACCAGTTACTAAACGTTAATAAGAAAAGTATAGAATATATGATTTTAAAAAAAGTAATAAGAGTGTCAGCTTTATTCTTGAGCATTTTTTTGATTATTAACTGTTCAAACGTAGATTTAAAGAAAGAATATTATCCAGACGGTACAATGTCAGAAGGGTATTATGATAATCAAGGCTTTTTGAATGGAGAATATATAACTTATGATACAAATGGAAACAAAGAATACGTAGGTACTTACTTTACAGGTTCTCTTAATGGAATTTATTATCAGGAAATAGAGGTAGGAAAACATAGAGTCTATTATCCGAATGATAAACT
Organism: Flavobacteriales bacterium; assembly: GCA_965243605.1. Classification (GTDB taxonomy): domain Bacteria; phylum Bacteroidota; class Bacteroidia; order Flavobacteriales; family CAJXXR01; genus JBMYYR01. The sequence continues at coordinate 9,859 of CBDEVQ010000041.1, forward strand.
TCATACTGAGGTAAACTACGAATTAGGGAAAAAAGTAGGAAAAAAGAACTTTTACACTGAAAATGGAAAATTAAGTGCGGAGTTTAATTTTGTAAATGGGGTTCAACAAGGGTATAGTTATTGGTATTATCCAAATTCTGGAAATATAGAGTCAGTATGTTATTTTGAAAATGGAAAACATTATGGTGAAGCTCATGTCTATTATGAAGATGGAAATTTAAATATGTTTCAATATTATTCAAGCTTTTCAGATAAAGGAGTTGCATCATATTATAGAGAATATAATAAAATTGGAGAACTTATAGACACTTGGGGTTCTCCAATTGTTGAAATGAATTTAATTGACGAACAAGGTGAAATTGAATATTTTGATGGAAAGACATTAAGAGAGTTTATTTTTGAAAACAATGGACAGAATACGGTACGACTTCCAATAAATAAAAAAGTTGAAATAAATTCTGTAGTAGTAGACCCACCAGATTGTAATGTAGATTTTTATTTTGGGGTATTAAAGGGGGAAGTTATAGATAACTCTTATCATCATGTAGATAGTAACACTTCGATTTACAAAAATGTTTTTGAAGAAGCTGGAGAATTAGATTTTGTGTTTCAGTTTGTATTAACATCAAAAGAAGATAAAACAGATACTTTTGAAGTAATAGATTGGGTTACAAAATTTGAGGTTGTTGAATGAGGTGGTATTTCTACCTTTGTTGGTAGAGTAAGTTAAGACAAAACTTATTTTAGCAGTTATGAAGAGAAGTACTTACGAAGAATCCTTTAAGTTAATGATAATGGATTTATACAAAGGCGGACAATCGATGTCTAGCTTATCGTCTGAATATTCAATAAATTTGAATATGTTATATCGTTGGCGTCGAGAATATTTAAACCCAAAGCGTCCCAGTTTTACGGGCAGAGGCAATGCAGCTTTGACTGATGAACAAAAAGAACTAAAGCATTTAAAAGAAAAATTAAAAGATGTAACCATGGAACGTGACATCTTAAAAAAGGCAGTAAGCATTTTCTCCAAGAAAGACAGAACAGGTACGCTATAATTTTGGAATATTCAGCAACCTATTGTGTCGAGAAGATGTGTAAGTCTTTAAATATAAGTTCTAATGCGTATTATTCATGGAAACGTAGGCTAGATATAGAACGTTCTAGCATCACAATAGAATTAAAAGAGTCTATTCAAGCGGTTTATGCAGAAAATAGAGGATTGTACGGAGCTCCTAAACTCCAAAAAGCTCTAGAGAGAAAAGGTGTTTTTTACTCGAGGTCTTATATTTCTAGATTGATGAAAGAAATGGGGCTATATTCTAAGACACGTAGGAAATTTACTAATACAACGGACTCAAATCATAGTCATAGAGTAGAAGAAAATCATTTAGATCGGAATTTTGAGGTATTAGAACTTGGGAAAGTATGGGTATCGGATATTACTTATATCAAAGTTAATCAGACCTGGCAATATTTAACTACAATGATTGATTTAGCAGACCGTAAGGTTGTAGGGTGGTCTGTAAGTTCTAATCTAACAGCTACAGATACTGTTATTACAGCTTGGAAACATGCGCGATTAAATCGAAATATAGAAGATGACTTTATATTACACTCGGATCGTGGAGTACAATATACATGTGATGATTTTAAACAGATTATTAACTTAAATACAAAAGCGAAACAATCTATGAGTAGAAAAGGAAATTGCTGGGATAATGCCGTTGCCGAGTCTTTTTTTAAAACAATTAAAACTGAACTATGCTACCTCATTACATTTGAATCTAAGAAACATTTGGAGACCGAAATCTTTAAATATATGAACTGGTATAATAACTCTAGATTACACTCTACTCTAGACTACAAAACACCTACCGAAAAAGAACAAGAATTAAGATACAAACAAATTAAACGAGTGGCTTAACTTTTTCTACCAAATTTTGTAGGAATATCAATCCATTTCTACCACACATAATAAGGCAACGTATTATTTTTCTAGTCAAGAGAATTTAAAATTGTTTAAAGCAAATCCAGATAAATATTTACCTCAGTATGGTGGATTTTGTGCTTGGGGAGTTGCAGAGAAAATGTCAATGTTTCCTATAAATCCAGAAACCTATGATATTGTTGACGGAAAATTATATCTATTTTTTGATGGAGATTTTAAAGGGAAACCATTAAATACAATGTTACCTTGGAATGCTGAAACTACAAAGTTAAAAAAGGCGGCTAATAAGAACTGGCTGGCAATGAAAAAGAATAAATAATCCAACGTTTAGATTTAGATTATTAAAATCCATCTTGTAATGAGGTGGATTTTTTTTCGTCTACATATTTATATTGAATCGTATTTCTCAATTGAATTCACAATTTATGGAACGGCAACAGCAACATACGTTAGTTAATAAAAAAACAGGAGAATTAGCATTTAAACTCCATCGATTAAACCAGTGGTCTCAATATGATCATATTCAACGGTTAAATTATTATTCTTTAATCTGGATAACAAAAGGTGAAGGTTCAGTTGTTGTTGATACGGATTCTATAAAGTATAAAAGCGGTATGTTATTTACTTTAGAGCCTTATCAACCTTTTATGTTTAAGCCACATCAAGAAACAGAAGCGGTAATTATTAATTTTCATTCCGATTTTTTCTGTATTTATAAACACCAAAAGGAAGTGTCTTGCGACGGTGTTTTGTTTAATAATGCATTTGGGTTTCCATATGTATGGGTTGATGATAAATCAGAACTTGAATTAAACTGGATTTTAAAGAATATGGAGCAAGAGATTGTAGAAAATCAATTTGCTTCTGAAGAATCTATTTTTACGTATTTAAAATTGTATTTAATAAATTGTTCTCGCTTAAAAGGCAAGGGCGAAGAAGAGATTGCTACATCTGAGGAACATAGAACCATAATTAAATTAAAGGACTTACTCGATAAACATTATAATACATTGCATTCGCCTAAGGACTATGCCGAGCTTTTGTTTATGTCGGCTAAAACCTTATCTAAAATTGTAAAAGATACTTATGGGAAAACTTTATCTACACTTATTACGGATAGAGTAATCATTGAAGCCAAACGCGAACTCTATTTAACAGGAAAAACGATCAAGGAAATAGGATTTTCCTTAGGGTATGAAGACGAATATTATTTTAGTCGTTTTTTTAAGAATAAAACAGGAATATCACCCAAGAATTATAGAACAACTGTTGGAGAAAATAAGTTAGCAGAATAGATGGATTAATCGACTATTTTATATCCTTCAGGTGATCGTAAAGGTTAGTAAAGAATATAAATCCCCAATTATTGTTGGAATGTTTTTAGTAATGTTATAATGTATTGTGTAGTTTGCAACTACATCCGTATTTAATTAAATCTAAAGATGTTAAATTTTAATTGTAATTTATAGTTAATAAAATTAATAAAGGTTTTATTAAGGAGAAAAGAGTAGTAAATATTGAAGGAGTTAATTATGAGAAAATAGGTGAAGAAGTGAAAAAAATAATTTGGATAGTTTTGTGTGTTATATTATCATCTTGTGATAATGCAAAGGTTAGTGCATTTAAAGTAATGGATTCAAAAAGTTTAGAACCCTTGCCGTTAGTTAGCGTTCTTACAAAGGATACTAGTTTTTTTTCTAATGATAATGGTTTTTTTTATTTAAAATCTGAGCAAGATTTAAGCATAAATATTTCGTATCTTGGGTATTTTTCAAAAGATACTGTATTAAAAAAAATGGAAGATGATATAATAATGATTTATTTAAAAGAAAAGATTGATTTTGATACAATTAAGGTTCGTGAAATAGATTGGTAGTGTATCAAATTAGGTGGTGAAAATACAGGTAAAGTATCAGGTAGTTAACGTAGTAAACTCCTATCATTTATGTTGATCACTATAATTCCTTATTGACTGAATGTTTTAGTCATGTAGGAGTGTAGAGTGTAGTTTACAATTACACCTGTAATTAATTAATATCCTGAAGGTAAGGTTGATAGATGATAAATTGAAAGATGAAAATGAGACAGTTATTACTACTATGGATTTTATTTTTACCATTAATACTAATTGGTCAGGAAGATAGAATCGGGAAGAAAAATTATTTAGCAAAAAGTTTCTATTACATACTTGAGAATAAAAAAATCATGAAATGTGATTCTATTGTATTTTTTTTAGATAGATCTGAATATCGTAATCATGGCATAGTTAAAGGCCTTCGGTATAAAAAAGGTAAATATCAAAAATTAGTGATTAAAGATGGTTGTATTAAGGTAAGGTTTAGAAAACGAAAAATAAGTAAAGAAAATCCAAATTTTAGAAAGATTGTTCAAATGGATCATGAAAAAATGAATTGGATAAAGCCTGATGTCCCCAACCCTCAGCCATCACGAACAGAATCCTTGTTTATTGCTTTTTATGTACCTAGTGAGTCTTTTTTTAAATCATGTAATAAAGTTGGTTCTAGGAATTTAGTCTTATTTCCCACATTAGAAAAAGAAGAATTTAAAAAAGCATATTCTTGGTTGTCAAGTATACATCCTAATCCTGATTTTTTAATAGATAAAAATGATGATAGTAGTATTTTTCATTATTCTATTGAAAAAATGGAGAGGCAACAATTCTAAAGAAATATAGCCACAAAGCTTATTTATTTTCAGTCCATATGTTTTTTAGATTCGGGCAATTATTAAAGTCGAACTTTTCTTACGATTCTAGTCCTTGACCAGCCTAATCTTTTTTGTTACAAGATTTGCAGAAACAATAGCCCCTTCCATATATCCAGGATGAATTGGAGAAGCTTCTGCTGAAGAAATCAATAATCGATCATCAAAATAGGTGGTATGATATATTGGATTCCCATTATTTTGATGTGGATATAATGGCGTTATACTTTCAGAATATGTGTTTTCTTCTAAACTCCAAACGCGTTCATTATAGTCTGAGTAATCCTGTATTTCAGTCCCGAAAACAGGGGTTAATTGTTTGATTGTTTGTTTTTTACGTTCATCGAATGTTAATTTATTAAACCCCGAATTAATGAATCCACATAACGCATATTTATTTGTTTCAAAATTACAATGGTCATAAAATTCTGTAATAGGTCCTGTATTGCTAAATAAAGTTCCAGATTGTTTTTTTTGCCTCCAAAATGGATGATCAAAGGTTAAAGCAACTTTTATGCTTTCTTCCATCCAGGTATGCGTTGTAGAGGCAATATGGTTTAACTCCTTGGGTAAAGGAGGTGAGAACTCAATCGTATTATTCCATAATTTAGGAGGTACGGCGAGAACAATTTTTGAAGCTTTGAAGGATTTATTAGTGGCTTTAACGATAATTGAATCTTCAAAAAAATCGATGCGTTTTACGTTCTGGTTTAATTCAATATTCTCAGATCCAATTTCTGAAGCTAAAGTATGAATGAGGGTAGAAGTTCCACCGGATATTCTATAGCTTGGTGGTTGACTTGGAATTGGGATAGCACTCGCAGGAGACGTTGAAAAGGGTTGGAAAAATGAAGTCCCTTTCATATACTGTTCAAAATAGGGTATGCCGAGTTCGTTTAATAACTCTATTAAATGGTTATGTTGATCTCCAAACCAAGTTGCCCCCATTTCTATAGGCGTAGAATGGGCACTTTGGATGGTATGGATTCGACCTCCAATTCGGTTTCTGGCTTCAATAATTTTAAAAGGGATACCTTCTTTTTTAAACCTATATCCAGTGAGTAAACCAGATAAACCGCCTCCAATAATTATTATTTGTTCTTTCATATCGTTCATTTCAATTCTCCATAAAAGCCCTTGTAAAATACAATAACGTCTATGGTTCGTATTAAATTATTGTGGTCTACTCGTAAAAATTAACCAATTGACACAAGCCAGAATACAGGTATTAGCAATTCCTAAATAAACGATCGGTAGACTAAACCCAAACCAATAAATAATAGGAATCCAATAGGTGAATATGCTCCATATTGAGGACATACAAATTGGGCATTGAATTATTGGTTTTCGTAAATATTTATTGACTTTGTAATAGATGTATTCTTTATGGAATTGTACACCTGAATCGGTTAAAGTTATCTGAATTTTTGAGTCAATACGTTTTATACGTTCGTTTAATAGGTTTAAAAAGGCAACATAGTTGCTGTCATGTCTTGTTATTAGTATTTCTTTATTAGAACTAGTAAAGTCAAATTCTGGGATTTGAACCCTTATTTTTTCAATGAGTTCGTTAAAATACACCCCTTCAAAAAACACGACTTCTTTTCGATGTTTCATCACCCTTTTTTTGAAAGAATATAGAATCATTTCACTGTCAAAATCTTTACCGTTGGGCATTGTTTCTGTTTCACCTTTTGCCGTAATCCAGACACCAATCATAAATAACGACTCTAGAAATAGGTAACCTAGAGTGGCCAATATTGTATAAAAATAAAAACTTGCTTCTATTATTTTAAGTATTTAACGGTAAACAAAAAAGTATGACTTCTTTATTTACCGTAGAGATTAGTCGATTGCGTACCCTTTGTTACTGCTGAACCAGCTCTTAAAGTAGCTGCAATACATGTGGTTTATGAATTTCTTCCGGCCATTACACCGCCATCAATATCCCAAATAGCACCAGTAACCCAAGAGCTTTGGTCAGTAAGTAAAAAGTGAATTGTTTTCGCAATATCTTCTGGTCTTCCCACTCTTCCAATAGGATGGAAGTCATTGAAACCCTGTAGTGTTTCTTCAATTTTATCTTTTTCAATAAAAGCACCATAAATTGGAGTAACAACCACAGCTGGAGATACAGCATTCACTCTAATATTGTGCTCTGATAATTCCATGGCTAAGTGTTGTGTTAAGCTATGCAATCCGGCTTTCGCCATAGAGTAGGCGGAAGAAGGTGTTGCTTTAATGGCTTGTTTGGCCCACATTGAACCAATGTTGACAATTGACCCACTTCCATTGTCTTTCATGATATTAGAAATGGCTTGAGAAATAAAGAAGAAGGCCTTATTGAAACTATGGTAAATATCATAATCCTCTGGAGTGTGTTCTAAAAATGATTTTGGACTAAAATAACCAGCAGCATTTACCAGATATTTTACATGAGGAGCAATAATTTTTAATTCACTAATAGTGTTTGTTAAGGCTTCTGAATCTAATAAATCGATAGCTACTGTTTTAATAGACCCTAAAGTTGATAATTCATCTTTGACTGCATCAAGATTTTTATTCGGACGTCCTAATACAATAACTTCAACACCGTCTTTTAATAATAATTCTGCTGTGGCTTTTCCCATTCCAGTTGTTCCACCGACTATAATTGCTTGTTCTTTCATAATTTATGGTTTTAATTATGATGCAAATTTAGGTTGGGGAACCAAGTTTAAATGGTAAAATAGAGGTTAAGAATGGTAATTTAGAGAAGCTGCTCTTGGAACTGCTTGGGTGTGATGTTTACTTCTTTTTTGAAGAATTTGGTGAAATATGTAGGTTGATCAAAGCCCAAGCTATATGCCACTTCTTTTATAGAAATATCTTGGTTAGACAGCATTCGTTTCGCTTCCAGTATTTTTATTTCTTTAATAAGATTAGCAGGCGTTAATGTGGTGTATTGTTTAGTAAGTGCAGTGAGTTTTTTTGAAGATAAACCTAAACGATTTGAATACGCTTGAATGCTTAAGTTTTGATCTAAATTATCAACAATGGTTTGCTTGAACGTTACAATTTTTGAGAAGTCGGAATTAGAATCGACCTTAAAAGGCATGGTTTTCTTTTTAAGGCGTTCAATTTGATAGAGTAAGCTAATGAATTGATGGGTAGTGATTTGAACGTAATTTTCTTTTTCTTCGTTAAGCTCTTTAAACAAAGAGTCAAATACGTTTTCAATTCGAGTTGAATCGGTCTGGTTTAAGGAAATAAAAGCATCTCCAATTTCATTGAAAATTGAAATTGTAAATCTGGAGAGTAACTCTAAGCTAAGGTTAGATATAAAAACAGCATTGAAATGAATAAGATACCCCTCATTGATTGAGTCTTTGCAAAAGTAATGAACTTGATTTCTATGGATTAAAAATAACGTATTTGCAGGATGTTTTACGACTTCATAGTCAATATAGTGGTTTCCACTGTTTTTAAACCAAAGAACCTGATAAAAACTATGTCTGTGTGGTTTAGAAGCTTTGTCTTTATGGCGTTGAAAATATGGGGCTAACTGTTTTAACTCAAAATTGAGTTTGGTGAAATCATTTTTATGAAGGTCATATATTTTCATCAAGATACAATTGAGCCCAACCGTTGGTTTATGGCAGCTGTGGATTAAAGATTAAAATTAACAATTAATTCCCAAATATTAACGTTAATAATGGTCTATTCAAACAAGTCTATCGTATAGTCTAATAATTCTGTTCCACCCCATTTTCCATGTCCTGGCACTACAATTTCCAATTCTGGATACTTTAATTTAATCAGGCGTACAGTCTCAGACCATTCACTTGTATTGGCATCGCCTAAATACCCTTTGCTGGCTCTCACTTTTTTAATCAGACACCCACCAAATAACGCTTGGTCTTCCGGGAAATATCCGATGACATTATCTTTGGTGTGGCCTTCTCCAAAGTATTCGGCATATACGTTCTTGTTTCCAAGGTCTAAGGTGAGCGTATTCTCAAACTCATGAATAGGTTTAGAAATAATGTGCCCATTCTTGCGGATTAATTCTATGGTTTGACTTGACGCGTATATTGGCGTATTATGGTTTTCAAACGCCTGTATTCCACCTATACAGTCTTCATGAAAATGGGTAGGGATAATTGCGGTTATTTCAGTCTTAAGTTCGTTAACCACAAAATGTATTAACTCTAATGAACTTTTGTTGTCTGTTGGAGCGTCAAAAATAATTCCTTTATGCTCGTTAATTATGAGCATTCCATTACAACCAACTTTTCCATAATCGTCTGTATTTAGATAGGAGATATGAATATAGGTATGATTGGATAGTTTTTTAATGATCAAATTTTCGGTTTGATAAATGGTCAAACTATCTATGGGAGCTGGTTTTGTGTTTTCGGTATTTGCTTTTGGTGTTGTTGGTTTCTGATTTGATGAAGATTCCTTACAGGACAGCAATGTTAATCCCGAAAGAAGTAATAATATTGATACTCGTTTTGTCATAATTTTTATTCTAACCACCCGTCTTTTCTATAAACATCAATGGCTTTAGAGACCATTTGTTTGATTTCAGTTTCAAGATCTTCATCTAGGAATTTAACATGAAAGCAAGATTTTCCTTTTTTGAACTTTAATAATCTTTCGGATAAATTCTCAAATTCCTGAGGATGGGTATAGGCCGGGTAAAAATAGAACCTTACATCTTTTTCTTTAGGAACAATACTTGAAAAATAGATTCCTGGAACCATTTTCTTGCCTTGTGGGGCTTCAATTGTTCCATTCACCTCAAAGTTTGAAGGTGTATCAACTCTAACCTTCAGCGGACCAAAAAGCCTTCCAGTGTTAATTTAAGCGTTTCCCTAATCTCTGAGATGTCTGTTTTCATAATTTTTGATGGTGTTGGATGTGATTGTGTATAAAATTTCATTTGTATGTGAATAACTAAATAGCTAATATTCATTAGCTTTCTAGAATTCGTGATAAATTCTCCTAAATATAATTAAATCATGTGATTAATTACACTGGTTATTAGTTCTGTTTTTTTGTTTAGTTTCAAATAAATACAAATCGTCTTTTATTTTATATATGATAAGAACTATTATTTCAATAGATTAATATAATCATTTTGCTGATCAACTTCTGAGCTACTATTAGTTCCGTGCAAATATTTATTTCGTAAATCCAACCCATTCGAAAATTCTTTTTTGTTTAGGTAATAGTTTAAATATTTTCTTTCCTCAATTGTAAATAATGTATTTTCAAATTTTACCATTTCCTTTTTTACCATTTCTAGAATTTCGCTTTTAATTTCCATAGAATAGTGCCAGAAATTTACAACTCCCTCATAATGTAATTTTCCAATGACAAAAACAAATTGATGATTCTTATTTTTCAAAAAACCATCTTTGTTTTTGTGTAAATACTGATTTGAAATTAGATAGTCAATATTGCTTTTTTGGTAGTCTTTGAAATCTTCATATCTAATATTTTCGTTTATTATTAATTGATAAAATGAGCGATATTTATTTTTATAAGGATCAACGTAATATAGCATAGATTGATCTGAAAAAAAGTAATATTTTAATTTTAAATATTCGTCTCCTTGACCATACGCATATTTCTTTTTTAGTTTACTATTTATTTTACTTAAATGGAGTTGTGAAGAACTTATTTTAATTAAGTCGAAATCAATAAAACCTTCTTCGACGTAACATTGATATTGTTTAATCAGAAACTCTAATTCAGGTGCAATAAATCTAATTTTCTCTAATGGTGTAGCATTTTCAGAGGCGAATGAAATTGTTAAACCTTTAATTTCAAATTTTTCATTTAAGACTTGATTAACTTGATATGATAAAACATCCTCAAGACTTATTTTGTTTTTCTTTAAGTAATGAAGATATATTGCTAATTGTAGATTTTGATAATATACTTTTATTGTTAAAATCTAAAACTTGTCAAATATTCGTTTTTAGAACGCATAAAGATTCGTTCAAACGTATCTATTTCGTGATTTTTACTAACTAGATCGATACAACCTTGATCATTGATATATTCAAATAGGTATGAGAAATTTCGAAAGATATTTTCATTTGATTGCGTTACACCCAACCATTTTTCGGAATAAGAATGTGTAAACTCACCTTCTTGATTTTCTAGTTTGTATGGTTCATTTTGGTTTTTTGAAAGTGGAAACTTGTATTAGGCAGGATGTGCTAGATTCTTTTTTGAAAAAGTCATCATCCTGTTTTTTTTCTAATCTTCTTGCCTTTAATTTAGTTTTGTCTGATAATTTCAGTGTTCTTGAATTAATAACTAGTCTAACGAAATTTAAATTAGCCCTCAGGTAAATCTAGATATTTTAAGATCATCAACTCTTTATCAGAATCTTTTAATGATGATGGGAAGAATAATTTTGGTTGATCAGATAAAGAATGGTATTCTTCGAACTGAGAAAGTAATAATTCTGCAGACTCTGTAGAATCCATTAGAATGTCTTTAATAACCTTAGAAAAATGATTTACAATGTTCTTTTGTCTTAATAATTGATCAATATGAAATTGACTTTTTCCAAGAATAATATTTAGCTGTCAGATGAAAGGTTTTTATATATATTCAATTGGCTTATCAAAGTCCAAAATGAATCAAAATATTGGTAATCTATTGAATCATAATAAATCGAAATATTCTCGTTTTTAATATTAATAAAAAAGGACGTTATTACTTCCCAAAACGAATTAACAATTACTTTATAATTCTCTTTTGTATTGTTACTCCAAACATTACGATAAAGCTTATGATCAAAGTAGATTTTAATTTGATATAATTCTAAAATATCATTTATATCAAAAGGATTTTTACAATTGAAGTTTTCAATTATTGGTTCAGCATTCTTTAGATTTTCATCTCCTGAACCATCGTATATAGAGTAAAACAATACTCTGTTTAAATTTCTATTCATTTATGGTTTCAAGTTCTTTTGATTTTTACTTGAATTAGAGCAAACATCCGTATATAAACACCGCCTTTCATTAAAAAGAAGCATTTATATAACTAATTTATAGTTTTTGTTATTTATCATAAATGTAATAATATCTTTTTAAACGAAATAATAGACCAACAATCTTTTTATAATTTCAATGACTCGAGTATACAGAATAACCGCTTTTCAACCTTATTATTACAGGTTCTGTAGAAGCTCTAAGGCCTTTTCTGCCGTTTCTTTAGCTGAATTAGGGTTTTGACAGTAGCCAGATTTCCATCTACAATTGTATGTTTATCTAGTGAGAAAAATGCTTTGCTATTTATTAAACCAATAACACAAAGTGCAGAAGTATTAAAATGAATGTCATCATTAAAATTGAAAACCAACAAGGAGTACAACGCGTTAAATAGGAATATTTGGTTTAGTCATTTGGTTTTTGTTGTCATAAAGCATTAAGAACCTTCTGTTTACTTATTAGGTAAGTCTAAGTAAAGCATTCATGAATAAAAAGGGTAAAGATATCGTACATTTGTACCCAATTTTGAATATTACAATTTCGAGTTTTATAATGAATGGAAGCATCAATAGAAGATTTCACAAAAGAAGAAATAGAAACATCAATAGCATTATTATCAAGATTAGTTGATCACCCTGAAGAATTTGCTTTAATAACGAAAGATCATAAGACGAAGTTAATGGCTATTTTAGGAAAGTTTTCGAGGCCAAAATCTAAAGACGAGTTAAAAAAACGCCGTAAACAAAGAAAAAGGTCAATCAGATAATATATAACCAAAAGGATGATGTGGCCATACAAGAAACCGGTATTCGAAAAGCCCGTAAACAAGATGTATTCCAAGCGCCTGAGCTAGTGTTGAGTCATGAGGACATTCAAATGCCCAAACTAATGAAAACTCGAAGCTGTTATGTATGTAAAAAGCCATTCCATCAATTACATCACTTTTATGATCAAATGTGTTTGGATTGTAGTGAACTCAATTATACTAAACGATTCCAAAAAGCGATTTATCTAACCAGGTGGGCTTTAGTCACTGGTGCACGGGTTAAAATAGGGTATCAAATCGCTCTTAATTTGTTGAGGTCCTGGTGCTAGGGTTATTGCAACGACACGTTTTCCTGTGGATGCTGCATTGCGATTTAGTAAAGAAAAGATTTTAATATTTGGAAGGATAAGATTTCTATTCATGGATTAAATTTACAGCATATTCCGAGTGTTGAATTATTTTGTGCCTTATTGAGGAAGAGTACAAACAACTGGATATATTGATTAATAATGCGGCCCAAACCATTCGAAAGCCTGCTGGTTTTTATAAACATTTAATACCCAACGAGGAGAAGGTTAAATCTGAATTACCAGAGGGCGTCCAACAAATATTAAACAAACATTATGAATCCATTGGTGAGCTTCGTGAAAAATCTGAGGGATTAACAATCCAAGGTAAGCCTCATAAACATACGATTGGATTAACGAAATCAGCACATTTAACTCAAAATAATTATGTTTTTGATCATAATTTTAATGAATCAGAGGTTTTTCCTGTTGGTAAATTAGATGCCGATCTACAACAAATAGATTTAAGAGCAGAAAACACTTGGAATTTAGCATTGGGAACAAGTACAACCTTTAGAAATGATGGAAGTGCAATTGGTAAATTCTATTGCTCCTTTTGTATTGTGTAATCGCTTATTTCATTTGATGAAACAAAAGAAAACCTACAAAAAACATATTATTAATGTTTCTGCCATGGAGGGTAAATTTAGTGACAAGTATAAAAGTAAAAACCATCCGCATACCAATATGGCTAAGGCAGGATTGAATATGCTAACCTTAACATCGGCACCTCAGTTTGCTAAAGAAGGAATTTATATGAATTCAGTAGATACGGGTTGGGTACCAATGAATATCCGGTTCGCATTGTAAATGAAATGAGAGATAAATTTAATTTCGAGCCTCCTTTGGATATTGTAGATGGGTGCTGCCCGCGTTTTAGATCCTTTATTTAGTGGAATAAATACAGGGAATCATATATATGGACAGTTTTTAAAGGATTATACATCTACAAGTTGGTAATTCAATAGCCACTTGTTTTACTAAAAGAAGACGATAAAAGTCTTCTCATAATTGTTGTATTCTATCTTGAAAATAATGGTTTTCAACCAAAAAATAGGCTTACAAAGAATCTATTTTAGAATAGATAATATCATTTTTATACCATAGATATATCCATAAAAACCTATACTTTTGCATTAAAATATCATAAAATGACCAGAGGACAAGCAAAACGAAAGAGTATAATGACGGGAACATGTCCACGATGTTTACAATCTAAAATGTACATTAAGTCTAACCCGTACAATTTATCTCATATTTCTAAGATGCATGAGCGTTGCCCAAAATGTGATTTGAATTACTACCCAGAACCAGGATACTACTTTGGAGCGATGTATGTAACTTATGCATTAGTAGTAGGGCAGTTTTGTGTGTTATTTGCTTTAAAAACAATCTTTAAGTACGACATTTCTATCTTTAATTTTATGTTGATATTTTTTAGCGGTATTGTTTTTATTAGCACCAATTAACTTTAGACTTTCTAGAGTGGTTTGGCTAAATTTCTTTGTGTCTTATGATAAAGAGTTGGCCGAGAAAGCCAAAATGAAATAAACAGACAATCATACAAAATTAAAACCCCATCAGATTTATACTTCTGATGGGGTTTTGTTTTTAAATAAACCTCATTTTTTTTAGAAATAGACCCTAAAATAAGAACAGGTATTTTAAGTTTGTATTATGGGAAAAGTACCAATCTATAAAATATCAAACTACGAACACTCAAAACCTTTACATAGCGAGATATATGTAAAGTCGTTTTCTGACCATATCTGTGAATACGATTTTATTGACACGCCACATTCCCATGATTTCTTCTTATTTGTATTTTGTACCAAAGGGCATGGTAAACACACGATAGATTTTAAAACTTACGATTTTAAACCCAATCGTTTATTTATCCTAAAACCTGGACAGATACACCATTGGAGTTTATCTAAAGACATTGAGGGAACCATCTTGTTTTTTAAACCTAGTTTTTATTTTTCAAGATACCCATACAAATCAGCCTTAGAGCTCCCGCTACTAAGAGCCATGTCTTCTCACAACTATGTTGATTTAAACAAAGAAACGGGGAAACACGCCGAAGACTTGTTTAAAAACCTCTTTAATTATTACCAGAGCAATCGGAATTCTAGCGACGACATTTTTGCGTCCTACCTCAATATACTCATTCATGAAGTCCATGATGTTGTTGAGGTTAATCAAGGAATAGAAGCCGATCCTAAATTTCACTACCTCTATACATTTGAAAACCTTTTAGAAACCCATTTTTTAAAAGAACATAAAGTCTCGTTTTACGCCAGCCATATTGGTGTAGGAGCAGAGCACCTGAACCGATTATGTAAGCAGTTTTTAATGAAATCTTGTAAAAAGATAATTAATGAACGTATTGCCTTAGAAGCTATGCGTATGCTGAGTAAAAAAGGAACGACTATACAATCCATTGCCGAAGAGCTTTATTTTTCTGATTTATCCAATTTTGTTAAATTTTTTAAACGCGAAACAGGAATTACACCTGCCAAATTCAGATTAGAAAATAGTTGATATTGATTTTAACTTTTGATATTTATCTTAATGTTAAATATAGGTATCTATCTAGTATTTAAATCATTGAATGCTGTATTGCCGAGCGGAGTATTAAATTTCAATTCACCTTTTCATTTTTGTTGGTTTTAATTTCAAGTTTAAGTAACAATTGGCCATTACATTTGTAACAGTTAAAAGGAATTAGATATGGATCATTTAAAATTTGTAGTGGTTGTTCTAAATGAAGGAAAACGAATCTATGGATACATTTTTCATCAAGATTTTGAATCGGAAATGTTTGACTATTGTCGATTTGTAGATCATAATAATATTCATAGTTATTTAAATATGAATGACACATCTATGGTAAGACAAATAGATAAAAAGAATATAATGCATATTGATTTAAATTTGAGATTTTAATTATTAAATATTAAGGTGTGAAGGAAAAAGGAAAGTGGAAACTTTCCTTTTTTGTTTTTACGGTTTATGTATTAATAATAGTAAATAAACAATAGGTAATAAGTACGTATGTAAATCACGTAAAACTACTTGTTTTTACTGTATTTCAGGTTTTTAATAATAATATTGATATTATAGTTTGTTATATTTATAAAGTGAATAAAGATTTTATACTTGATATACAACGACAACAAACATAT
>CBDEVQ010000042.1:0-22216 GCA_965243605.1 Flavobacteriales bacterium
ACCTTTTCCGTCTCTTCCGTTCCATCCTTCATGAATATTTTCAGAAGTATAAACAATGCGTCCCCAACGATCAGCTATTGTCATTTTATAATCCTCATCAGAAACACGTCCGATTACTGGTCTGAAAATTTCATTTTGTCCATCTCCATTTGGAGTGAAAATAGTTGGTAAATAAAACTCAGGAGAAACAATATTGATTGTTTTTACTTTAAAGCTTTGACAACCTTCTGCATCTGTTGCAAATAAATAAACTTGATATTCTCCTATTTGTGTATACGTATGCGTTGGGTTTTGATCATAACTCACTTCGGTATCACCAAACTCCCATAACCAGCTTACAATTGTTGAATATTGGTTTGCCTGAGATAAATCTGTGAAAGTAACATCAGCATCTGCTAAATTAACTTCTACAGGCATATCAAACTCAACAATAGGTAATGCTTTATCATAAATATCAATATCTCTCGTGATTGTACATCCATTATCGTCAATAGCAACTATTGTATAATGGTCTGCAGGAACAACGTCATCTTTTAAATCAATAGCCGTATTTCCATTTATTGTATAGCTATATGGAGGTTTTCCACCAGCCACATCAAAATCAATAAATCCTGAGAATGTTCCACAGTTATTATGGTCAAATTCTTCTTTTGTAAAAACGAATGGTTCTGGTTCTCCAAGAGAGTATTCTAGAGTGTCTGGACATGTTGTAGGTGAATTTACAACTACATAATAGTCTCCTTTTCCTAATCCATTTAATGGAATTGGAGTAGAACTCTGAGTAAAGGTTCCTTCTAAATTATTTGTTACTTGATCATAAACATCAACTACCCAATTTTCATTAAGTCCACCGTGAGGACTAAAGTGTATAACACCGCTCTTTTCTCCGGCACATAATGCATCTTTAAGTAAAGCATGTGATTGTGGCTTAGCATAAGCTACAGGAACCAAGACTTCTACATCTTCTTGACAAGGCATAAAACTAGACGAATATGAAACTGTATATAAGTCGGTACTTAAATTAGAGAATGTTTGCGGAAATTGGGAGCTGGAGAAGGTAGAGACTACTTGTCCTAAAGAGTTTATTAATTGAACATCCCAAACAATAGGATCTCCACAGTTTTCTGTAATATCAACAATGATACTACCGTCTTGATCTCCTTCACAAGATTCAGGTAATCCTATTATACTAAATTCTGGACAAGCTAATTCAACCGGAATATCAACAGAGACAGTATCTCCACATTGTACAGATTCTACTGAGATAAAGGTTGGAATTAAATTTAAATCAGGAGCAACATATTGAATCGCGTAACTTTGCGATATGAAATTATGTAATGAGTCAAACCATGTAGGTTGTACAAAATTCGTAAACCCTGGTAAAAACGAGTATGTATATCCAGTTCCATTAGGAACGTATTCTACGGTTTCAAAACTGGCATCCCAGTTATTTCCAAAATTTCTAGGGTTACCAGTTACAGGATCATCTACAATAAGAGCAGTTGTTGCATCTTTATATAGTCCTTGTACAGCACTTCCTAAATTCCAACCATTACATGTATTATAGTTAGAGATAGAGTTGAAAATACGATTACTTCCTTCAATTAATACCACCGAAGTAGAATAACAATATTGGTTACAAGAGAATCCATACATTTCAAAATTACTCCAAATGGCAATAAATACTCTATTAGGAGCATCTCCAGCTGTACCATATATTAATTCAGATCCAGGTCCTGGTTCAGAATCTGTATATGGTGCCATAATAGAATTTTGAGCATCTGTATTATTCGTATTAGGAATAGCAGTATTTATACCCCATTGAGAATTTGTTCCTGCATTAGCATCATTAAATGATAAATATCCATTTGTGCTAATTACAACCTCAGAATAAGGTTGTCCATAAAAATCAAAACTGAATCCTAAGTTAATTAATCCAGTATGAATATCATCTGTAATAACGGGTACAGTATCAAAATTATTAATTGAAAAATCAACAAAATCTAAACCTGAAGGGAATGTTGATACTTCTATAACTTGTCCGGAGTCACACACTTCTATGACATCCATATTAAAATCAAATTGCGCTTGGGCTAAAAAAGGTAAAACTAGAAATACTGAAATGATGCGTTTAAACATAGCTATAAAATTTAGTTATAAACAAAAGTACACTTTTTTGTTAATTTTCAAACATGAATTTTTAACAATGATTTATTTATGTTCTTTTTACCTGTTAAATAGAGTTTAATATAAGGTATTAATACAAAAAAAACTCAAGTTATAACTTGAGTTTTTTTTTTGTATTAATTGTAAGAGTATGTTATCGAATAAGTTGAACCATACCATTTGAGTGATGCTTATGTCCATAAATGTCTTGGTAATTAACTATCCAAACATAAGATCCTTCTCCAATATTACCTTTAGTATCTCTACCATCCCAACCTTCGTGAATATTTTCTGAAGTATAAACAATGCGTCCCCATCGGTCAGCAATCGTAATATCAAAATCTTGGTCAGAAATACGTCCTATGATAGGTCTAAATATTTCGTTTCGACCATCTCCATTAGGTGTGAAAACGGTTGGTAAGAAAAATTCTGGACTAACAATATTTATTGTTTTAATCCTAAAGCTTTGACATCCGTCTTCATCGGTTGCATATAAGTAAACCTTATACTCTCCAATTTGAGTGTATCTATGTGTTGGGTTTTGATCATAACTCACTTTAGTATCTCCAAATTCCCAATACCAATTAGTAAGTGTAGAGTATTCATTAGCAACTGATAAGTCTTCAAATGTAACATCCGCATCTGCAAGGTTAACTTCTTCTGGCATGTTAAAGTCTACAATAGGAGCGTGTCTATCTAAAATTTCAATGTTACGAGAAATTGTACATCCGTTCGCATCAATAGCTTCAATTAAGTATTGATTTGCAGGAACAACATCATCGTATAAGTCAATAATTGTTTGTCCATTTAATCGGTAAGAGTATGGTGGAACTCCACCACTAACTGAGTAATCAATATATCCAGAGAATGTTCCACAGTTATTGTGTTCATATTCTTCTTTTACAAAAACAAATGGTTCAGGTTCATCTAAAGAATAGTAGAACGTATCTATACAAGATGATGGTGAATTAACAACAATATCATAATCTCCTTTACCCAGACCTGTTAAAGGAATTGGTACATTATCTTGTTGAAAAGTTCCAACTAAGCCACCTGTTGCTCTGTCATAAACTTGAACATCCCATCCTTCGTCATATCCACCATGTGGACTAAAATATATGATTCCTGTGTTTTCACCATTACAAAGGGCATCTTTTAACAAAGCATGCGCTAAAGGTTGTGTGAATTCTACACCAATTAATATTTCAGTTTCAGATAAACATGTAGACGGCGAAATTGATTCTATATAGTACAATCCATTGGCTAGGTTGTCAAATATAATAGGTAGATTATCTCCATTATATTGTGAAATGATTGTACCATTTAAATCTTTTAAGGTAATGGTCCAATCTTCATTTTCTCCACCTTCGGCATAGTATAATATTCTTCCGTCGGTGTCTCCCATACAAGAAATGTTTTGAACATCTATAGTTTCATCTGGGATTCCATATTTAAGAATAACTTCATCAGTCCACTCTTGATCACAAACCGATAATACAACACTAATATTATAAGGTAATGAATCAACGTGTGGCGCAATAATATTAACATTATATCCTTGAGCTAACAAAGTACCATCTGGAGCATACCATTCAGGTTCTACAATTGTTGTGTAAGGAATAAAGGCATATGTATAATTTGTTCCAGCTGCATTTGGAGTGTATTTAACAACATCTCCATCTGAATTCCAAGTATTTGGAAAGTTTCTTGTTACTCCAGTTATTGGGTCATCTGTAATAACACTTGATGTTCCAGTAGAATTAACAACACCTTGTACTGCAGCTCCACCATTCCAGCTCGTACATACTTCATATTGTCCAATGGTATTAATAATTTCATTAGAACCTTCAAACAACATAATTGAATTGTAATAACAGTTTAGGTTACATGAAAACATTCCAATTTCGTCCCATATTACAATAAATACACGATTTGGTGCCGTACCATAAACAGCCCAATCAATTTGAGAATTTGCTGTAGGTAATACATCTGAGTAGGGTCCTAAAATAGCATTGTTTGTATGATTTGCACCTGAAGGTACTGTTGCGTTAATAGACCAAGGTGAGAATTGGTTTGCTAATGCTGTATTAAAACTTAAGTACCCATTTGTACTTGCAACACATTGAGTATAAGTGTTTCCATAAAAATCGAAGTTAAATCCAATATTAATAACTCCAGTATGTGTATCATCTCCTAATCCACCGAAAAATCCAGAGGCTTGAACCACTGAAAAGTCAATACCATATGTATTTGGGTTAGAACCAACAATGTTAACTGATTGTCCTTCGGTACATACGAGTACTTCATCAGGGAAATTAGCTTGTGAATACCCAATAAAAGGCAAAAAGAGAAATAGTAAATAGATGTTCTTAAACATATCAGTAAATTTAAATAACCAGGGTTATAACAAAAATACGTTTTTTTGTTAATTTTCAAATTGAAAAAAGCATTAACTTGCCAGAAAAATAGAAATAATGAAACTTATTCCGATTCAAACAGGTTTATTTAAATTAGATGGTGGTGCAATGTTTGGTGTTGTTCCGAAAAGTTTATGGTCCAGAACGAACCCCGCAGACGATAAGAATCTGTGCCCGTGGGCAATGCGTTGCTTGTTAGTAGACCTTGGAGATAAGAAAATATTAATAGATAATGGTATAGGGAATAAGCAATCTGAGAAATTTTTCTCACATTATTATTTACATGGAGATTATTCTTTGGTAAAATCTTTACAAGAAAATGGTTATCACCCAGACGATATTACAGATATGTTTTTAACACATTTACATTTTGACCATTGTGGTGGAGGTATTGTTAAAGATGATGAAGGGAATTATTCAACATTGTTTAAGAATGCAACTTATTGGACAAGTTCTGAACATTGGAAATGGGCAACTGAACCTAACGATAGAGAGAAGGCTTCCTTTTTAAAGGAAAATATCTTACCAATGATGGACTCTGGTCAACTTAAATTTATTGATGAAGAAGGTGAGTTATTTCCGAATTTTTCAATTAAAATGTATTGTGGACATACAGATGCTCAGATGATTCCGTTTATAAAATATAAAGAAGAGACCATCGTTTTTATGGCTGATTTATTGCCAAGTACGGGACATATTCCGTTACCATACGTTATGGGGTATGATACAAGACCATTAATTACTTTAGAAGAAAAAAGAGTATTTTTAAACGAGGCCGCGGATAATAATTACATCTTGTTTTTAGAACATGATTATTATAATGAGTGCTGTACTGTAAAACATACTGAAAAAGGAGTGCGATTAGATCAGACATTCCCATTGAGTAAAATAACCTCGCTATGAGTAAAAAAATAACTTTCGATCAATTAATAAGATGGATTATTGCGATTGCCATATTGGCCGGTTTATTATATTTAACCAATAGGCTATCGGGAGCATTAATACCATTTTTCTTGGCTATTTTCTTAGCATATTACCTTAATCCGGTCGTATTGTTTTTTCAAAATAAATTAAAAATTAAGAAAAGAGGATTAGCCATTCTACTGAGCTTTGTATCCATTTTTATTGGATTAGGAGGTATATTTTCCGTTTTATATCCATTGGTTTCAAGTGAAATATCACAACTCCAGCCTTTAACCCAAAAGTTTCTTAATAGCGAATCTATGCAATCGCTGGAGGGACTTCCAGAAGAGGTTGAGCAATATATAATAGAGTTTAAAGATTCTGATCAAATAAAGGAATTGCTTTCAGGTTTAGATTATCAAAGTATTATTAGCAAAATTGTAGACCAAAGTTCGGCCATATTAGGCGGGTCTTTAAGCTTACTTATGGGGCTCTTTAGTCTTTTTACCATGATTTTATATCTTGTGTTTATATTGGCTGATTATCCTGAGTTTTCTAAATCATGGTCTAATCTTATTCCAATAAAATTTAGATCTAGATCTGTTAAGTTAATATCTGACTTTCAGAAAGGAATGGATACCTATTTTAAAGCGCAAGCTATGGTTGCTTTATGTGTTGGAATCTTATTCTCTATAGGGTTCTCAATAATTGGACTACCGATGGCTATATTATTTGGATTGTTTGTTGGGGCCTTAAATATGGTGCCATACCTTCAAATATTTGGATTATTACCAGCTGCATTTCTTGCACTTATGCAAAGTGTGAGCTCAGATAATTCATTCTTATTTTGTTTTGGTCTTGTATTATTAGTTTTTGCTATAGTTCAAATTATTCAGGACAGTCTTTTAGTACCTAAAATAATGGGTAACGTAACCAGTTTAAACCCTGCAATTATATTATTGTCACTTTCAATTTGGGGAAGTTTATTAGGTGTTATTGGAATGTTAATA
Organism: Flavobacteriales bacterium; assembly: GCA_965243605.1. Lineage (GTDB taxonomy): Bacteria > Bacteroidota > Bacteroidia > Flavobacteriales > CAJXXR01 > JBMYYR01. The sequence goes on from CBDEVQ010000042.1 coordinate 6,497, forward strand.
GCCATTCCAGTTTCTAATCTAATTGTTTCCTATTATAAAGCATTTATACAACAAGAAGATATTGCTCATTATACTGAGTAAATTAATATGGCGAAGAAAAAGAAAAAATTCTATGTAGTTTGGGAAGGTCATAGACCTGGATTATATTCGGATTGGAACAACTGCAAAAAACAAATAGACGGTTTTAAAGCCGCTAAATATAAATCGTTTGAAACCCTTTTAGAAGCGGAAAAAGCTCTAAAAGGAAATTGGCAAGACTTTGTTGGTAAAAACGCTAAACCCAAATTAGAAGAAAAGGATTGGATAGATTTGGTTGGATTACCAGAAAAAGGAAGTCTAACGGTTGATGCTGCATGTGCTGGAAATCCAGGTAAAATGGAATATCAAGGTGTTGATTTAGACCGAGGGAAAAATTATTTTCATGTTGGACCCTTAGAAGATTCGACGAATAACGTTGGAGAATTTTTAGCCCTAGTACATGCCTTAGCTCTTATTAAATCTGGGAAATTGGATTTTAAAACCATTTATTCGGATTCGAAAATTGCGATGGGTTGGGTGAAAGCAAAAACATGCCGAACTAAATTAAAGCTAACGTCAAAGAATAAAGATTCGCATGCATTAATTAGACGTGCAGAAATGTGGCTTCAAACAAATACATATACAACAACCATAAAAAAATGGGAAACAAAATACTGGGGAGAAATTCCAGCCGATTTTGGTCGTAAATAAATTACCGTTACATAAGGTTAAACATAATAGGCTTTTAGATACATTAATTTTTTAATTGTATTTAAAAGCCTATTTTTATTGTGATAATTAAATGTTATAAAATGAGTTTCCCAGCTATACGTATACTTGTCTATTTGTGTTTTTCATTATTGTTTATTAATAAAAGTTATGGACAAAACACAACGCCACATAAATTTAATTCAAAAGAAAAAGTTGGTGCTATTGCCTTTAATGCAAACACCGACGATTCTACTTTTTATTTATGCGATGATATGAATATCATGGAATACTATCAAGTTAACCCGAAGTATGGAGAAGGCGCAAAAAGCATTAGACAACATTTTAAACGCTATTTAAAGGATATTAATAATCGAATAGACTTTGATGCTGGGCTCATTACCATTCGGTTTATTATTAACTGCAAAGGAAAAATGGATCGGTTTAGAATTTATAGCGTTAATCAGGAATATAAAACAATACACATTCCTGATGATTTAAAATTACATTGTATTAATGCAGTTAAAAATATGGGAGAGTGGCAACCTGGATATTATGAAAATGAATATTTTGATAGCTATTATACATTGTCTTTAAAAATTAGAAATGAAGAAGTTGTTGATATATTACCATAGAACAATTGGGATGAGCATTTTAGGGTTATTCAGTTTAGTAGGTTGTAATAGTAAAGAAGATGCTGTTTTTTATTACAATTTACAAACGAAATATGTTCAAGGATCTGTTAAAGAACAACGCTATTTAGATAAAGCTATAGAATTAGATTCTTTATATGTTGATGCCTTGGTTGAAAAATCGGTAAGCCATAATAAAAGGGGACAGTTTGCCATTGGGATGAAATTTCTCAACAAAGGCGTAGAGTTAGATCCTGTAGAACATTTGGGATATCGAGGTTTTGTGAAATTATATATGTTAAGAGACTACTTTGGTGCGTTAAACGATTTTTTAAGACTAGATGAATTAACACCAGAATTTAGGGATGCCCCATGGGGTGAGGATATATATAAGGTAATTGGATTGTCTTATTTGGGTATGAAAGAATATAAAAAGGCATTATCATATTTTAAACAATCTATTGAAGAGGTTTCTAAAGACAACGGTGAAGAATGGGTAGAATCGAGGACTTTTATTTATTATGGTGTTTGCGCTATGAAAACCCAAAATTTGGACGATGCTTTACAGTCGTTTAATACGTATATAAAGTATAACCCAGAGAATCCTTCTGGATATTACTATAAGGCAAAAGTATTATTAGATTTAGGCCATTCGTTAGACGAAGACGTGAAAGCATTACTAAATACAGCTTTAAATTTAGCCAATAGAGGATTCATTGAAACCAGTCCTTATTTTGAATTACCTTATCAAATATACCCTTCAGATATTAAACAATTACTTCCGTAAATTGTATCTCAATAAAAACAATAAAGCCACTAAGAGAATTTCCCTTAGTGGCTTTATTGTTTTATAAATAGGTTGGATTATAATCTTTCAATAACAATTGAAGATGCTCCACCACCACCGTTACAAATACCGGCAGCACCAATTTTGGCATCGTTTTGTTCTAAAACATTTAATAAAGAAACAATAATACGAGAACCAGAGTTACCTAGAGGGTGACCTAAAGATACAGCTCCTCCATTAACATTAACTTTAGATGGATCTAAACCTAATAATTTCATGTTAGCTAAACCAACTACAGAAAAAGCTTCGTTTAATTCCCAGTAATCTACATCATCAGTACTTAATCCTGCTTTTGTTAAAGCAACAGGAACAGCTTTAGCTGGAGCTGTTGTGAACCATTCTGGCTCATGAGCAGCATCTGCATAAGAAACAATTTTAGCCACTGGTTTTAATCCTAATTCTGCCGCTTTTTCAGCAGACATTAAAATTAATGCCGATGCACCATCATTTAAAGTTGAAGCGTTACCGGCAGTAACCGTTCCGTCTTTCTTAAATACAGTTCTTAAATTACGAAATTTAGCTTCGTTAAAACTTTTATATTCTTCATCTTCTTTAAAGATAATAGCATCTCCACGACGTTGAGGAATTTCTACTGGTACAATTTCATTATCGAAACGTCCATTTTCCCATGCGTCTTTAGAACGTCTGTAAGATTCAATGGCAAAATCATCTTGCTCATCACGTGAAATTTCCATGTCTGTTGCACATGTTTCTGCACAAACACCCATTACTACATTTCCGTAAACATCTGTAAGACCATCTTTCACTAAACCATCAATAGTTTGTCCGTGACCAAAACGGTAACCTGTACGAGCATTATCTAGGTAATAAGGGACCATAGACATGTTTTCCATACCTCCAGCTACAACAATATCTTTATCGCCTGCTTTAATGGCTTGTGCAGCCATCATAACAGCCTTCATTCCTGAAGAACATACTTTGTTAACGGTTGTACAAGGAACCTCTTTAGAAAGTCCTGCTCCTAATGCAGCCTGACGAGCTGGTGCTTGTCCTAAATTAGCTTGAAGAACGTTACCCATGATAACTTCTTCAACTAAAGAAGCATCTAATCCAATCTTATCTAAAGCTCCTTTAATAGCTGAAGATCCTAGTTTTGTTGCGGCAACCTTAGATAAAGATCCACCAAAACTACCCATAGCTGTACGAACAGCTGATACGATAACAACGTCTTTCATTTGTATATGTGTTTTACTTGTATAGTTCAAAAAATCGTGTGAATTTACGAAATTTTGAGGGGATAGACTCTATTAATATTGTTTTTTAAAACCCCCAATTTGGATAACTTGTGTTCAAAATATGTATTCTAACCTTGTTTTAACGTCTTAGGCTGTAAAGCGTATTCTCTTAAGAGTAATGTATTCGAGATAAAAAAACCTCGACAAATATGTCGAGGTTGGTAGGTTTAGGCTTAAATAAAATAGTACATCATGATTTTGTAAATTTCTAGTTTATCATTGTATATAATTTAGGAATATTAAAATACTTAAATGTTTTAAACGTATGTCTATTTTTACTTTAATGCCCCCAAGTTTATTAGGTAAGTTTTAGAGTGAATGTATAGACATATTGATTTGCTAAATAAAAAACTGCAATTACCTCCCCCAAGGTAATTACAGTTTTAATAGGAAACATTACTTCAAAATAGCGTTGACCAATTGTTTACCTAAAGTCTCATTGTCCTGATTTGTTTTGTTTTCTGTGATATACTTTTGTCTTTTTACTTCTAAAGTTTCAAGTTCACTATGTAATTCATCTCTATCTTCTTTAATATCTTCAATTATTTCGACAATTTCTTCGTCTGTTTTATCTTTAAATTTTGCATTCATTTCACCACTTCCAGAACTTCTTACAGCAGCTATATTTCCTAGGTTGCTGGTGTAATTATCAACGGCATCCCAAGAGTCTTTTACGTAGATGTTCTTATTCTTTTTCACTAAAGCTTTTTCTACCAAGCGTTCTTTTTGTTCTTGGGCCTGACTTTTATCATTATCTTCTATCATTATTTTCTCTGCAACCTGCTCTTCATATATAGGAACATACGTATCATTAATTTTTTTATTACAATCTAAAATAGCATCATCATACGGTGTAGAAATTTGTTTAATATCACTGTTTTGGTTTATTGTAAACGATTGTCCATTACCTTCTTTTGCTCCTTTTTGCCAAGTTCTGTGGATTCCATCACCTGCAGTTCCACAATAGATTGTATTAACTTGAATGGATTTTTCTTTGGCTTTAGAGATGGCTTTAGAATAGTGAACCTTACCTTGAGTAAACGCTTCATTTCCTGCAATCACTAGAACTTTTTGAGTGGTTGCCTTGTTATCCCATAAAAGCTCTTGAGTAGATTTTTTAATGACTGATCCACAATATTCTGAACCACCATTTGTTCTAAGATTAAATAGTGCATTAGAAACTTTATCTAAGTTATTTGTAAAGCTTAAAACCTGATCTGTATAATCATCATAAATACTTAATCCATCGTTCCCATATTGGTAAACGGCAATTTCAATTTCGGCTTCTGGAACATTTTTACTTAAATGAGAAATGGTTTCCCAAAGTTGATTTTTGGCTTGATTGATAAGACCATCCATACTATTACTTGTATCTAACAATAAGGCCAATTGTATTTTACTAATGGCAGGTTTAGGTGTTAAATTAACTATTTTGGTTGATGGTTTTAACTCATTAGCATAGGTTTTAAAACTATATAAACATATAGATGAAAAACATAATAATGATAATCCGATGGTTTTAATGTATTTTGCTTTCATAACGTTGAATTTTATTGCAATTTCATAAAGAAAAACAACAAAAACTCGGAGTTATGAGGGGGCTATATTAATAATTGAGTTAACCGATTAAATATTGAGTTAACCCATCTTTTCATCAGTTATTGATAAAAATGACTAAGTAAAAAAAGAGTAGTTTTGATATTATGATAAAAAGAGTAATTTATATCTTTAGTATACTATTTCTCAGCTCAACCCTTAATGCGTTTGGGCAAGCTGGTAATGTAACCAATAAAAAAGATTCGTCATCAGATCTTAAAATTGAAAGTAATACGATTCAATCTCAATTTAAAAATATTCATAGTAACCTACTTCAGGTCAGTGGTAAAAATACGTTAGAGGAAGGAATAGAATATTACAATTTGGGTGAATTGTTTATGGAACAGAAACAGCCGAGTTTGGCAAAATCCTATTACTTAGAAAGCTTAGAGATTTATAAACAAGTGGTTGTACACGCACCAGAATCTAAAAAAACTAAGAGAAAATCTAAACGCTATAAACAGATAACAACTACAAAAAAGACCATTGACGACTATAAATACAAGGCTTATATTGGTGTTGTTAAAGCATGTTTAGCTGATCTTAGTTATAAGGAGGCTCTAAATTATACACGGAATTTAGATGGATTGTATACTGGGATATGGGCATATGACCTTCTTAAATTAGATGTTTTACAAGCCAACGAAGAATGGAAAGAAATTTTAGAATTGTGTGATGTTTTAGAACAGAAGAAACATCCCAATACAATAGATTCAATTCTTATTAATAAACGAACCTTAGCCAAAGCAAAACTCGGATTGGAAGAGGAGACTTTACCCAATATTGAATCGGATAAAGCTTTGGATATGAACTCGATTGAGGAAGTTTATTTAGATGACGCTATAGAAGAGGATGTTCAAGAAATTGTAGATCCAGTATTGCAAATAAAAGGTTTGAGTTATGAAACCCAAGATGAAATTGCTAATACATATAATAAAAAATCGGAGTTTGAAAAGGAATTGAACATTCGAAATAATATTACAAAAGATAAAACAATAAGTGAAAAACAGAAGGCCAAGCAAAAACTTGAAATAGGAAAATTATACTCTAAAACATCTAAAAAGGACGAAGCGATATCGGCCCTAAAAGAGAGTTTAGTACTGGCTAAAGAATCTGGAGATTTTCTGGTTCAAAAAGAGACCATATTAAAGTTGATAGATCTTTATGAAAATAAAAAGGATGGCTCTAACGCCTTAGTTTATTATAAACAATTAAGAGATGTGAATCATATTCAAGATTCTTTGAATCAAGAAAAATATGATAAGATGTATGTAGACGTATCGAATGTTTATGAACAAGTTGAAGCCATAGATAATATTGCAGATCGCAGAGATATTTACCAGAAAGAAAGGAATTTAGAAAGTAAAGAAAACCAATTGATGGAAAGCCAAATGCAATTCCAAAAAAATATAATTGCATGCTTAATTTTTGGTTTATTAATTGCCGTGTTTGTTGTATTCTGGTATCATAAACAAAAGCAAAAGTTAACCATGGTAAACTTACAATTGGAGTTGAAAAATATGAGGAATCAAATGAATCCGCATTTTATATTTAACTCACTAAATGCCGTTAACCATTTTATAGCCCAACGGAATGAATTGCTGGCCAATGAATACCTTACGGAGTTTGCGCTTTTAATGAGAAATACTCTAAATCAATCCGATATAGATTTAATACCGTTACGAGACGAGTTAACGTTTTTAAATAGATATTGTGAACTGGAAAAAATGCGATTTGAAAGCAAATTCGATTTTACGTTTACGGTAGACCCCAAAATAGATATAGATGCGTTTCAAATACCACCATTATTATTACAACCTTTTGTAGAAAATGCCGTTTGGCATGGATTAAGATATTTAGAAAATAAAGGCCAGCTTGACGTTTCGTTTACGTCTGATGGTAATCAGCTAAAAATTGAAATTGTAGACAATGGTATTGGTCGAGAGAAATCGAAATCTATTAAAACGGATAACCAAAAGAAACATAAATCTAAAGGGGTAAGTTTAATTAAACGACGTATTCATATCAGTAATCAATTAACACCAATTTATATCGATTGGAAAATTGAAGATCTTTCGCCGCAAGGAACCCGTGTAGTATTGATTTTAAATAAAAAATAAGATCATGGAAAAGTTAAAAGCCGTTATTGTAGACGACGAAAAAATAGCAAGAGAAGTACTATCTAATTATTTAGGAACGTATTGTGCTCAAAAAATAGAAATAGTAGCCGTTTGTGATGGATTTAATTCAGCCGTTGAGGTTCTCCGGTCATCCGATGTAGATTTGGTGTTTTTAGATGTAGAAATGCCATTCGGAAATGGATTGGATGTGTTAGACAGTATTGGAGATTATGAGTTTAAGGTCATCTTTACAACCGCATTCGACCAATATGCTGTAGAAGCCTTAAACAAACATGCCTTCGATTATTTACTGAAACCCATTAGTATTAAAAAACTAATGAAATCTGTAGATGATGTTTACCAAGTGTTAGAAAAAAATAGCCAAACAGAAGAACAGGAGACAAAGACTAAATCACAATTTTTAAAAATACCATCACCATTGGGTTACGACCTCGTAAAACAATCGGATATTGTTTATGCTAAAGCGGCTGACAATTATTGTGAAATATATTTACTAACGGGTAAACAATATGTGGTGAGTAAAACCTTAAAAAAGGTAGAAAGCGAATTGTCGACTTCAGGATTTCTAAGAGTTCATAAATCCTATTTGGTTAATATAGAGCATATAAAGCGTTTCGAAAGGAATTTTGGAGGCAGCTTGATGTTGGAAGGAAACCTAGAAGTTCCTGTAAGTTCTACAGGTAAGAAACTGCTAAATGGATTGTTTTAAAAAGTAACGGGTAAACACAAACATGTTTGTATTTACCCGTTATTGGTTTGGGGGAGTGATAGAACAAAGTTATATTGATATTTTGAATAAACCTGATTTATTTTCAGTTTTTATTCGAATAAAGTACACACCATTAGGATGTTGACTTAAATTAAGGGTGTTTATCTCATTTGGTTTTACAATTTCTTGTCCCAATACATTCAGTACAGAAATGTATACAGGTGTTGTGTACTGGTGTTTAATAGATAGGTGTTTATTATTAACGGTAATAGACACATCTTCAGGATGTATAGTATTCAGGCTTAAATCTTCGGCCGTTATAAGAATACAATCGCTTGTATCTGGGCAGTATGGCATATCAGTTGAAAAATTTATTGAACTAATAACGGCGTAATTACCAGGTGTTGTCGGTGTAAATACATTGCCGGTTTGCGCATTAATAATTGAATCTCCATCGCAACTATACCATGCGGTTATATGAAACGGAAGGTGGGTTTGTAAAGTCCCATTTATGAAAGAGGCTTCTGCTTCAAAATTTGGATAATAGACATTCAATACCGTAATATCACAACCTGTGGTATCTCTATACTCTCCAGCAACGGTAATTTCTGTACCCATAAAATTAAACACAGCCGAATGACACAAGGTTGTATCGCTTGTAGTTACTAGATAAGGCAATGCCAAAACCGTTTGAGTTTGAATAATGCTATCACACCCAATGCTAGACCAAATGGTATCGGCATAGGTCCCTACAGAAACTTGGTTTCCGAAAACCTCAGTCGTTTCGCCAGGACAAACACTTAAATCTGGTAATGGATCTGTTACTGATGGTGCACAAGGGTTTGTGAAGGTTAAAACCGACGATCCTCTGTTGGTACCGTGATAGGCTAAATTTACACCACTTCCAATGGCATACGCTATATTTAATGAGGTTGTAGCGGTTGTAAATGTATAATCGTCAGTATTTCCCGTATTGTTTGCACGTGTGTAATTAAAGGTTTTTACCGTTCCTGAAGTAGACGAGGTAATGTTTTGTAAATTTTGAGTGGTTTGAAGAGTTGGGGCACCATTTCCATTCATGGTATATTCAACGGGGTTTCCACCATTGTTATTTAACACCTGTGCATACCCATTCATATTGGTGGTGTTAAACGCAGAGGCAAACCATTTAGAAGATGGTCCAGACACCTCAAAACTTGTGACACCTGTAAAGTCATTAATGGTAACATCAAGGGTCATATCATTTCCAGAACCAACGGTGGCGGTGGCGGTTCTGATTTGTGCATAAGATAAACTGGAAATGAGTGAAAAAGCAAAAATAAAAGTTTTCATAAGTATAGAGTTAAGAAGAGATATTCTGTATGAAAATACTCCATGTTAATATAAACAAAGGTCTACACAATAGAATATAAACAACTTAGCACTTTTCACTTATGAGTTGACAATTTCCATTAAATGCGTCTTTAATTCAGTAGGGCTCATGCCCGTTTGTCCTTTTACAAACCGACTATAGGTACTTAAATCATCAAAGTAACAATCGAATGCAAGTTGCTTATGCGATTTGTTTTCGAATACCAATTGGCGTTTAATTTCTAAAATAAGAGCGTGATGTATGATTTTAAGTGGCGTTTTCCCTAATGTGCGTTTGGTTTCTAGTCCGAGTTTATTGGATGAAATCCCTAAAGCATTTGCATAATAGGCCACCTGTCTGTGTTGGATAACGTCTTTTTTTACCAAACGGATAAAGGCGTTACTTACCGTACAAGATTTGTTATCGATAGTTTTTTTAGGGAATAAATCCACTAATGAAAACATAAAGAAAGCAAAGAGCTTAGAAACCTTTTGAGTTTTATAGGTGCTCTCGGTTAAATAACATTCTTCTAGTTGGTCAATTATACACCTTAATAAATCATATTGTTTAGTAGACAATTCAAAATTGGGATTGGATTGTAAAATATGCATCCAATCTACCTGTACAGGCGAGGAAGAAAGGGTTAAAAATTCTTGGGTAAATTGTATTAATACTCCTTTCTCATTTTTAAGCCGATTTAATAAATGCACTTGCCCTGGCGTTACAATGTAGAGGTTCTTTTCTTTTATGGAGTATTCAACAAAATCTATGTTCTGTTGACCTGAATGCCCTGTTTCAAATAAGAAAACCTCATAATATTGATGCCTATGATACACCGAGAAATCATAATCGTTCTGGTAACCTATGTTGGTTATACAGAAGCCCTTTATAGGTTGGTCTTTATGATTTAGAGTGTGGGTTTGCATAGAATAAACATGGTTTTATACTTGTAAGATATCTTTTTTAAATTGGATAGGATAAGGAGTGGGGGGAATATATTGAAATTAGTAAACTTTTAGAGGTGATTTTTCTTTAATGAAAGATAGAAGCAAACATTAATTTGATTGATTGGGAAACGTTCAATTTCAACTCTTGCTAGATTTGATTGTATTCCCACCATTGTAATTTAGGACTTATATAATACGTAAATCGGTGGAATATAATCTTCTCTAAATTATTTAGATAATTCAAAACGTAGGCAATGTTTAAAATCTTGGTTCTCAAATAATAAATTTAGGGTCTTTTTAAGAACCATGATATCATGGTTTAAATTGAAGAATAGGGTTACCCATTTAAATCTCGACAATTCTAATATCCTTACTTATTGCTGGTTTATGTTGAACAAAACGTTCAATAATTTTATCTAAAATGGACTTTCTATGATTTCTTCTGTTATACCTAAAGAAGTATTCATCGATATATTTTTGTAAATATTCCTTATTACAATAAGAATGAACACCTCTGAGCCAATTCTTAAAGTTTCTAATTTGTATATGAAGCATTTTAAAATTCTTTCCATTCTCTGATAGAGTCTGATTTATATTGGGATATTCTTCAATTAATGGCTTGTATCCACTCCATCCATCGGCTAAAATACTGGCATCTGACTTGATATGAGCATCAAAAATTGGTTTTAGTGATTTTGAGCTATAATCTTGAATTACTTTAGCATAACCCCTACCAGATTTACCATCTCGGTATTCAAATGCAATAACCACTCGAGATTTCTTTTCACTTTTACTTCGTCCTTGTTCTCCAACCTGTGGCGTACCAATCTCAAATTCATCTACATGAACATTTCCTTCTAATGGATAATTCTCAGAACTTTTCATAGCAAGTTGTATCTTCTGACGAAATAACCAAGCCGTTTTTTGATTGACTCCAAAATGTTCCGCTAACCAAATACTATTGGCTCCTTTTTTACTTGAAGTTATCTCATAAAGCATTTCAAAAGCCTTATCTATTCCAAATTTCAATTTATGAAATAAAGTTCCTGAGGTTGTAGATTCATCATAACCGCACTTCTTACAACGCCTACTACTTGGCTGTTTTCCTTTAATAAATCCAGTAAATTCACAACGTGAACAAGAATAACCATCTGGCCATTTTAATTCTGCTAAAAATTCATAGCAAGATTTTTTACGTTCAAAACGTTTCTTAAAAGTCTCTCTATCAATCTCTTTTAGTATTTTCATATCATCAGGATTTGAATACAATTTACAAAATAACACACTCTTAAACAATTATTTGTGAACAATATGGGTAACCCTATTGAAGAATTAACTCTATCATATTCTTATAATAGAATTACTAAATAATCATTTAAATAGAACTTTATTTAGCGGTTTCATTTACAGCTTTAATTATTTTTAGCACTTTATCTAAATCAATAGGAGACTCATCTTTGTTTTCTTCCTTTAAAAGATTTTCCTCATTAGTTATGGTTTTTTCGTCTAAGTGATTAGATATTATTTTGTCAAGAATTTTATTAATTCTAATTATTCCATCATTAATATCAGGAGAAAGGTTGTTTATTGATAACATTAACCCTTCAATGTATTTAACACTATGTATTTTTTTAGAGATTAGCATTAAATGCCGTTGAGCTCGATTCATCTGAAATACAAATCCCCACATTAAGGCTCCAGCAATTGGAATTGGTAAATAGAGTAATAAATATTCTGTAGCTTTAGGAAGTTCATCATTTGATGATATTTTAACGATAGCTATTATCACTACTGTGAAAATAATTATGAGAGTAAAAGAAGTTAAGATGGCATATGCATAATATAATATATTTAATCTTTTATGTTCTTCTTTAATTGGATTTAACAGTAATTCTAATTTGGAAAATGTTTCATTAATTTTATTAGTCCAATCATTTTTAGCATCTTCTTGTTTTTGCTTTTTTTCAAGTTCAATATTTTTATTCCTTAGTTCTTGTTCAATTGCATTTAATTTTTGTTTGGTTTCATAAACTAATTGTGTTTGCTCTTGAGTCTTATTTTGATTTGATTCTAGAATGTTTTTTAAGGCTAATTCTTGTGTTTTTAATTCGTGTATTACTTTATTATAATATTTTTCTGAATTTGAATTAAAATCTGTTTCATTCTCTAATTCTTTTAGCTGTATTCTTAAGTCCTCTATGAATGGAATTGTGGATTGAATTATTGTATTGTTAAATGTTTCATCATTAGATTCTTGTATTTTTTCATATAAGGGACCTAATGTATTTTGAATATACCGAGATATATGAAAATTATTGATGAAATCTAAAGATATATCTAACGTATCTATGGATTTTTGTAAGTGTATGTCGTCTAAAATATACTTGTGTGAACTGAAGAAATTTAATAATCCATAAATTATTCTTTTTGTCTTATTAGACTGTTCTTTAAAATTAATTCTTTTAGCCATTTTATCTCTTAATAATATTCAGTCTAACAAACATAACTTTTTAAATTAGTAAATACCAATTACTCAAAAAAGTACCTAATAAAAAACTCGAACACTCCAATTATATAATTGAATTATTTTGCAATATGATGATTATTAGTTTTTTGTGATTTATTGAAAATGTTTTTATTGTTGGTGTTATTGATATTATTGTAGGAGAATACCCTAATATTATTGGAAAAGATCTGAATTGTTGGAGTTTTAAACTCTTTTCCTCTGTAAAAGAAGTGTTTTATGGTATTTGTGAGTATATTTAAGTTGATTTTAAATGGAGATAATTAAAAAAAGTAAGATGAGTATTCATAGATTAGAAAGTGCAATTGAAAGCCTAGTTAAGGAAAGACAAATTAATTGGAATAGCAATGTTTCAACCAGATTATTTGTGATTGAAAATACAATCATAATAGAAGAATTTATATCAACTATTTTAGGGAATTTATTAGGTATAGATTGGGTAAACTCTAAATCACTTGGATCAACTTCGAAAGCTATTAGTTTTAATCAGAAAATTACTATTATTCAAGATATTAAATCTGTTGATAAATTACTAGTTAGAAAATTAACACGAATAATGGAAATTAGAAATAAATTTGCTCATAATTATAAGATTAAAGAATTTTCAGATTTATTTGAGGTGAAAATTACTGGTAACGAAATAAAAAAAAATCTTGATACCTGGTATGGTGAAACAGATCAACAAAGTGACAAAAATTATAACTTATACTTTGAAGGATTAATTAATGATGTGATAAATAGTCTGAGTAAAATTAATGCGGAAAGTATACATAAAGAGATTTTTAATCGTGGTAGGACAGATTTTCGTGAAACACTATTAGATGAACTAATAGGTTATATATTATCTCTAGATAATGGTCAGAGTATACTTGAAGAAAAGGTGAAAGAGTCTTCTGAAAAAGTGAAAAATCCTTTTCATTTATAGGAGCTTGTATAATTACCAATCTTCTTCAGTTTTTGTTTGAGTACTAAGCAATAATCGATTATTATTTTATTGAACTAGTATTAACTTTCTTATAGTCAAACTTGAAAAATAAACTCAAAAAAAGCCAGTACAATTTAATGTACTGGCTTTATATATATTTATAGGTAGAATTTACTTCTGTAAATCTCTAATTTTCCTAAACAACTGAGATGAGAATACAAACTCTTCAAGGTCTTTATTCATATCGTTTATAAGGTTGTTTTTATTTCCTTTCCAACTCAGGTGTCCATTCTTTAAATAGATAATATTATCACCAATTTGCATCACCGAGTTCATATCGTGGGTATTTACCAAAGTAGTCATTTGATACTCTTCGGTAATCTCCTTTAATAAATCGTCAATTAAAATGGCTGTTTGTGGATCTAACCCTGAGTTAGGCTCATCGCAAAACAAATATTTTGGATTTAAAGCAATCGCACGGGCAATGGCCACACGTTTTTGCATTCCACCAGAAATTTCGGCTGGAATCTTTTTATTAACACCGTTTAAATTAACACGGTCTAAACAAAAGTTTACACGTTTAAGCTGGTCTTTCGGCGAAAGCGTAGAAAACATCTTAAGGGGAAACAAAATATTCTCCTCAATATTCATAGAATCGAACAAAGCCCCACCTTGGAACACCATTCCAATCTCTTGACGAATGAGTTTCTTTTGCTTTTTATGCAAGCCAACAAAGCTTCTTCCATCATATAATATATCACCACTTGTAGGTTCAAAAAGCCCCAACATACATTTTAAGAAAACCGTTTTACCAGAACCACTTTGCCCAATAATTAAATTACACTTTCCTTTTTCAAACGTACTCGATATGCCTTTTAAAACGTCTTTATCGCTGAAACTTTTAACTAAAGATTTTACTTCTAACATTGCACAGATTAATTAAGGAACATATTAGTAATTATTAAATTGAAAAATATAATCAGCAAGCTGGTATTGACAACCGCTTTCGTACTCGATTTTCCAATTCCTAAAGAACCACCAGACGTAAAATACCCATAGTAGGCAGGCACCGTAGCAATAAAAAATGCAAACAGAACCGTTTTAACCATGGCGTAAGAAAACTTCATCATATTATAATCCCACTGTATACCTTCAATAAATTGTACCGAAGTGGTAGAACCGGTTGTAAGGGCAGCGATCCACCCACCAGTAACCCCAATTAATATACTTAAGCAGATAATAAACGGATTAATAATCATAAGGGCCACAATTTTAGGAAAGATAAGATAGCCCGCAGAGTTAATTCCCATAATTTCTAAAGCATCGATCTGTTCGGTTACACGTTTAGATCCAATTTCGGAAGCAATATTAGACCCAACTTTACCAGCCAGTAATAAACTAATAATAGTTGGCGAAAACTCCATCATAATGGACTCACGCGTGGCGAACCCAACAAGGTATTTTGGAATTAACGGATTTTTTATGTTTGCAGATGTTTGCAAGGCCAAAATAGCCCCAACAAAAATAGATACAAAGGCTACAAAAGGTATAGACTTAATACCCAATTCATACATTTCATATATAATTTGCTGATAATAAACACGTTTCTTTTCAGCGGGTTGCAAGGCCTGTAAGACTAATGCTGTATATTTTCCTATATGTTCTATAATATTCATATGTCTAATATGGTTAAGGTATATGAAAAGTAGTATATTTGTCTTTTCAAACCCAAATTTATGAACAAAAAATCAATCACCACCTATATTTTTCTGTTAGTCGTGTTAGTTTTTACTGCAATTTCGTGTAAATCTAAAGACTGTGGATGTCCAGGATTAAGTTCTAACCAGGAAATAACATCTAATAACGTATGAAAAATATATATGGTTTAGTTCTTGCAGGGGGGGTAGGATCTCGGCTATGGCCTATGAGTACACAACAAAAGCCTAAGCAATTTGTTGATGTATTAGGAGATGGAGAGAGTTTAATTCAGAAAACACACAATAGACTAAAACAGTTTATTGATCCAACACATATATTTTATTTAACAAATACAAGTTATAAAACGG
>CBDEVQ010000043.1:0-23008 GCA_965243605.1 Flavobacteriales bacterium
CTGATTTATTTGGTAAATCGACCATGTTTTAATTGGTAATAATTATTTTCATAAAAAAAGCAGCTTACGAATGTAAGCTGCTTTTTTTATGAAAAATAGAACAAATAATTACTTTAATTCATTCTCAAGCTCTTCATTTTGCTTGTCAATTTTCTTTTTTAATTCATTTTTATAGGTAATCATTTTCTCTCTAACTTCAAGATCAGATGCTCCTAAAATTTGGGCCGCTAATAAACCTGCATTCTTAGCTCCATTTAATGCAACAGTTGCAACAGGAACTCCACCAGGCATTTGTAAAATAGAAAGTACAGAATCCCAACCATCAATAGAGTTGCTAGACTTTACTGGAACACCGATAACTGGTAAAGGGCTTAAAGAAGCAACCATTCCAGGAAGATGAGCAGCACCACCAGCACCAGCTACAATTACTTGTATACCTCTTTCATGAGCAGATTTTGCATAATCAAACATCCAATCTGGAGTACGATGAGCAGAAACAATTTTAACTTCTATTTCTATACCTAAATCTTTTAAGGCATTTATACCTTCTTGCATTACAGGTAAGTCAGATTTACTTCCCATAATAATACCAACTCTTGCACCCATAGTTTATTTTGTTTTTACTTTTAATGTATTTTTTACTTGTCTTGCTTTCTCTTTTGCTTCGTCTAATGTTTCGGCAATTACCGTAACATGTCCCATTTTACGAAAAGATTTAGTGTCTTGTTTTCCGTAAATATGTACGTTAACTCCTGGAATATTTAGAACATCCTCTAGTCCTTCATAAAATACAGGCCCAACAAAGTCTTTCTCTCCTAATAAATTAACCATCACAGAAGGATGTGTAATCGTTGTATTTCCTAAAGGAAGGTTTAGGATAGATCTTAAATGTTGTTCGTATTGAGATGTAACATTACCTTCAATAGTTTGATGACCACTATTATGAGGTCTAGGAGCGACTTCATTTACAAGTACGTGTCCTGATTTAGTAACAAACATTTCTACGGCCAATAGACCTACCATTTCTAATTTTGTAATGACATCAATTGCAATAGCATTGGCTTTTGATTTAATATCCTCTGAAAGTGTTGCAGGCGAAAATAAGAACTCAACTAAATTAGCTTCTTCAGAAAATTCCATATCTACCATTGGAAAGGCTTTTACTTCACCTTTCTCATTTCGAGCTACAATAACAGAGATTTCAGTTTCAAAATCTACTAAATCTTCTAAAATGGAAGGTCCGGTTAGTGCTTTTTTAATATCTGATGTTGATTTTAAAACCGATACACCTTGTCCATCATATCCACCTTTACGTACTTTCTGTACCCAAGGTTGTTTATTTAAATGCGATTCAATTTCTTGAAGAGAATTGGCAAAAACAAAGTCTGATGTAGGAATGTTATTTTCTTTATAGAATTGTTTTTGAAGTCCTTTATCTTGGATTAATTCTATAATATGAGGCTGTGGAAAAACAGAAACGCCTTCTTTTTCAAGTTGTTTTAAAGCTTGAGTATTGACATGCTCAATTTCAATAGTTACAACATCTTTACCTTTACCGAAATTGTAAACATCATCATAGTTAGATAGATTACCTTGTTCAAAATGAGTTGACACTCTAGAGCATGGCGCATTGATTGCTGGATCCATGAAATATAGGTGAATATCTAAATCTAAAGAAGCTTGGAAAAGCATTCGACCAAGTTGTCCTCCTCCTAAAACACCTACTTTAAAATCTTCAGAATAAAAATTTGCCATGTTGTTTTGTCTCTGTTTGTTTTTTGGCAAAGATAATTTTCTAAAGTGACAAATACGAATATTCGATTATAAACCTATCAATGAAGTTGGTTCTATGAGATTTAAGAAGGGCTTTGGCTGGTCTTATTTTTTTGTATCCATAACAAATTTAATCCCAAAAGAAATAATATTAGCATGTAATCCTGTAGATCGGTCATAATGACTAAACTTAAAATCGATGCTTTTTAAACCTAAAGACCAAATATGTGTATTGGTTAGTAGGTCGGTATATCGGATTCCTATCCCATATTGTTGAGATGTAAATTTACTTAAATCATAATCAGAAGTATAGTAATCTTGCGTTGAAACATGGACTTCAAAAGGGGCAAAATAATCAGCTTGAGTTTGATTGTATAACCTTAAAGTTGGTCGAATTGTAAAATATCGATTGATTTTCACAGGTAATTCTATGTTTAATGTATTAGAGAGAACACCCCAGTCGTCCATGTAATATCGATAATACGACCTAATAACTAAAAATTCATTAATATAATGATGGTACCTAATTCCAATAGGAAGTTTAAATCTTGTAGATGGTAAACGTTCTATATCATCAGCCAATTGAAACACTTCTGTATTATTTCTTGAGGTATAATTTGATATATGTTCTGGATTTCCAATATAAAAATTATCTCGGTCGGAAAAATAAACTCGTTGCATTGGGTTAGCCAACCAGCCTTGCTGTTTAATAAGATCTACAAAAATGGATAATTGACTATTTTTTGATAGTATTTGTGAGAACCCTAATGACAAAGTATACGTATTTCGATCTGTATTTTGAATTAATGTATTGTTAAAAGGCCTCCAAGTATTTGTTCCACTTTTATCTATTTTATTCCCTTGTTGATTAAGAATATCTATGGATTGAAAAAATCCTTTATTCAAGTCTTGATCAGCTTCAAAATATGAATCGATCTCGGTAGGATATTTAGGTTTCCATTGATCTATATAAGCAGAACCTTTAATATTAAGTTCCGTATTTTTTTTATTAAATAGTTTAGATATCCCAGCTCCAAAACCGAAAGAAGTATAGTCATATTCGGACGAATAGCTCATTTTAGCATGCCAATTTTGGTTTCGATCATCTGAGCTATGACTATATCGTATAGATCCGTTTAACCAAACATCTTGCTTTGAGGCTCCTGATGATTCTACCCAAGGAGACCCATTGACCTCTGATGTGCCATAATCGTCATCATCATCGTCGTCGTCATCATCATCATCATCGTCGTAGTCATCATCATCATCATCATCGTCGTAGTCATCATCATCATCGTCATCATCGTCATCGTCGTCATCGTCGTCAAATGCTAATTTATCATAGTCGTCATCATCTTCTTCATGTCCTGTAGATGCACCTGAATTATCAAATGGGTCTAGATTACTAGATGATGCGGACGAATATGCAGAAATACCAGCATCAATAGTTAGAATATCATCATCATTTAATGGAATTGATAGTCGAATAGTGGGAGTTATGTCCGATAATTCTTCTGTTCCTATTCCTCCTGTGACGGCTGCATTGTTTCCGTTTTGTTTATAATAACTATTTAAAAGCTCAATTTCGAATGTTTCTAAGACTCGTTTTTTATAAACTTCCGTAGAATCTATATTTTTATCTTGAGCGAATACATAAGTCCAAGAAATTAATAGTAAGCTCAATAATAATCTTTTCATATATACCTTAATTACATCCACAACCTCCGCCAGATTTACCTCCATTTCCGCCAGAAGAACCTTCTCTATATGTTTGGAAATTGGTTTCAAATCGTTCAGTTTTATCTGGAGCTAATGCCATTTCTGGATCATTAATATTTACTTTTTCATACTCCTGAACCATCGTGCAAGACGATATTAAAAGTGTACAAAAAAATCCAATGATAAGTTTGATAAGCATAGTGAACCCTTGTTTTATGCAAATGTAAGTTGGATTATAGAATTGTATAGATTTCAAATTTTAAAATCTGAAACCTATGTAGTTTAATATGTAATATATTTAATTGAAGCGATTTATGTTGTTGTTTGTGAGTGGGTATATTAACGAATTGATTAATGTGTAATTTAGATAGTGCCTCAAATTAGGTATCTATTATTTATCCAGAACAAATTTAATTCCTGCTGTAATAATATTAGCCGTTAAACCTGAAGATCGCTCGTACATACTAAATTTAAGATTGATTTGTTTAATTCCAAGCTTCCAAATCTTCTTTTGAGTTAAAACATCTGTATATCTTAATCCAATACCGTATTGATTTGCAGTAAATTTAGAAAGGTCATAATCTGATGTATAGAATTGATCTGTAGATAAATGTTCGTCAAAAGCAGCAAAATAATCTGCTGCTGTTTGTGAATAATTTCTATAACTTGGGATTAGAGTTATATATCGACCTAATTTAACTGGAGTTTCTATTTGAACAGTATGAGATTTTATACCCCAATCGTCAGAGTAGAATCGATAATATGTTCTCAGGGTGATATACTCATTTAAATAATGGTTTAATCTAGCGCCAATAGGAAGCTTAAGACGTGTATCGGGTAAACGTTCAATATCATCAGCAAGCATAAAAACATTTTTAGTACCGGGTGTTGTATACGTAGAAATATTATTAGGGTCTCCAACGTAATAGTTTTCTTTATCTTTAAAGTAGACTCTTTGCATTGGATTAGCTAACCATCCTGATTGTTGTATTACATCTAAGAAGAATGAAATTTGAGTGTTTTTAGATAATATTTGAGAGAAACTCAAAGACCCAGAGTACGTATTTCGTCCTTTATCTTCTATAAGTTTAGAATTTATTGGTCTCCAAGCATCTGGATTGTTTACATCCATAATGTTACCATTTTCATGATAAATATTCACTCCTGATAGTAACCCTTGGTTTAAGTTTGTTTGAGGATCTAAATATGAACGTATTTCACTTGGATATATAGGATTCCAAGAATCTATATAAGCGTTTATTTTGGTGCTTAATTCAGTATTCTTTTTATTGAAAAGGTATGTGTAACCTCCTCCAAATCCTAAAGAACGATAATCGTATTCATTCGCAAAACTTAAATTCGCAGACCAAATTTTATTTCTATCATCTGAACTATGTGTATAAGACCCAGAAAGACTGGTCCAAGAATCTCCACCAGAAGCACCAGAAGACTCTACCCAAGGGGAAGCATTTAAATTACTTCCATTTCTATTGTCAAATGGATCTAAGTTACTTGAAGATGCAGAAGTATATGCAGAAATACTGGCATCTATGCTTAAGACATCATCATCATTCATAGGAATCGAAACCGTAAAAGTAGGAGTGACATCCGTTAATTTTTCCGTTCCAACACCACCTGTAACAGAGGCGTTATTTCCATCTTGTGAATAATAGCTTGAAATAAAATCGATTTCAATGTTGTCAAGAACTCGTTTTTTAAAAACGGTAGTTGAATCGGTTGTCTGGCTATAACCAAGTACAGTTATACAAGCCAGTAATATGGTTAAGCTTACTTTCTTCATATATTTGTTTATTAATTACACCCACATCCACCACCAGATTTACCTCCATTACCACCAGAGGCCGCTTCTCGATATGATTGAAAATTGGTTTCAAATCGATCAGATTTATCTGCCGAAAGCGCCATGTCGGGGTCATTAATATTCACTTTTTCATATTCTTGAACCATTGTACAAGAAGACAATAGAAGAACAATCGAGATGAGTAATATTCCTTTTTTCACCATAATTAATTAATATCAATGTTTGTAGATTTATATATATCCCCATTAGAGTCAATAATTATACACTCAATATTAGGGAGTTGATTTATCCGATTAATTCCGATCTCCTTACCCAAAACAAAGACTGAAGTTGCTAAAGCATCTGCGAGTTCGGCTTTAGGCGCAAAAACAGTGACACTAATGATGCCTTCTGTTGGATACCCTGTTTTCGGATTAATGATATGAGCATATCTTTTATGATTAAATTCAATGAACTTTTCGTAATCTCCGGAGGTTACTACAGCATTGTTATTTAATGGTAAAGTTGCAAAAGCATTATTTTTGTTCAGAGGGTTTGTTATTGCAATGGTCCAGTTAGACCCATTTGGCTGTTTGCCCCATGTATTCATATCTCCAGAAGCATTAATAATTCCAGCTTTTACACCTAAAGACATTAAGAGAGCTTTTGCTTTATCTGCGGCATAACCTTTTCCTATTGCGCCAAATCCAATTTTTGTTTTTTTATGTTTTAAATAGACCGTTTTATTTAACTCGTCAAGTATGATGTTGTTGTAGCCAACGTATTGAACAGCCTTTTTTACGTCTGACTCTGAAGGGATTATTTTTAGACTTCCATCAAACTTCCAAATTTTATCCATGGAAGCAAAGCTAATGTCAAATGCACCATCTGTTAACGATGAAAGCTTAATAGATCGTTTAATAAGGTTAAATAGTTCAGACGAAACTTTAACAGGTTGAATGCCTGCATTTCTATTAATCTTTGAAGTTTCAGAATTTGGATCCCATGAAGAAATTAATTGTTCTATTCTGCGCATTTCATCTGTAGCAAGGTCAATATATTTATTGGCCTCTAATGAATCTTTAGTAACAACTGTAATGCTAAAATCGCAGCCCATTAAAAATAAAGGACGTCTAAATATTTCATCTGCAAATAGAGATTGACTGTATAACAATAGGATGAAAATAATTTTGTTCATAATTTAGAATGCTGCTAATTCTTTAATGTATTCTTCTACGGAAATGTTTTTATAACCACTTGCACCTAACATTTTACCATCAGCATTTAAAACTACAACATATGGGAATGATCCAGGTATGTTATATTGTTCAAACAATTCGCCATTATGCTTAGCTTGTTCTTTAGATAGTTTATTTTGTTTTTTTCTTGGGAAATCTGCTTGTAACATGACAAAGTGATCTTTTGCATAGGATTTAAAACGTTCTGTAGACCAAATGTTTTTGTCTAATTTCATACAAGGTGCACACCAGTCAGATCCTTGAAATACCAATACAATTTTTTTATCGGTACTTGAAGCCTGCTTTTTAGCTTCGTCAAAATTAGTGATCCATTCTTGAGCAAATGATGAGTAAGCTGTTAGACTAATCAAGATTGTGATAAAGAGTTTCTTAATATCCATAATGTTGAGTTAAGGGAGTAAAGTATATCTATGTTTATTTAATTATGAACAGGTGTAAGTTTATAATTAAGATAACCATATTAATAAAGTATACGTTAGTTTAACGTATTACTAAAGATATTATTTTAGATTCTATTTTACAGTGATATTTGTCTCGAAATGGGATATTAAGCTAGAGCGAATAGATTTATGTTTAAGTATCTAGACTTTAATATCTTTTATCATTAATTGAAGATTGCGTTTGTCTTTCCATATGTTTTCGGATAAAGAATACGCTATTGCAAATCTAGGCGCTACCGCAATTTGGGGATATAATACCCCTTGGTTAAACGCAATTCCTCTAATTGTTTGTTTAGGATTGGACTTATCGAAAAGAGATAATGACAAATGAGAATTATTTTGTCCAACTGTTTTAGTCCAAGGAGAGCTTACAACTTGTTTAGCACCAAAAAGAGGATGCTTATTATCTGGACCATGTGGTTCTAATTGCTTTATAACGTTATAAAACTCTGGAGTAATATCTGGTAATTCTAATTCATGCTCTATATGTACTTTTTCAATAAGATCTTCTTTTTGTAGTACCTTAGATGCATAGGCTTCAAACGCTTTTTTAAAGGCACTCAGGTTTTCTTTGTCCAAAGTCATTCCAGCAGCAAAGTAATGTCCTCCAAATTGCAAAAGATGTTCACTACAAGCATTTAATGCTTCATACATATCAAAATTAGGGATAGATCTAGCTGAACCTGTAAGTTTCCCATCCTTTTCTGTAAATACAATAGTTGGTCTATAATGATTTTCTATAAGTCTAGATGCAACAATTCCAATAACACCTTTGTGCCACGTGTGATGAGCAACAACAGTAGTCCATATATGCTCCTCATGGTTGATCATTTCTAAGGCTTCTTCAGTAATGTTTTGATCAAGATCTTTTCGTTCAGAATTATAATTATCTATCTCTTTGGCAAAGGCTTTCGCTTTGATTGGATCATTTGCTAATAAGAGTTCTACGGCTTTATGAGCATGTGCTATCCTACCAGCAGCATTAATTCTTGGGGCTATTTTAAATACGACATCCGTAATTGTTAACTCATGATTTTTTTCAGGTGGTATTTCAGGTAAAAATGCTTTTAACCCTGCCCTTGGGTTTTCATTTAAAATCATTAATCCAAAATGGGCCAATACTCTATTTTCACCTGTAATAGATACAATATCTGCACCAATGGAAATGGCTAGCAAATCTAAATTTGGGAGTAGTTTACTGAACGGAATGTTTTTTCGTTCTGCTATTGCTTGAACAAGTTTAAAACCAACACCACAACCAGAAAGTTCTTTGTATGGATACTTACATAAGTCTTGTTTAGGGTCTAAAATAGCAGTGGCATTTGGTAGGATTTTTCCCGGGCGGTGGTGGTCACAAATAATAAAATCTATACCGTAATCTTTAGCCTTTTGTACAGTGTCTATTGCTTTAATTCCACAATCGAGACTAATAATTAATTGACAATTATTTTTATGAGCGGTATTAATTCCTAAGTCGGAAATTCCGTATCCTTCAGAGTACCTATCAGGAATATAATACTCAATATTTGAGGTAAATTGGCTTAAGAAACTAAATAATAATGTAACTGAAGTTGTACCATCAACATCATAATCACCATAAATCATAATCCTATGGTTATTGTTAAGATGTGAAAGTATACTGTTAACGGCTTTCTCCATATCCTTCATCAAGAATGGGGAATGTAATTCTGAAAGACTCGGTCTAAAAAAGGCTTTGGCTTTATCATAGGTGTCAATGCCTCTATTAAGAAGAAGTTGACATAAAATGGGATTTAGATTAAGTGTTTCTTGAAGGCTTATTAATTTATCTTCATTATTAACTTGTTGTAAAACCCATTTCTTATTCATCGTGTTGTATTAATTTTAGTTTGATGTGCAATTGAATACTTATGTATTAATTCAAATAATTCTTTAATAAATGCTTTATCCAGATGCTCTAAATTTTCTGAATGTTTAATATGATCATCTAATAGCTCTTGATATCTGTTTAGTTGAAATATTCTTACATCCCCTTCTTTTTTAAGGTGACCAATTTCATCTGTGTAATCAAATCGCTTACTTAAAATATCCATCACATTATAGTCTAACTGATTGATTTCAGAACGAATATTTGCAAGCTTTTCTTTTAAATCACTATCAATAAAGGTACTCTTTTTTATTATAAGATTTTCAAGAACTATTTTTAAGTCTGCTGGTGTTATTTGTTGATTAGCATCACTTAAAGCATCATTAGGGCTTGGATGAGTCTCAATCATCAATCCGTCAAAATTTAGATCATAAGATGTCTGGGAAATAGGAAAGATAAGGTCTCTTTTACCTCCAATATGACTTGGGTCACAAAGTAGAGGAAGTTCAGGGAATAGTCTTTTTATTTCAAGCCCAATTTTCCACTTAGGTTCATTTCTATATGGTGCTGAGTGAGAAGTATGGAATCCTCGAAATATGTTTCCAATTTGTTTAACCCCCATTTTTTGAAAGCGTTCAATGGCTCCAATCCAAAGTCCAATTTCTGAATGTATAGGGTTTTTAATAAATATTGGAATGTCTACACCTTTCACGGCTTCTGCAATTTCTTGAACTAAAAACGGATTTACAGTTGTTCTTGCTCCAATCCATAGGGCATCGAAATCAGATTTTAAACATGCTTCAACATGTTTTGCACTGGCAACTTCGGTTGTTATTTGCATATTGAGTGTCTGTTTTACTTCAGACATCCAATCTAATGCAGCATGACCAATTCCTTCAAAACTATTTGGTCTAGTTCTAGGTTTCCAGATTCCGGCTCTAAAATTATTTACTCCAAGATCTTTAAGCTGAGTAGCAGTAGAAAAAAGTTGCTCTCTGCTTTCTGCACTACAAGGTCCTGCAATTATTAATTTAGATTTTTCGGTTGTATTGTTAGAGAAAAGAGTATTCATAACCTAAAGATTAAGTATTGGAACAATATGTCTATAGACAAAGAAACTAAGCCTAAGCTTAGTTTTTAATTACCTTAGGAACTCTAAAGTAGTATGAATCTTTTTGTGGAGCATTGTCTAAAACGTCTTGTCGAGAATAGTTATGCTCAGCGATATCTTCTCGTAAACGATCAAACTCATCATTTACATAAGTTTTAGGTTTTACGTTTTCAATATCCAGCTCGTCTAGTTTTCCAACAAAACCTAACATTTTATCAAAATCATTAAGCATATTCTGTTTTTCATTTTCAGAAAACTCGAGTTTAGATAAGTGTGCTAAGTGCTCTATTGTTTTTAAGTCTACTTTCATCTTAAGTATTTTTCTTAGAGGGCAAATATAAGAAGATTTGTTGATGAATCCATAATGAGAAAAAAATAAGTCTACCTCCTAGGAAGTAGACTTATAGGTAGATAAACTTTCGTTAATCCACTATCAGCATTTTTAATGATTAGATTATTCCGTCATCGTAGATGGACATACATAATCTGTCATTGGAATATTTTCTTCTTCTAATGTTCTAATTCCACCTTCAATGTTAATGAAGTTATGGAATCCTTTAGATTTAAGTATTGAAATGGCAATTAAAGATCTATATCCTCCTAAACAGTGTGTGTAATACGTTTTACTTGGATCAATTTTATCTAAAGAATCTTGTAAATTATCTAAAGGCAAGTTAGTAATGTCATTAGATTTTACATGTTGAGAATAGTATTCTGTATCTTTTCTAACATCTAATACACTAATTGTATCCATTTTAGATACCAAAGATTGTGCATTTGTATTTTGGATAGATTCAGTTTTGTAATCTGCTTTTATCCAAGCATCAATACCACCATCTAAAAATCCAATTGTATTATCGTATCCTACTCTAGATAAACGTATAGCAACCTCTTTCTCTTTACCTAAATCGGCAATAATTACTATTTTTTGGTTAATGTCTTTAATTAATGCACCTACCCATGGGGCAAAACTTCCACTAAGTCCAATAAACCATGAATTAGGAATATGAGCTTGGCTATAGTCTTCAGTAGATCTAGTGTCTAGTATTACAACATCTTTACTGTCAATGTAAGCTTGAACATCTGATGCTGAAAGCGGAAGTGTACCTCGTTCTAGCACCACATCAACAGATTCGTAACCTGTTTTGTTTAGTTTTACATTATTTGGGAAATATTGTGGAGGTGTTTTAAGTCCTGTTGTTACTTCCTTTACAAATTCATCAACAGTCATATCTGCTCTTAAAGCATAATTAGTCTTCTTTTGGTTTCCTAAAGTATCAACAGTTTCGCTACTTAAATTTTTTCCACATGCAGAACCTGCACCATGACCTGGATAAACAATAACTTCGTCAGCCAAAGGCATAATTTTGTCTCTAAGTGAATGAAAAAGGTGAGTAGCAAGATCCGTTTGAGTTAAATCTGATTTCACGGCTAAATCAGGTCTTCCTACATCTCCTAAAAATAAAGTATCACCAGAGAAGATAGCATGATCTTTTCCCGATTCATCTTTTAGTAATAAAGTCATAGACTCCATTGTATGTCCAGGTGTATGTAAAACAGTAATGGTAAGATTACCAATTTTAAAAACTTGATTGTCTGTCGCTTCAATGATTTCGAAATCCGCTTTTGCTGTTGGTCCAAATACAATATCTGCACCAGTTTTACGAGCTAAATCGATATGACCAGAAACAAAATCTGCATGAAAATGTGTTTCAAAAATGTATTTTATTTTTGCTCCAGATTTCTTTGCTAAGTCAATATACGGTGTAGATTCTCTTAATGGATCTATTATGGCTGCTTCACCATTAGATTCAATATAATATGCAGCTTCCGCAAGGCAATTTGTATATAATTGTTCTACTCTCATTGTTTTCTTCTTTAACTCTGATATCAGTTTAATACAAAGTAACGCTTTATTTTTTAATATAAATGTGCCAAAAATCACGAATCTGGTACCATCGGATTAATTTTGAATTATTTTTTGTTAATATTTAAAATGTTGAAATGTAATCGTAATTTAAGCTTTAAGTTTGCCTTGAATTAATATCTAAATTTCCTTTTTATTGAAATTGAATAGATAATAATTTAAAAAAAAATTAATTTAGCGCCTTAATAATAGTGTATTACATATGAGATACCATATTTTAATTTTATTCGTTTTGACTTGTTTAAGTAATTCATTTGCGCAAGTTGGAATTGGAACAACTTCACCTGATCCATCTGCGGTATTAGATGTTTATAGTACGAATAGAGGGTTTTTACCTCCTCGTATGTCAGAAGAAGAGATGTATGCGATTAGCCCAAGAGAAGCAGGTTTATTAGTTTATTGTTCCGATTGTTGTGAAGGTGAACTTTTCTTTTGTGATGGGTCTAATTGGTTAAGTGTAGGAGATTGTGAACAGCCTTTGTATATATCTGCTATACCATCTTTAATAAATGGATCTGAAACATCATCAGTTTGTGCAGATAATCATAATATAGGTACAACTCCTAATTTTATACCTGAAGCTAGAGCTTACAGCAGAATGGTATCTGACCTTGGAGATTACTTATATTTATTTGGAGGAGCAGATAAAGAAATTGATGGAGATTGTGCTAGCGATTTGTCTAATGAATTAAATACACTTTGGAGATATGAAATTTCAACTGATACTTGGAGTGTTCTTTCTGCACAAGTTCCATTAGCGGCTGGATTAGAAGCCGAGAATCAAGTAGGAGATTATACAAATGCAGATTTAGATTTAAGATTTCCTAAGTCAAGAGCTCGTTTTGCAATGACTTATGATAAAAACAGAAATGCCATTTGGGTTTTTGGTGGGTTTTCTGGAAATGCGGGATTAAATGACTTGTGGAAGTATGAAATTACAGAAAATAGATGGGTTTTGATAGATGGAACCGATGGACAAGGTGTTGATGCTGTTTTTGCAGGGGCTCCTAGGCCAGGAAGTGTCTATGGACATGATATTGTTATTGATTTAAATGGAGACTTGTGGATGTTTGGTGGTGATATGCAAATAGGAGGTTCTGTTGGTCTTTCTCAAGATATTTGGAAATTTAATGTTAATGGTTCTGCGAATGGAGGATCATGGGAACATGTTAAAGGTGGACAAGCTTTAAATCAAGGTGGTGTTGCAGGAGTACAAGGTGAGGCCAATGCTTTAAATGTACCTGGAGGTAGGAAATATTTTGCAATGGATATTTCAGAAAATAATATCATTTGGATGATGGGTGGTAGAGCCCGTTCGACAACTAATATAGAAGGTAATTTGGGTGATTTGTGGAAATTTAATCCAACAACTACCGAATGGACCTTTGTTACAGGAGCAGAGTCTGATAATGCAGATGAAACATTTTTGAACAATTTTACTAAAGGTGAAATTACATCTATGCATATAGGGTCTAGAAAGCATTTTGATATGACAATTGATGAATCTGGTACAATTTGGTTATTTGGAGGAATGTTAAATGCCAATACCAGAAAAGGTAAAGACCTTTGGAAATTTGATAGTAATACTGGTGTTTTTACATTTATATCTGGGAAAGTTAATGGAACTGTTAATAGTGGGGAACCCGATTTACATTGGGGATACAGTATTACCAATACACAAAGTGCAACATTGTACATGTTTGGAGGAACAGATATGAATGAAGAAACGGATGACTTGGTAAATGATTTAGGGAATGATTTATGGAAGTTTGATTTGTCTGTTGATTAATATTTATAGAAGTTAGAGTAATAAAAAAGGTGTTTACAATTGTAAACACCTTTTTTATTACTCTAAAGTTCGTTAGTAATCCATTATCGTAAAAACAACCTCAGTTTCGTATTCATCTGCAGGAATTAGTACAGAAATTCCTCTAAGTTCAAATTCAATTTGGATATTATTATTAGATCCATATCCATTAAAGAAAAAGTCATCACAAGTATGTACTTTTCTAAAATATGATCCATAATAAACTCCAGAATTATTGTTTTTTCGTCTAGCCCAAAGGGATAGTTTATTATGCCAATGAATATCTTCTCGTCTTATTTCTACGGTCCAATACTGATAATATTGAGAAAACTGATTGGGAAATGAGATTTTAATTTTAGCCTTTAATCTTTTCTTAGCTTTATTGTTTTTGAAATCGTCACCAGCTTTTTTAACCTTTGGTGTTTTGAAAGTTGATCCTCCACCAATAGGTATAACATTTATGTTTTGAGCATTAACCGAAGACATGCAAAAAAACAGACTGTATATTAATATTTGCAAATAAGTTCTCATATTAGTCTTCTAATAAAGTATAATATACCACATATTTTTTATTATGAACAGATGTTAATTGTTCATAATCTAGAATCTCGACAGAGTAATTTAGTCGGTGTCCATTATTCTTTCCTCGTCCTGTATATGCGCCTCCAATACAAGAAAGAACGGTTTGCGGAGAGTTATTAAGTTTTATTTGTCCTGAAGGGATACCTAAATGTCCTGCTCCATTACCTGTTGCTCCATCTACCTTTAAATATAATGCAATTCCTGTAGGTAATGATCCTCCTCCAATATGTGCTTTAATAATTTTTAATGGGCTAAATGAAGAATGAGTTGAGGTATAATTTAACCATTTACTACTATTGTATTGCGTAGGGAATTCTTCTCCAACCGTTGAGGCAACAGATACATCAAATGAAATAACTTGGTTGTTTGGGACAACATTAACTAAAGAAATTTCTTGAATTTTAATGTTAAAGTCTATATCATCATTATCTTGACCTTGGACAAGCAAAGTATTTAAGAGCAATAAAATTAATGTAGATATAATAGGTTTCATATTATAGTTTTAATTTCACTTTACTTTTGTTAAAGTGAATTTTTCTTTTCTTTTGCGACATGTTAAAGGTAATGGATTTTTGTTCACCTTCCTTAATTTCAATGTTTTGATAATTATTTTTAAAAGTGAAATCCTTTTTTAGCATATTATCATAAATACTTATTTCATATTTACCTGGTTTAATATTATTAAATATAAATTCTCCCTTCCTGTTACTTGTAGTTGTGAAGGTTTCTTTTTCATTTTTAAGTTCAATTATGGTTTCAGGTCTTGATAGTTTATATTTTGAAGCCGTTTTCTGTTTGGATTCTATATAATTTACAAGCCCTCTAATTTTAGCCGATTTAATAACATGTAGGTTTAGATTTATGGTTTTGTTTGCTTCTACCTCTAGAGGTAGTGGCATTTCTTCAAGGACAATTTCACCTAATTCCAATCTGGATTGGTCTACTTTTAGGACTTTAGAACCAATCTTCAAGTTCGAAAAATCAAATTCTCCGTTTGAATTTGTAACGCGAATTTTATTATCTAATTTAACAATGGTTTTAGGCACTGCTACATCCTCTTTAGAAACTAATCGACCAATAATATGTCCTACTGCATAGCGTTTGTATAAGGGCGTATTAAAAATGTATTTTAGATTAAAAGAGGTAAACAATTGCCGGCTGTTAGAGCCAGGAAGTTTGGCATAATCAAGATTGGATGAAACAATGAGTTTGGTTTCTTTTGAGTAGTTTAAAGAAAAACTTAAATAACTCTTTAATAGGTAGGTTTCTTCTAAGGTGTAATCATTAGTAAAACTTCCAGAAACATATAAATTATTTGTGAAATTATAATTCAAATTTGCTCCGTAATACCAATATGCTGCACTTATGGATGAATACCTATTTGTAAATAAATAACTGGCAAACGTAGTCATTGTAGATTTTTGAGAAAGCTTTAAGTTGAGTTTCATTTTAGAGCTATAAAATGACCCACTTTGTCCGAGTTCTTCATCTAGAAAACTGATTGTTTCACCTGCAGACCCGTTGAGGTTAATGGTAAGGTCACGATATTTAAACCCATATTCAAGTCTAAAAGCATATTCATCATAATCAAAACTTTTATCCTCGGCTCTATCTTCCTTACTTCTAAATACGGAGTTAATAGCAAATGTATGACTCCTATTCATATTGTATCTTAAAGCCAAATTGTAGTTTTTTACGATAGGTATTTGAGTTTGTGTTAGATTATCGAACCTAATATTTGATTTATTAAGTTGAGAACTTGCGCTAATAGATAGTTTTTGAGTGAACCTGTAATAGGAATTAACACGATAATGGATCGAGTTGCTATAATATCCTGAGTATTTAGGATTCGCATATAAGAAAGAAGTGTTAAAGTTCCACGTTTCTTTACTTACAGAAGATGAAAAACTAGCGGCATACCCAAGATGACCACCTTTATAGCTTAAGGCCAGTTCAGGAAACAACTCAATTTTTCTTTTTTTATGTTCAGACTGAATACTAAATAATGTGTTGTTCGCACCTTCTTTAGATATTTGTTGTATCCAGTTTAATTTGGCTCTATTTCTTCGGTTTGGTTGATAACGAGTAATACTTCCAAATTCATAGGCAAATTCATCGAAATATTGTGGTTTAACATAGAACGTCTCAATATTGTATAACGGCTCTTTCCATTTAAATTTAACACCTAAACCAGATCTACTTTCTTCTGTTAACCTTGAAACATTAACTGCGATGTCTCCTAGAGAAACATCAACCTGTGGGCCTTCGTAAGATGCTTTCGTTTGACGTATGCGACCAATTTTTGCAAATTCTTTTGAAACAGGGCTTTCAAGATTAAATTTAATAATATGTTTGTTTTCCAAGTCTAAACTCCCATTTCCAGAAATACGATACTGTAATGAAGTTTCATTAATGTTTTCATTAGAGGTATAGTTGGTAATAACTGGTATTTCTACCTTTGTTGGTAGAGTAAGTTAAGACAAAACTTATTTTAGCAGTTATGAAGAGAAGTACTTACGAAGAATCCTTTAAGTTAATGATAATGGATTTATACAAAGGCGGACAATCGATGTCTAGCTTATCGTCTGAATATTCAATAAATTTGAATATGTTATATCGTTGGCGTCGAGAATATTTAAACCCAAAGCGTCCCAGTTTTACGGGCAGAGGCAATGCAGCTTTGACTGATGAACAAAAAGAACTAAAGCATTTAAAAGAAAAATTAAAAGATGTAACCATGGAACGTGACATCTTAAAAAAGGCAGTAAGCATTTTCTCCAAGAAAGACAGAACAGGTACGCTATAATTTTGGAATATTCAGCAACCTATTGTGTCGAGAAGATGTGTAAGTCTTTAAATATAAGTTCTAATGCGTATTATTCATGGAAACGTAGGCTAGATATAGAACGTTCTAGCATCACAATAGAATTAAAAGAGTCTATTCAAGCGGTTTATGCAGAAAATAGAGGATTGTACGGAGCTCCTAAACTCCAAAAAGCTCTAGAGAGAAAAGGTGTTTTTTACTCGAGGTCTTATATTTCTAGATTGATGAAAGAAATGGGGCTATATTCTAAGACACGTAGGAAATTTACTAATACAACGGACTCAAATCATAGTCATAGAGTAGAAGAAAATCATTTAGATCGGAATTTTGAGGTATTAGAACTTGGGAAAGTATGGGTATCGGATATTACTTATATCAAAGTTAATCAGACCTGGCAATATTTAACTACAATGATTGATTTAGCAGACCGTAAGGTTGTAGGGTGGTCTGTAAGTTCTAATCTAACAGCTACAGATACTGTTATTACAGCTTGGAAACATGCGCGATTAAATCGAAATATAGAAGATGACTTTATATTACACTCGGATCGTGGAGTACAATATACATGTGATGATTTTAAACAGATTATTAACTTAAATACAAAAGCGAAACAATCTATGAGTAGAAAAGGAAATTGCTGGGATAATGCCGTTGCCGAGTCTTTTTTTAAAACAATTAAAACTGAACTATGCTACCTCATTACATTTGAATCTAAGAAACATTTGGAGACCGAAATCTTTAAATATATGAACTGGTATAATAACTCTAGATTACACTCTACTCTAGACTACAAAACACCTACCGAAAAAGAACAAGAATTAAGATACAAACAAATTAAACGAGTGGCTTAACTTTTTCTACCAAATTTTGTAGGAATATCAAACATTTGCCGAAATGGGATACCTCAAATAGGGATCTTCTTTAATGATATCAGAAGGGTATACAACAACATCAATAATTTCTTTAAATGCTTTTTTCTGATTTTGACTATAAACTCCAAGTTCAACATACGATCGCCCGGGTTGTTCTGTATAGACTTGTAAAGCTTTTTTCTCAATGGTAATTATCTCTTCTTCTCCAGGTGGAATTTCAATACTAGAGATTTCAATTTTCCCATTATCAGATGATAGTTTGAGTTTTTCAATGGTGTTACCACTGTTTTTTATTGAAAACTTACAGCTAAATTCTTGTTCACCTAAAACAAAGTCAGGTTGTTCTGTTTTAGAAATGATTAAATTATAAAGCGGTTCAATAAAAACGGATATTTGTCCAGTATTACTAATGGTGTCATTCGTAGTTGGGTCTAATACATTTAATCCAATAGTAAAGGATTTAGATAATTCATCTTTTGGTATTTTAACCGCAAAGAAATATTTAACATCCGATAAAGGTTTAATATATTTTGAGCTTTTTTTGGTAATAACATTCCATCCTTGCGGAAGGATAATATTTGGATTTATAAATACGGTGTCTTCACTGGGGTTGTCAAGTTTGTAAACGAAATTATAGTGTTTCCCGGGTAGCTTAGATTGGGAAGGATTAATGGGAGTTATGTTCACGACTTGGGTATATGCTGTAAAAGTAGACAGCATATTTATTATCATCCAAAGTGTGAAAATACGACTCATATCTTTGCTGGGGTAATAGATAAGGATAACCCCAAGATGATAAAGTTAATTACTTTATTGTCTTGAGGTTATGTTTTTGTTAGGTGTTATGAAAGTAGTGAGTTGGTTATTAAACTCGAAATATTTCGTGTCATTTTAATTCAATTTCCAAGTCGATACCAAAACCATCAACTCCATAATCGGCAATAATTTGTGCACTATATAAACCAGGTTCAACCCCTTCCATATATAAATCGAAATTAGAACAACTATTTGGGTATATTTTTTTAGGATTTAATTCTATTGACTTAACCTCTTCTCCCTCTTCACTAAATAAAGAAAGAAGTAAGTTTACATTTACTCTGAATATACTTTTATTCATTAATTGTACTTGGACAACATTAATAGAATCTTCTTTGATTAATTTAAAATCGGTAAACTGGATTTCTTCTCCACTGACTTTGCTTTCTTCTTCTCCAGAAGATTTAATATCCGTGATAACTTGAATACCATATCTCATCTTTGTAGATACTGAAATACCTCTGTGATCTTTTGTTTTGTCAATAGCTTCTGCCATTTCTACTAAGATCATATTCCAGTAAGAACCATTTAATTCTGGATTTTCCGGAACGACCATTTCATAGGGGATTATGAATTTTTCGTTTGGTTCTAATACTTTTTCAAATTCACCAAGGGTCATCCATGAGATAGATGAACGATCGTGGCTTAAAGAATCAACTTTTAATTCTTTACCATCGCAGGCTCTAAGTAAATCTTCTTTGTAAATAATAATTCGTCGCTCACTTTCACCAATGTTTTGAACTTCAATGTTTCCTTTAATCGTGCTACCAGGCTTACTGTCGAAACTGTGAGTTAGTCCATTATTGATAACAATGTTGGCTTTTCCAATAAAAACCATAAATAATAACAGGAAGATTGTGAAATAGTTTTTCATTTGATAGGTTTTAATTAATAGACGCATGTTTAATTATTAATTGATCATGCGCTTGGGTAATGATTTGTTTTTGTCGTTTACAAAGTTAAAATAAATTCGAACTTAGCCAAGTAAAAACGTATATATCATTGAGTGGAGCGGCTGTTTTGTGTGTTTATATAATGTTACAAATTTAAGCACAAAAAAAGGGCAGAATAAAAATTCTGCCCTTCTTCATGTGATATTGTAATTTATACTATTCGTCTGTAATAGTATAAGTAATCGTTACAGATTGATTTAAGTCTGCACTTAACGTTTGGAATTCATTTTCATCAAATGATAAATCATACGTTAATTGGTGACCATTACTTACTCCGTTTCCAGTATAAGCACTTCCAATACCTGTAATGATAGTAGAAGTTGTACCATTTGCTAAAGTAATTGCTGAAGCATTAGGTGTTCCTTTAGTACCTTGACCATTTCCAGCATCTGCACCAGCAGTAACTGTTAAAGTCATACCTGTAGGAAGATCATTTGTCATACCAACAGTAACTTGACGAGTACTAAGAGCGTCAGCTTTAATGTTCGAGTAATTTAACCAAAGCGCTGAATTTGATAAGTTAAAATCAAAAGCATTACCAGCCTCAGTAATTGCCTCAGGTGTGAAGTTAATAGAGTTTATTCCTCCAGGACCTTCAATGTCTAAGATACTAGTTGCAGGGATAGAAAATGAAATCGTGTGATTGTCATCTTGATCATCTTGTGCAAATGCAAAAGTTCCAGCAGCTAATGCTAAGGCAAGTGTTAAAGAAATCTTTTTCATAAAAATAAATAATTTATGCGTTAATGATTGTTTGCTTATAACGGTGCAAATGTAACAAAAAGTATTTGTAATAACAAAATGAAAGTTTTGTGAATCAAAGATATAACGCTGTTATTTATCTGCTTGTAAGGTGCTTAGTTATTGAATTTGTTGAATTTTTTATAAAAAACTATTTTTTGAAAATTTCCTCAAATTAGTCTGTAATTGTGTATGTTAGGATAATAATTGTATTAAAATTAGTAGTTAATTCGTCGTAATATGTATTGTCATAATCCAATTTAAAATGCAAATTATGACCTTTGTTTGAACCATTCCCAGTAAAACATGATCCGATATTAGAGATAATCTCTATCGGACTTGCATCTGGAATTAAGTTTTGGAAACCAAATACAGGCGTTCCAATTTCACCTTTACCTTGTTGTGCATCAGGATCAATTTTTAATTTTAGAGACATTCCCTGTGGAAAATTAGTTGCGGTGGCGGAAACATTAATTTTTTTTGGAGAAAAAGCATCTGATTTTACAACCGTATAATTTAACCATAATTCATTATTTACTAAACTAAAATCCATTCCAGTTGAAACAGCATCAATATCAATAGGACTAAATATTATATCATTTCCATTTAAACTTGCAATGTCTATAATATTTGTTTTTGGAACATTAAATGACACATTAACATCATGCGCAGATTCCATTTGGTCTTGAGCATAACTCTTTAGAGGTATTATTAAAAGAGCTATTATGATGTATATTAGTTTCATGAGTGATTAAACAACTAAATTGATTGATCTAATTTATACAATCGAAATTAGGTAACAAAGTATAAAATTAAAATAACGATGTTATTTCTTGTAAATAACTGTTTAATAGTCTTTTATTTTTGAATAAAAAAAAAGCCATTGATATGGAATGTATATCAACAGCTTTTTTAATGAGGGGTTTGTTATATTATCTTGAAAAGCTTCCGCTTGGGAAATTTAAATTCTGTTGTAAATTCATAGGTGTATGCGTTGGTGAAGTAGAGGTTAAATCAGCACTTAATAGAGGTTTAAGTGTAAACGGAGCAGGACTGTTATCTACTATTGGCTCAATTGATAACACCACCTTTGTTATTGGTTGAGCAAGAGATAAATCTACACCATTAGCCATTCCCATAATGAAATCTTCTCCAGGGAATGGAGGTGTTCCGTTAGGGCCTTTATATGGATTGTTGTCTAAATCGGCCATGTTTGAATTTAAGAACTTCCCCGATGAGATAGGTTTACCATCAATAATTGCCCATCCTTCATAAATCCATCCGGCAGGTAAAGTTGGTAAGGTTATACTTTCCATTGGAGTTCCACTTGAATTATCAAGAAACCAAACCCCTTCATTTTCATCAGTCATACTGGTAGTTGATGGGGTGGCAAGAATAAATTTCCCTTGAGATGAGTTAAAATCACTACCTAACGCTGCGGGATGAGAAATATTCATGTTTCCTGAGTCTCCTGAGAAATCTCCAGCTAATATATGTGTATTACTCGGTTCGGGAACATCTCCAACTGCGGGTTCTATCGTTAATATAAATGCAGTAGCGATATCTAACTGACTTTCGTCGAGTGCAAAGTTGGATTCAGATAATTCTCCATTTCCGTTAACTGAAAATCTTCCTGTTGTAATTGGAGTACCATTAACCATAATCCAACCTTCATATACAAAATCAGATCCTAAATCTTCAAGTCCGTTAATATTTAAGTTTAGTGTATTGGTAGTTTCAGATGGATTTTCTCCATCATTGTCTTTGTTACATGAAATGTTTACCGATGCAATAAGACTAAGTACTAATGTAGTTTTTAAAACCCTGTTCATAATTATAATGTGTTTATGAGTGATTACTTATTTATATCACAAAGTAACACAGAGGAGATTACAAAGACGTCACGAAATAATAACCTTTTTATCACGGTAGTTAACGCTTATAAACTGTAGGGTTGGACATGGTTTTTTCTTGATAGTTATAGTATATGTATATTATATGATGACCATTGTGATTAAATTGTGATATCTTATATGGATATTTACTTTTATATATAACTATATAATAATGAGCAGTAATAGTAACCCCAAAGTCGGTATTTATGAAAAAAGTATTAATAGTTGAAGATGATAAAGCAATTGTAGAGTTATTGGAGATACATATTAAAGATCTGAATTGTGAAGTATTAAAGGCATATGATGGAGAGGAAGGATTGGAGTTGGCTTTAAAATCTAAACCTGATCTTATGATCTTGGATGTATCTATGCCTAAGATGGATGGATTTCAGGTATGTCAAAAAGTAAGAGCTCAGCAAAATACACCAATAATAATGTTAACTGCCAAATCAGAGGAAATAGACCGTGTCTTAGGTTTAGAGATAGGGGCCGATGATTACTTAACCAAGCCTTTTAGCATTAGAGAACTTATCGCACGAATAAAAGCAATTTTTAGACGATCGAAAATGAATCATAATGTGGAGCATTTGGATCGTGTTTTAGAGTTTGAAGGCTTAACGATTGATATCGAAAAGCGTAAAA
>CBDEVQ010000044.1:0-9285 GCA_965243605.1 Flavobacteriales bacterium
ACAAAGATTTTTCAGATGCAATTTATGGAATAGAAGATGATGGTCGTTATGTTACGGAATCGAGATTAACCACCATGCTTTCACACGAAATTCGGTTAATGGAAGATAGGTTGGATAGAAGCAAGTATCCTGATAAAATGTTTTTTGCCTATGCGAATACGGTTACAACCATTGATTTTGTTAAGAGATTTAAAGGTCATGGATGGGTAGGTATTAAATTTCAATTAGACCCCTTAGAAGATTATAACGAAATTGTATTACACATTCGATTTAAGCAAAACAATTCTCAGTTACAGCAAGAAACTCTGGGTAAATTAGGAGTGAATCTAATCTATGGTGCTTTTTATTTGCATGACCGCCCAAAAGAATTACTAAAGTCATTCTATGATAATATCGAAAAGGATACCATTGAAATTGATATGGTTAATTTTTCAGGATCGAGATTTATGTATGTAGACAATAGATTGATGAGTTTACATTTGGTAAAAAATGGTATGACTGACGCTGTAATGTTTGGTCCTGATGGGAGGAATTTATTACCGGCACAGCAATTGTACAAAAAGAATATATTAACACTTCGTGGAAGTTTCCGGCCTGTTACAAAAGTTAATATGGAGATGTATCAGGAATCCAAAAAATTATTCTTGGCAGAGAAAAGGGTCAAGGAGGAAAGAACGGAATTTATTTTTGAAATTACACTGGCAAATCTACGTGCAGAGGGTGAAATTAATGAACGGGATTTTTTAGATAGGGCAGTATTATTATGTTCACTGGGGCAAACAGTAATGATCACTAATTTTCAGGAATACTATAAGTTGGTTGACTATTTTTCTGAATTCACAAAGGCTCGGATGGGCTTAACTATGGGCGTTTACAACTTAATTCAAATATTTGATGAAAAATATTACAGGGATATAAGTGGTGGCATATTGGAAGCTTTTGGAAAATTGTTCTATAAAGATTTGAAAATTTATTTATATCCTCTTAAAGATCTGGAAACAGGTGAAGTAATTACGAGTGAGACCTTAAAAGTACATCCACGGATGAAAGAATTGTATAAATATTTTAAGTTTAATGGAAGAATTATCGATTTAAAAGACTTTAATCCTGATATACTGGAAATATTTTCAAGAAGAGTATTTAATATGATTTCTAAAGGAATTAGTGGATGGGAAGAAATGTTGCCTGACGAGGTTGTAGCTAACATTATTAAAGATCAAAGGCTATTCGGATATTCAAGAAGAAAGCATGAAATCAATAAAAATAAATAGCAGAATTTTTGTATGCCGGTATATTAACACCTGAAATTCATTATTGCAAGAATGTGATACTATTTACGTGTTTTTTAACCATTTATATGTAGGTAATACCTCGAATTTAGTCGTCAAATCTTTACTGGTTTTATTAATTTCTATGTAAACAACAGCTACACTATTCTTCATATAGATGGCCTAGAACTATAATATTTGAGACTTATGATCTTTGGTTTTTACCTTAGTAATGATATTTTCAACCCTTCCCTTTTCATCAATTATAAAAGTAGTTCGATGAATACCATCATATTCTCTTCCCATAAATTTTTTAGGTCCCCAAACACCATAGGCATTAATAACTGCTTTATTTTCATCTACCAATAAACTATATGGTAAATTGTGTTTTTTGCTAAAATTTAATTGACGTTTTTGAGAATCGGCGCTCACGCCAATAATAACATATCCTTTTTCAATAAATTCGTCATAATTATCTCTCAAATTACAAGCTTCAACGGTACATCCCGGCGTACTGGCTTTCGGATAAAAAAATAAAACAATCTTCTTTCCCAAATAGTTTTTAAGGCTTATCAAATTATTATTTTGATCAATCA
Organism: Flavobacteriales bacterium; assembly: GCA_965243605.1. Classification (GTDB taxonomy): domain Bacteria; phylum Bacteroidota; class Bacteroidia; order Flavobacteriales; family CAJXXR01; genus JBMYYR01. The sequence continues at coordinate 1,865 of CBDEVQ010000044.1, forward strand.
CTTCAAAATCAGGCGATTTATCTCCTATGTTTAATGTTGTCATTATTTGTATTTTTATCGGATAAAAATAATGAAAATATGAATAAAAAAGAAAGAGTTCAATTTGTTATTGACACTTTAAACAAATTATATCCAAAGCCACCAATACCCTTAGCCCATAAAGACGCCTTTACCTTGTTGATTTCTGTTTTACTATCAGCGCAAAGTACAGATGCAAGGGTCAATTTAATAACTCCTATTCTGTTTGCCAAGGCAGATAATCCTTATGACATGGTTAAATTGAGTGTCGATGAAATTAAAGAAATTATCAGACCGGTTGGACTATCTCCTATGAAATCTAAAGGAATTTACGGCTTATCAAAAATGATTATTGAAAAACACCAGGGTAAAGTACCCAATAATTATGAAGATTTAGAAGCATTCCCGGCAGTTGGGCATAAAACCGCTTCGGTTGTTATGAGCCAGGCTTTCGGCATTCCCGCATTTCCTGTTGATACCCATATCCACAGATTAATGTATCGATGGAACCTAAGCTCTGGAAAGAATGTGGTTCAAACTGAAAAAGACGCCAAAAGAATTTTTCCAAAAGAACTTTGGAATCGTCTTCATTTACAAATTATATATTATGGACGTGAATATTCTCCAGCCCGAGCCTGGAACATTGATAATGATATTATTACAAAAACAATAGGAAGAAAAGGTCTATAAGCTTAGACAACCAAATGCATACTTAATTGAATTATTTTAGTGCATAAAAAAAGCTCCCAATCTTACAGTTGAGAGCTTTATCCGATTAATTCAAATGAAACATTAAGTTTTCTTTTTTGGTCTTAACCACCTCGATCGATTTTGAATAATTCAACAAAAACGATATCGTTTCCGATTTGGGGTCTAGTTTTTCTTTGAAAAATCTTTCAGTGTAAAGTTTTGCCATAAATCTATTTTTTTTTAGGGATTTATATTAATAACGTGAAAAGCAAAACTATATTGCATAAAAACCAAAAAACATTTTAGTTTGTCAAAATAATATTGTTTTTATCAATCATTTTTCTAAGATTGATCAAGGCATATCGCATTCTACCAAGTGCTGTATTAATGCTCACATTAGTTTGTTCAGAAATTTCCTTAAAACTCATGTCTTTAAAAATTCGCATGATAAGCACCTCTCTTTGATCGTCTGGAAGCTCATCAACTAAATTTCTTACATCAGTATAAATCTGACTTTGTATAATTTTATTCTCAGCGCTTAATGTGTTATCGCTTAAAACTGAAAAAATATCAAACTCATCTGTATTTTGAAATGTAGGCATTCTGTTCCCTTTCCTAAAGAAGTCAATAATTAAATTATGTGCAATTCTCATAGTCCAAGGTAAAAATTTACCCTCTTCATTGTATTTACCTAATTTTAAGGTATTTATAACCTTAATAAAAGTATCTTGAAAGATATCATCAGCGACATCTCTATCTTGTACTTTCGAATAAATAAAACTGAAAATTCTTTGTTTGTGGCGTAAAATAAGGATTTCTAATGATCTTTCATTACCCTCAATGTAGTTCTTAACTAAGACGCTATCGTCTAATTTTTGTGTATGCATAATTCCCCTTTTTTATCGAAGTCCTTGTTACTAATCAGACTCCATGTTATTATTGTTACGAAAAAGTAGAACTATACTATAAGCAAAAATTTAAATTAATATTAGTTAGGGGAGACCAGTTCGTTTTTTCTTTTAGTCTCGAGGACAAATATAATTACAAATATTTTTAAAAAACAAATATTTTCACATTTATTTTTTATTTTTTTAAATTTACATCACAAATATAGTCCTTATATTTGTAAAAACAAAAACCGAATAATCGACCAAAAGCATTGAAAAATATAGACTTTAAAGAAAACATCCTTATCAAGGGAGCCGCATTACACAACCTTAAAAATATTGATGTAAAAATTCCAAGAAATAAGCTCGTAGTTATCACAGGATTGTCTGGATCGGGTAAATCCAGTCTCGCATTTGACACATTATATGCAGAAGGGCAACGCAGATATGTAGAAAGTTTATCGTCATATGCCCGTCAATTTCTGGGTAAATTGAACAAACCAAAAGTCACCTCAATTAAGGGTATTTCTCCGGCAATTGCCATCGAACAAAAAGTAAATAGTACCAACCCAAGATCCACTGTAGGAACTTCGACAGAAATATATGATTATTTAAAACTTTTATTTGCCCGTATTGGAAAAACTTATTCTCCAAAATCGGGAAAATTAGTTAAAAAAGATACCGTTAGCGACGTTGTTAAATACGTACAAGAATTTGAGAGTTCAACCAAATTATTATTGTTAGCCCCTATCAATATTGATAATGGAAAAAAATTAGAAACCGTCATAAGCATATTAAAACAGCAGGGGTTTGCCCGTTTAAAAGTAAATGATCAAATAATTAGAATTGAAGAATTTGAGTTTAATACTCATAAAAATTTATTTTTAGTTGTTGATCGAATTGTAGTTCAAGATAATGAGGATTTTTATAATCGCTTATCTGATTCTGTTCAAACCGCTTATTACGAAGGAAAAGGTATTTGTATGATTGAAAATTTATCCGATCATATAATTAAAGAATTTAATTATAAATTTGAATTGGATGGAATCACCTTTTTCGAACCAAGTGTACATTTATTCAGTTTCAACAACCCTTATGGGGCTTGTCCGAAGTGTGAAGGATATGGCAATATTATTGGAATTGATGAAGACTTAGTAATCCCAAACACTTCGCTTTCTGTTTATGACGATGCCGTTTTACCTTGGAATTCAGATTCTTTTTACAAATATAAAGAGGATTTGATTTTAAACGCCTACAAATTTGATTTCCCCATACACAAGCCCTATTATCAACTTAGTGAAAAACAAAAAGAGATCTTATGGAATGGCAATCAATCTTTTGAAGGTTTACACAAATTCTTTAAACAACTGGAAGAAAAAAGTTATAAAATCCAGTATCGGGTAATGCTATCCAGATATCGCGGAAAAACAAAATGTTTTGAATGTAACGGAACCCGATTAAGAAAGGAATCTAATAATGTAAAAATACACCATAAATCAATTACTGAATTGATAGATCTACCTATTCATGAGCTTATTGATTTTTTTGAAGATATTGATTTAAATACGCATGACAAGAAAATTGCCAAACGTATTTTAATGGAAATTTTAAGTAGATTAAATTTCCTGAGTAATGTAGGCCTCAATTACCTTACGCTTAATAGAAATTCAAACACTCTTTCTGGAGGGGAAAGCCAACGCATTAATCTGGCCACTTCTTTGGGAAGTAGTCTGGTTGGATCTATGTATATTTTAGACGAGCCCAGTATCGGATTGCATTCAAAAGATACGGAAAAAACTAATTCTTGTTTTAAAAAAACTAAGAGATTTAGGCAATACAGTTATTGTAGTGGAACACGATGAAGACATCATGAAAGTTGCAGATTACATTATTGATATTGGCCCGGAAGCAGGATCTTTTGGTGGAGAATTAGTTGCAGAAGGAAATTATGATGAAATTCTTAAATCAGGTTCTTTAACGGCAAAATATTTAAATGGGACAATGGAAATTGGAATTCCACCACATCGAAGAACATCAAATAAATTTATAGAGATAATTGGAGCTCGTGAACACAATTTAAAAAATATCAATACAAAATTCCCGCTAAATTCTTTAACTGTTGTAACTGGAGTATCCGGAAGTGGTAAAAGTACCTTGATAAGAGATATTCTGTATCCTGCACTTCAGAAAAAAATTAATAATTACGGTGATAAAGCAGGGCAATTTACCGAAATTAAAGGCGATTTCGAACAAATTAAAAATATTGAGTTTGTCGATCAAAACCCAATAGGAAGATCGAGCAGATCAAATCCAATTACTTATATAAAGGCCTATGATGATATTAGAGCGCTATTTACGCAGCAAAAATTAGCAAAAATTAGGGGATTTAAAGCAAAACATTTTTCATTTAATGTTGATGGTGGTAGATGCGAAACTTGCAAAGGAGAAGGCGCTGTTACTATAGAAATGCAATTTATGGCTGACGTACATTTAGAGTGCGAAACTTGTAAAGGCAAACGCTTTAAAAAAGAAGTTTTAGAAATTGAATTTGAAGGAAAGTCTATAAATAATATATTGGAGACCACTGTTGATGAAGCAATTATATTTTTCGACAAACATGAACAGCCCAAAATTGTAAGAAAATTAAAACCCTTACAGGATGTTGGGCTGGGCTATGTTCAATTAGGACAGGCATCTTCCACCCTTTCAGGTGGTGAAGCACAAAGAATTAAATTAGCATCCTTTTTGGTTAAAGGATTCTCCAATGATAAAACTTTATTCATATTTGACGAACCAACCACTGGTTTGCATTTTCATGACATCAAAAAATTATTGGCATCCTTTGATGCTTTAATAAATAAGGGGCATACAATTGTTGTAATTGAACATAATTTAGAGCTTATAAAATGTGCTGATTTTATAATAGATCTTGGGAAAAATGGTGGTAAAGAAGGAGGAGATTTGATTGCCCAGGGTACACCTGAAGAAATCATCAAAAATAAAGCATCCTATACCGCACAATACCTTAAAGAAAAAATGTAATTATCTGAAAGACTATTTAGAAATTATCTCTAAATTTTCTTTGGCTAAAACAAATTCTGGTTGAATTTTTATGGCTTTTGCAAAACTAATTTTTGCCGCATCCTCATTTTTCAACCCCAATTCTATAAGTCCTTTTAAATATGGAATAGCTGCCAACAATTCAACTTGTTGTGTATGACTCTGATTAATTGAGAAAGTGACCTTAATTTCTCCTTTATCATTTAATGTCTCCGCTTTCTTAATCGCTAGGTAAGCTTCATCATATTTTTTCATTCTATAATTCAGATTGGCAATGGTATAAGCATGATAGTTATTATTAGTAATAGACAACAATCTGGTATAAACTTCAGCAGCTTTTTCCAAAGCTCCTAATGATTCCAATGAAATGCCATTCATTTCCAACATGTCAATATGCTTGGGTTCTCTTTTCAACACTTCTGATGTAACCATAAAACAAGGTCCATAATTTCTTGCAGAAAAATAGGAATAAGCCAAACTATCTTTATAGGTACTATTTTCTCCTTCTAGAACAATTAAGGCATAAATACTTTTAATTGCTACAGCCTGATCGCCAAATAATTTTGCTTTATTTAGAATCTCTTTCTCTCTTTTAATTTCTTCTGCTTTATTACTCTGGGCGTAATTCATTGAAAAAATTAATGTGGCAACAACAACTAATAAACTATTTTTCATCATTTCTATCTGTTAAATTTTCATTTTCAAAAATATTCAATTTATTCTTAAAAATGCTAAATATTTAAAGGAATGTTTTTAATGTAATTAATTCCAATTCAATATATTATTTAAGCCAATTTATTGACTAAAAAAAAACGTTCAAACAAATTTGAACGTTTAATTTGGGTGGAAGACCGGATTCGAACCGGCGACCCTCGGTACCACAAACCGATGCTCTAACCAACTGAGCTACAACCACCATTTTAACTATCAGAAATAGCTAATAATAATTCCGGCTGCAAATGTAATTAATTTCTGTGTTTTTCAAATGTTTTTTTTAAATTAAATCATCCAAAGATTTCACAGCTACATATCTTTCAACATTAAACCCCTCGGCATATTCAACTCCAATCAACCTGCCTAAGTCTCTGGCACGATAATTAACACTATCCATAAAATTTTTCGAAGAAATTGGAGACGCAGGCTCTTTGCTGTTCGGGTCATAAAATTGCGATCCATAAGCTCTGATTGCCTCCTCCTTTTTATGCATAAAATCATTCACTTCAACCACAAAATCTGGTTCAATATTTTGCCATTGTATGTAATGATAAATACGGTCTGGTCTCCAAGGCCTTTGGTTTTCACCATTATATTCAGTTTCAATTTTTCGTAAGCCCGACAAAAAGCAAGCATCACTTACCAAATTACTACCCTTAGAGTGATCAATATGTCTATCTTCTATAGCATTGCACAATACAATATCAGGTCTGTATTTTCTAAGAATCTTAATTATCTCAATTTGATGTGACCGGTCATTTTTAAAAAACCCATCTGCAAAAGCCAAATTCTCTCTTATATTAACTCCTAAAACTTTTGCAGCAGCCGCGGCTTCCTTATCTCTAATTTCAGCAGAACCCCGAGTACCTAGTTCACCTCTTGTTAAATCTAATATGCCTACATTTTTACCTAACGATATTTCTTTGGAGATGGTAGCACCGCAGCCTAATTCAACATCATCTGGGTGAGCTCCGATAGCAATTATATCAAGTTTTATCATTTTTCTTTACTTTATTTAAGGCTTGAACCATATCATTGATAATATCTTCTTTATTTTCTATTCCAACTGAAAACCTCAACAATTCATCAGAGATTCCTTGATTTTTCTTTTCTTGATCAGTAAGCGAGGTATGAGATGTTAAGGTCGGCATCAAGATTGTAGATTCAACTCCAGCAAGACTCATAGAAGGTTTTATCATTTTTAAAGATTTTTGGAATTCTATTATATTAATTTGTTGCTTTAATTCAAATGATACCATACCACCAAAACCATTCATTTGCCTCTTCGCCAATATATGGTTTGGGTGACTGACCAAACCAGGATAATAAACCTTAATTACATCTTCATGTTTTTCCAAAAATTCAGCAATAAATAGGGCATTTTCATTATGTTTTTCTACTCTTAAACCTAGAGTTTTAATACTTCTTTCCAGCAAATAGCACATAAAATCACTCATATTGGCTCCTAGATTTTTTCCTCTCTCAAATATTTTCTCAATATGTTTTTTTCTTCCAGCTACAACTCCAGCCAATATATCACTGTGTCCTCCTAAATATTTCGATGCACTATGAATAGAAATATCGATACCAAAATCTAAAGGTGTTTGATTAATAGGCGAAGCAAATGTATTGTCAATCATGGAAATCAAATTTCTCCTTTTGGCCAATTTTGCAATTGCCTCAATATCTGTTATTGTCAATAATGGATTTGAAGGAGTTTCAATAAAAATTACTTTCGTTTTATCCGTTATTTTTTCTTCAAAATCATCCACTTCAATTCCATCAGTAAATGAGTAACTAATGCCAAACTTTTCCAATTCTTCATGTGCAAAGCGGAAAGTTCCTCCATAAATTTCACTTTGAAAAACAACATGATCACCGAGCTTTAGGAAGGCCAATAAAGAGGTGCCAATTGCAGCCATACCCGATGCAAATGGCAATCCTGCCTCGGCATGCTCCAGTGCCGCAATTTTAATTCCAATTGATTCTTGGTTGGGTGTGTTAAACATACGTGGATATCGCATGGTATCTATATCCAGAAAAGGATATGAA
>CBDEVQ010000045.1:0-18345 GCA_965243605.1 Flavobacteriales bacterium
ATTTACAGCTACTATATTGTTTGGGTTTCAAATATATGCAGATTTCTCTGGATATTCTCTAATAGCTAGAGGTTCAGCCAATCTCCTAGGTATAGATCTAATGAAAAATTTCCGTCAACCATATTTATCTATAAATATTACAAGCTTTTGGAGAAATTGGCACATTTCGCTATCCTCTTGGTTGAAAGATTATTTATATATTTCTTTGGGAGGAAATCGTGTAGGACGAACAAAATTCAATTTGTTTTTAACCATGTTAATTGGAGGATTGTGGCATGGAGCAAATTGGACTTTTGTAATTTGGGGATTCCTTCATGGTGTTTACTTAAGTATTCATAAATATATACTTAAAAAGGATTTTAAGGTACATTGGATACTTTCTTGGTTGTGTACCCAAACATTAGTATTTTATGCGTGGTTATATTTTAGAGCAAATAGTATTCACGATGCTGTAATCATTCAAAAGAAAATATTAAGCTTCGAAACGTCTACAGAAGGAATGTATTTATTAAAGACCGTTATTATTATTGGAGGTCTTATAACCCTAGTCGATTTATTAGAACGTCATACATTAAAGCTAAATACAATATTTAAGTCCAGTTATAAACCGATATACTATGGAGCATTAACTTCTATGGCCTTAGTTAGCTTTATGTATATGTTCCAAAATAAAGCCTTACCCTTTATATATTTCCAATTCTAAAATTACAGTTTAGGATAATGATTAAAGTATCGCCTTTCTTCATTCTGCAATAATTTATCAAATTTATTAGGCATATCAATAGATATATCCAATTCTTGTTTTGTAACAGGGTGGATAAATTCCAATTTAAATGCCGTTAAAAACAATCCTTTCCCCTTCAATAATTGATCTGGATCTCCATATTTAGAGTCTCCAACGATACAATGGTTATTATCTGCACAATGGATTCTTAATTGATGTGTACGTCCGGTATGTGGAGACAATTCTAGCAACGATAAAAAGTCATTTTTTAAAGAATGAACTTTCTTTAATACTTTGTATGAACTGCTGGATGGTTTACCTTTTATTGCTTGTACCCATTTTCCTTCCGATTGAATGAGTTCTCCCTGTACAATTGCATAGTAATATTTATGGATTTTTTTTTCTTCAAAATACTTTCCTAGCTCTAACCTAGCATAATGGGTTTTAGCAACAACTACTAATCCTGACGTTGAATAATCTAACCGATGACACGTTTGAAACTGATCTCCTTTCTGCATTACATCTGACCTTTTAAGGTTAGAACTTAATGCATTTTGAAGAGATTTGAATACATTACCAGAAACGGGGAGCCCTGGAGGTTTATTTACTACAGCTAAATAATCGTCTTCATAAACCACTTCTAGTTTAAGCGAAAATGGTTTAATAGATTGATCTTGATACAATGTCCATTTGATTTCAATATGATCTTTAGAATTAACCCAAATAGAAGTACCAGCCAATTCTCCATTACAGAATACAATACCCTTTTTAATTATTTTTTTCCATTGAGATTTGGATAAAACATTAGGGATAAAATCGACATCAATATCCGACAATCGTACATTTGGTCCTTCTGGAATTTGAAATTTATAATTCATGGTTTAAAATCTCAGAAATTACTTCATGCGCTTTACGATTCCAATGTCCGTAGGTATTGGTTACTTGGTGATAAAAATAAGATGTATTGGACTTTTTAGTCATGGCCATTTCCAAATCAAAAACTGGAATTTTAGCATCTGCAAAAAATTGCTGATACCTTTTAGTCATTGGTTCTTGACCTCTATAAATTAAAACTACATTCGGTTCGTTTTTTAATGCGTTTAAAAGTTGCATTACACGCTTAGGCTTAACCAAATCCTCTATCTCTATTTCCTTTTTTGGCTCTAAATAGAATTTATCAAATAAAATAGAAGGTAATTGTCCATTTTTAACTTGTCTTAAATCATTCTTTGCCAACATTAAAGTAGAGGAATTATGAAAACTACGTTCAACTTTACGCTGAATAGTCTCTTGATACTCAAACGATAAATTTCGAATTAAGCCATTGGTATCATTAAATTCAGGTAAGGGAAAAATATGGTCTATCTCATCTGTATCAAAATCATCAGAAGAGATAAATAAGATATGTTTTTGAGCAGGAAATTTTTCTTTAGCATAAAAATAGGTTGAATACATCGATTCAAAATTCATACTAGATTGCCCAAAGTTTAAAATAGAAACATCTTTACTCTTCGCTAGTGACTCTGCAAAATGATGCCTCTGAAACACCTGTAAAGCCTCAATAAAGCTATCTCCATAGATATTCCAAGATTCAGTTTTATTTGGATTATATATCATAATACCATTTGAGTCTGTATATTGAATACCGAATCCTTCATTAAATGAAAACATATGGAAATCTGGTCTAAAAAATGTTCCATCCTCATCAACCTCAATGTGTAATCCAGATATTATTTTAGATTGCTGAAAGACAACATCTAAAATGACCAATACCAGTACAGCAGAGGTGAGATAAATTAAAACATTTTTAACCTTACTTCCCATACACTATATATGTATAATTTTAAAAATTAATTCCTTTAGAAGGTTCTCATCATTTAAACTCACATTATTAAATCCTTTAGATTTAACATCCGCTTCTCTTAAAAATGAAAGAATAGCCACACATTTTCTTAAATCATAATGCTTTTTGGCCACCAAATATTCACTCACAAAGAAAGGGTGCACGCCTAATTCTTTTGCAATTAACTTATCGTTAGCCGTTGTCATTCCATTTAATACAATCATTTTACAGAAATAACCATACAGAAATCCTAAAGTCACTACTAAAGGATGTGTTTTTGGATTTTTGCTAAAATGTTTTACAATCAACTGACATTTTAACGAGTTCCTATGTGCTATAGCTTGTTGCAGTTCAAATAGATTAAAATCCTTTAAAATACCAACTTGCTCCGAGACAATTTCAACGGTTATTTTTTCTCCTTCTGGTATATTTATTAGAAGCTTTTGGAGTTCGTTAAATATGAGCTGAAGATCTGTTCCTGTTTTTTCTATTAGCAATTGCAATGCTCTAGGCGTAATTGGTCGTTTACGTTTTACTAAATAATTTTCAGCCCATTGTAAAGCTTGATTATCGTATAACTTATCCGACTGAAAAAAGACCACTTCTCTACTCTTCTTTTTATATAAACTAGAACGTTTATCAATTTTCTTTTCTCGGTAGCATATTACAAAAACAGAATCTAAAGATGGGTTTTCCAAATACTCCGTTAACTTTTCAATTTGCTTTAATTGTTGAGCTTCCCTTAATATTACAAGTCGCTTACCTCCTAAAACTGGATATTGTTTAACAGATGATAAAACATCCAATACGTTTGCATCTTTTCCATAAAACACTTGAAAATCAAAATCCTTTTGTGTTTCATCTAAAATATTATCCTCTGCAAATTTCGCAATTTGATCTATAAAAAATGGTTCCTCTCCTGTTAGTAAATACACAGGAGCAATATCTCCTGATTTTATAGACCTTAAGATGTCTTCTGCTTTCATACGTTATATTGAAGTAGCTTCAAAAATAATTAAATTCTAAATGGTGAGAATAACAAACTTTACTTTTTTTTAGTTTATAAAATCAATTTCCAATAAACATCCTTTTCAAAATTTATATACAAAAAAAAAGAGTAACCCTATTAGAGTTACTCTTAGTATAAAGAATACTAATTTTAATTATGATATACGACCATTAAAGGTTGCCCAGGCTCACTAATAAACTCTCCAAATACAGACCAAGCACAAGATGCATCTACCATTACATCAGACTGCATCGTTTGTCCAGTTAAACAATAACCGTTAAAATTAATATAACCAGGATCTGTAGGATCACATTCATCAAATGCACGGATCGTATGCCAATTGATTGGATTTGGATTTGAATTATCATAACTTCCATTATTCCAAACCATTGTTGATGCATTTAAATTAACGCTCGAATTGGCTGCTATAATATAAGTTGCATAGATTTCATTATCACATGAAGTTTGTGACCCAGCCACGGTAACTTTTAAATTCTCTGAACACATATTTTGAATTCTTAAAACATTGTGTTGACTGTAACCAAGGTAACTACATAAAATTGCGAAAGACGTAAATAATAATTTTTTCATTTTAATCAAATTTAAATTCAATTCGAATATATAACAATATATTTTCATAACAAAATAATAAACCGTAATATACGGCGATCAATAAACAACATTAATTATCATAATATCAATTCATTAATTTATATTTACGTATATCAACTTATGAAAGACTGACACAATGTCAAATCAATAAGTCAATCAGAGTGAATACGAGCATAATTGGTACATTAAGCTTTTTTAATACACGAAAATTAAATTTTAAGTGTATTGGCATAGTTTTCTCTTTCATTGTAGCTATAAAAACAACCACAGATGTATATACTCATATTTCTAGTATTTGCGGGATTAGGTTATTTTGTAAATTCAAGACTAAAACAAAAATTTAAAACCTATAGTCAAACGCCTATTTCGTCTAGAATGACCGGACGTGAAATTGCTGAAAAAATGCTTAATGATCATGGCATTTATGATGTTCAAGTTATTTCTACACCTGGGCAATTAACAGACCATTACAATCCTGCAAATAAAACTGTAAACTTAAGCGAAAATGTATATCATGAAGAAAACATTGCCGCCGCAGCTGTTGCTGCCCATGAATGCGGACATGCTGTTCAACATGCTACTGCATATAGCTGGTTACAAATGCGTTCAAAATTAGTTCCTATTGTAGGATTAAGTTCTAAAATTATGAACATCATATTTATATTTGGTTTTTTAGGAGCATTTGCTTTTAATTTTCCATATGATATCATACTTTTGATAATTATTGCAGCTCAAGCAATTATTGCCCTATTTTCTGTTATTACTTTACCAGTTGAATACGATGCAAGTAATAGAGCTTTAAAATGGCTTCAGACAAGTGGCGTGGCTGGACACTCTGAATTGGAAAAAGCAAACGATGCCTTAAAATGGGCTGCAAGAACATATGTTGTATCTGCATTAGCCGCAGTAACAACTTTACTTTACTATGTATTAAGATACATGGGAACACGAGACTAACATGTTTAAAATTTAAAACGTATAAACAATGAAAAAAATAGTTTTATCGCTTGTATTTGGATTAGCAGCCATTACTGCATTTGCACAGGAATTAAAATTTGAAAAGACAACTCATGATTTCCAAAAAATTCAATATGCTGGAAATGGTACTTATGAGTTTGAATTTAAAAACACAGGAGACAAACCTTTAATTATTACTAAATCTAAAGGATCTTGTGGATGTACAGTACCTGTATGGCCTAAAGAACCAATTATGCCAGGTGAGTCAAACAGAATTAAAGTTAAATACGACACCAAACGTCCAGGTTCTTTTACAAAAACGGTTACTGTTACAAGTAATAGTGTAACCGGGAAAGCTATTCCTAACGATACTTCAGGACAAACAACCGTACGTTTAACAATTAAAGGTAAAGTAGGTCCTAAACCTTCTATCCAAGAACAAGAATTATTAGACGATTCTCAAAGTCCAATGACTCCAATTGCAAACTAGTTCGCATTGTAGATATAATTATTAAACGAATTGATGGTAATCAGTTCGTTTTTTTTATTTTTAGATAAATATTTTTTATGGAATTTGAAGTTACCATATTAGGAAGTAGCTCAGCAACACCCACTGCAACAAGAAACCCTTCTGCACAAATCTTGCATTTTAGAAATAAATTTTTTCTAATAGACTGTGGAGAAGGAACTCAGGTGCGTATCCGCCAAAATAAAATTAAGTATCAAAAAATAGATAAAATATTCATCTCGCACCTTCATGGAGATCATTACCTTGGGTTATTTGGACTTTTATGTTCATTAAACCTAAATAATAGAAAAAATACAGTTGAAATTTATGCTCCAGAACCGCTGGAAGAGTTAATAAGGCTTCAAGCTAAAATATCAATGGTATTTTGGGGATTTCCAATAAAATTTATTTCCACAAATCCTAAGGAGGCTCAATTAATATATGAAGATAGTGCTTTAGAAATACACTCTTTCCCCTTAAAACATCGTATTGCAACTACAGGATTTATTTTCAAGGAAAAACCAATGCCTAGAAAATTAAACCCAAAAATGCTAAGAGACTATGATATTCCTGTGTATGCAAGAAATCAGATTAAGTATGGAAGTGATTTTACAACAGATGATGGGATTTATTTATCGAATGAAAGTTTAACTTTTGACCCACCAAGTCCTAGAAGTTATGCTTACTGCTCAGACACGGCCTATTTAGAATCCGTTATTCCACATATTAAAGGTGCAGATTTATTATATCATGAAACTACATTCTTACATGATATGGCTCAACGTGCTAAATTCACCAAACATTCTACTACAATAGAAGCTGGAACTATAGCACATAAAGCAAATGTTAAAAAACTAATTATAGGCCATTTTTCAGCAAGATACCATAAACTAGATCCTTTTTTAGAAGAAACTAAAACTGTATTTGAGAATTGTGAATTAGCCATTGAAAATAAAACATTCCAAATCTGATGCATATTTTAATTGCAGACATAGGATCTACTAAATCGATTTGGACCGTTCTAAATAAGGATTCTCACGAATCGTATCAAACCATAGGATTTAATCCGAACTACCAATCTAAAGAAGAAATTAGTGCCGTATTTTCTAATGTTAAATCTAACCTTAACATTAATAAAATTGGAGCTTGCTATCTATACGGAGCAGGAATTGACTCAAAGGATTCTATGCGTGCGCTTCAAGATATTTGTTCTCAGCAATTACCATCAAACATAGACCTGTTTTTAGAAAATGATTTATTAGCGGCTGCAAGATGTTGTTTTAATGATAACGAAAGTGGTGTTATTGCCATTTTAGGGACAGGTTCTAATATAAGATCGTTTAACAAAGGTAAATTAACTGGTGAGAGTAAATCTTTAGGTTATATTTTAGGTGACGAAGGTGGTGGTGTAGGATTTGGGAAGCATTTAGTTCGTGCTTTTATTTATGGAGATTTATCACCTGAAATTGAACAGATATTATCTGAATTAAACCATACAAAATCGTCCATTATTAATTCAGTTTATAATGAGGCCTACCCGCAGAAGTATTTAGCCAACTTCGTTCGCATTATATATCCGCACCGGTATGAACCCTCAATTAAATTGTTAATTGAGAAAAATTTTTCGGATTTTATTACATCCCATGTTCTAAAAATTGAAGACATCCAAAATAAAGATCTTAAATTTGTTGGATCAATGGCCTACTATTTTGAGGATATTCTTATTGAAACAGCAAAAAAACATAACATTACTATAAAACATTGTTATCAAAACCCAATGGAAGGGTTAATTGATTATCACAAAAACAATATATGAAAACATACTTAAGCCTTTCAACTGTTGTACTTGCTTTATTACTTCAGTCTTGTGGTTCAGATAAACCTAAAGCATTTCGTTGGTCTATTTTTCCAGGGCAACAAACAGCTAAAATTGGAGACAATATTAATTTTCAATTAAACACGTTTGATAATACTTTCGATTCATTAATTGTAACTTCTGAAACCGATACTTATAGATTTAAAAACAATACAGAATTAATATCATGGTCTTCTAAAAATGAAAAACTTGGAAGCGGTGATGTAAAATTTGAACTCTATACCAATAATAAAAAGTATACCAAATCGGCTATTTATTATGTTGTACCTAAAACGAGTCCTAAACAATACACTTATGAGGTTTTAAACACGTATCCTCATAACGACAAATCTTTTACTCAAGGATTAGAGTTTGAAAATAATGAATTGTACGAAAGTACTGGACAAAGAGGACATTCAACTCTAGAAAAAATTAACTTAAAAACAGGTGAATCTTTACAAAAACATAAACTGTCAGATGATAAATTTGGAGAAGGTCTAACAATTATTGATGATAAAATGTATCAGTTAACTTGGCAAGCTGGGTTAGGATATATTTATAACCGTGAAGATTTCTCTGTTCAAGGTACCTTTCCATATGGTATGAGTAGAGAAGGCTGGGGATTATGTAATGATGGTGAATTCTTATATAAAAGTGATGGTACGAGTCGTATTTATAAGCTAGATCCAAAGACCTTTAAAGAAATATCTAGCATCCAGGTTACATCTGATAAAAACATACACGTATACCTAAATGAATTAGAATGGATTGATGGGAAAATTTATGCCAATGTTTATTTTGCGGATGAAATATTAATTATTAATCCTAAAACTGGACAAGTGGAAGGAGTTATTGATTTATCTAACATCATGTTTCCCCAAAACAATAATGAAAAACGAGAAGAAGTACTTAATGGGATTGCCTATAATGGTGTAAAAGATGAACTTTATATTACTGGTAAACATTGGCCTAAGCTCTTCCACATTAAAGTTATTGAAAAGTAAATTTAGAATTCTAGAATTACAAAAATTATATATAAAAAAGCCATAAGGATATTAATCTTATGGCTTTTTTATGGCTTCATAATTTAAAAATTATTCAATTTATAACTTATAACAATTCTTTTTTTTGTAAATATGTATCATAATTATCTATAATTCAAAAACATACAATGAAATACATATTACTTCTTCTTCTCATTACTCAAAGTACCCTATCATACAGCCAAAAACACTGTGGGTCAGATACATATTCGAATCATCTTTCTAAACAAAACCCAAATAGATTTGTATTAAAGGAGCGTTTTAATACTGCTTTTGAATCTTATAAATCATCCTCTAATCATCATAAAAAAAAGAATTCCGATGAGATAATTAATATCCCTGTCGTCTTTCATATCTTATACAAAACCGCTGCTCAAAACATTTCTGACAATCAAATTTATAACCAAATAGACCGAATAAACAAGGATTATTCAGCTACAAACATTGACACTTCTAATGTCCCTTTAGAATTTCAGCCATTTATTTCTGATACTAAAATTAGATTTACACTTGCTGATACAGACCCAAATGGCAATTCAACAACAGGAATAGTAAGATATAATACAGATACATATCAATTTAGTTACCAAACAGATGACATTAAATACTCTGCGTTAGATGGAGCCGATGCCTGGGATACAGAAAAATATCTAAATATTTGGGTTGGGCATATTACAAGTGGATATTTAGGTTATGCGACTAAACCAATAGACGTTGGAACTGTAAAAGATGGTGTGGTACTTGGATATGAATATGTAGGAAACACGCAATCCTCAAATTATAATAAAGGAAGAACAGCTACTCATGAAATTGGACATTACTTTGGGTTAGACCATATTTGGGGGCAACAAATTGGGTGTATTTATGACGATGGAATTAACGACACTCCAAATCAAGAATCTCCACATTATGGTGTACAAACACACCCCATAGCAACCTGTAATTCTAATGATATGTTTATGAACTATATGGATTATGGTAACGATGAAGCCTTAGTCATGTTTACTTTAGGTCAAAAAGAAAAAATGGAGTACTCTTTAGATGTTTATAGAAATCAACTTGGATCTCCAGAACCTATTGATATCAATCCAGTAAACAAATTATCATTACAAGTATACCCCAATCCGGCTTCTAACGTGTTAAATGTTCAATTTTCTAGCTTAATAAAAAATGGGAAATTATATATTATAGATATTGCTGGTAGAGAGCATTACTCTCAGTACATATCATATAAAAAGAAAATAAGCATTCCAATTTCTCACTTTAATAGTGGTTTGTATTTCATTGGCATTAAAGAGAAGGATAAAGTATCTACTCTAAAAAAGATTATTATTCAATAAAAAAGAGGCGGTAATTACCGCCTCTTTTTTTATGATATTCTCAAATACTAAAATATTATCTTTTAATCCATTTGTAAACTACAGACTCGTTTTTATCTCCATTTATATGCACAAAGTATGCACCTTGATCTAATCCTGAAGTAAAGTTTAATTTAGTGATTGATTGATTTGTTGAAACTTGTTCACCAACTTGACGACCTTGAGCATCAAACAATTTAATAGTTAAATCTTGAGACGCTGAATTATTAATAACAAGCTCTACACCTGGGTTTTCAATAATATCAACATTTTCAGACAATTCATTAACACCAATTGGATATGTTTCAGAAATCGTTGAACTACCATTTAAGATCCAATTATCAGGATCTAAATCTATATTCACAATCGTTTTATTAGACGAGTATGAAGAAAATATATTGGCTTGCCCTTCTGTAGGTCTATAGTGAATGTCCTCAGTTGTTCCATCCATAAATGTTAAACGTAATGGTACATACATTGTAAAGTAATCTATTGAAGACGGAGTCTCATCAATATCTACCCATAATACACCATCAGTTCCTTGTTTCCATCTAATTTCATATTGAGGATATCCTTCTCCGTATATCCATTCGTCAATAAACCATGATAAGTCTTCACCTGTATAAGCGTTTAACAACGTTTTAAACTCTTCGGTTGTTGAGTTTCCAAATGTATTTTGGGTTTGATAATGCTTTAAAAATGGAAAAAAATCATCGCCCAAAACATATCTTAACATGTGAACAACCGTCATACCCTTACTGTAGGATAAAATTGAACTAAAAATTCGCCCTTCATCAGACCCATCAGGTACATAAACACTTCCATTTGGAGAAAATAATGCATTTAAATGATTTTGATTTAACTCTCCCATCGCGTTAGCTGTTTGACCTGCAGCCTCAAAGTATACATATTCAGAATACGTTGCAAAGCCTTCATTTAACCAAATGTCATTCCAGTTAGAACATGTAACATGATCTCCCCACCATTGGTGTCCTAATTCATGAGCTGTTAAACCAACATTACTAATGGCACTTTGGGTTGTCATGGTTTGATGCTCCATTCCTCCTCCCATTGGCGCCATCATTATTCCATATTTCTCATCAATAAATGGATATAAACCAAACTTATCAGAAAATATATCCATCATTTCTGCCATTTCATTCATATAAGGTTGAGCTACATCTACAAGTGGTTGTCCTTGATATTCGGCATCATAAATAAAGTTCTGCATTAATACTGAATCCGTAGTTCCAGGAATAAGCGTTTTATACGAATATTCTTCATAATCGGCTATGGCAAAAGCAATAAGATAAAAGTCCATTAAATAATTCGTTTTCCAAATATTTTGAACTTTACCATTAGCCAATACTGTAGAACTTTGTAATAATCCATTCGCACCTGCAAAAGTACCCGATGGAGATGTAATATCCATAGTCACAGAATCTATCTTATCGGTCAAATCTTCTTTTACAGGAAACCAAGATTTAGCTCCAAAAGGCTCAGACAATGTCCAACTTACCATTTGTCCATAAGGATTTTCTGCCGCAGAATATGCCGAGAAGAAACCAGCCCCTCCAACTTCACCATCATAATCAATAGTCATATCTATTGCAGAACCAGCACTTATTGATCCTGTTAATGGAATTTCAACTAATCCAGATGATCGTATTAAATTATTATATGTATTTCCATTAATTACACATGACGATATATTCATATCATCTGTTAAATGAAACCACATTGTATCTAAATCATTTATTGCAGTAGACTTTGAAACAACACTTCCAACAACGTCCGTATTAAGATTACTCGCTTCTAGCGTTAATCCGTAATAATTAACATCATAATCATCTGATCCTGAAGATACATCTGAAATTACTAAACTAGAAGCACTTTGCTTTAAAGCTTGACAAGAGTGGGACGCTACTTGTGCATGAAGTCCCAGTCCAAATGCTGAGATAGAAAATAAAAAAATAACTTTTTTCATAAAATGTGTACAATTAGTTTACTACAAACTTATTGAAAACAACTTCAAAATGTTTACAATACATTAACTTTTATATTATTTTCTATAAAAGGAGATTAATATACATTTGCAAATTGTATATTAATGACAGTAAATATTATTGAATGAATGAACTAAGTTTAATAATTTTCATAAATTGACACATCAATATTAATTAGGTTAAATACGCAATGAAACGTTTACAATATATTCTTCTTACTTTCCTTAGTATAACATATTTAGGAACCTCTAATGCACAAGAGAATGATCAAGCAAGAAAAGACATAGAGAAACTATGCTCGAAATCCTTTAGAGGTAGAGGCTACACGTTTGATGGCGATAAAAAAGCAGATGCATTTATTAGTAAATCTCTTAAAAAAATGGGGCTAAATGTAAATCATCATGGTTTTACTTTTTCTACTAATACCTTCTCCGGAAATATGGAATTATCTATCGGAGAGAAAACTCTAATTGCTGGAGAAGAATTCATTGTGGCACCTAATTCGCCGAGTATTAAAGGTACTTTCCCTTTAAAGGAATATCCTGTTAACATTAAATTTGAAGAGTTAATAGCCTTAATTAAAGAAGGAAAACGTTCACAAATACTCCTTTTTGATGAAGCATTAATAAAGAAAGAATCAAAAGAAAAGCAACAAAAGTTTAGACAATTATTTCGTGAATTACAACTTGAAGGACGTTCTATCTGCAAAGGAATCATTATTAAAAACTGTAATAAACTAACCTATTCTGCAAGTCAAACTCAAAGTAAATTAGCCTTAATAAAGACATTAAGAAAGGATATAAACACTCAAGAAAAAGCGACATTTAATATAGAAGCTGAATTCATAAAACAATACAGATCTCAAAATGTGTTTACTCATATTAAAGGAGAAAACACAGATTCATTTTATGTATTTACAGCCCATTATGATCATTTAGGAACAATGGGTAAAAAGGTCTTTTTTCCTGGTGCAAATGATAATGCAAGTGGAACCGCTTTTTTACTGGACCTAGCAAGACACTACTCTGTAAATAAACCCAAATATTCAATCTATTTCATCTTCTTTTCTGGAGAAGAAATAGGCTTATTAGGTTCTAAAGCTTTTGTAGAAGATAAAGTTCTAAACTTGGATAGACTTAAATTCTTACTTAATTTTGATTTATTAGGAACAGGAGAAGAAGGTATACAAATTGTGAATTCATCTTTGTATAAAAAAGAATACAATGTTCTTGACTCCATTAATGGATCTAACCATTATCTTACACAGATTAAAAAAAGAGGCGCTTCTTGTAATAGTGATCATTGTCCTTTCCATAATGAAGGGGCTAAATCATTTTTTATTTATACGCTTGGTGGTATAAAAGCCTATCATGATGTTTATGACATTCCTAAGACCTTACCATTAACCGAGTTTAATGATGTCCAATCCTTAATAAAAACATTTATTAAAAAGAATAAATAAAATAAAATCGCCCAAACTTGATAGTCAAATTTGGGCGATTTTATTTTATAACAATTTTACTTATTTTACACTTTCTCTTTTAAACGTTCTGTAATTTCTAAAACAGCAGGACACAATAACGTGTTTCTTTCTGTTAGTGTTAAAATCTGACTCATTTTCCGTCTATTCGTATGTGGAAATTCACGACAAGCATCAGGACGTATTTCATATATGCTACAATAATTATCATCTCCTAAGAACGCGCAAGGACTTGATTTTAAAACATAATCTTCCTCCTCATCTTCATAAAGGTACTCCTCTATAAATTGAGAATCTTTCATTCTAAATTGCTTAGCGATACGTTTAATGTCTCTAGGTTTAAAAATTGGACTTGTTGTTTTACAACAATTAGCACATGCTAAACAATCCATCTCTTTAAATACCTCGTCATGTGTATCATGAAATAGTTCATCTAAATTCTTAATCCTTTTCTTTTTAAGGTTTTTATAGAATTTTTGATTTTCTTTCTTTAATTCTTGCGACAATTTCCGAAATTTGTCCAAATCCATTTTTTATGATTTTAGAGAGAGCCAAAGACCCTATGGGGCGTGCAATTTACGACTATTCTAATAAAGCACACAACAACATAATTAAAGTTTATTCACCAGAATTTTTCGATGATTATATTGAAACTGCTTATCTTTTTAGAGGTTATGATGATTTTCCTGAAGTGGAACAGCTTGCCATGCAAGAGTCTAAAGGAGAAATATTAGACATTGGCTGTGGAGCAGGTTCACATGCTTTACACCTAAAGGAACAAGGACATGCCGTTGAAGCTTTAGACATCTCATCGTATATTTGTGATGTTGTTAAAAAGCATAATATTAAAACACACTGTGTTGATATTATTAACTTTGGTCCGAATAAAAAATACGATACTTTACTTCTGTTAATGAACGGACTTGGAATAGCTGGTAAAAACCAGCTCCTACCCCATTTTCTAAATAAACTAAAGTCTCTATTAACACCAAACGGACAAATATTAATTGAATCTTGTTCTACTGATTATTTATTTGACGACCCAAAAGATGCCGAGGAATTTTCAGGAGAAATTTTATACCAAATGGAATACGAAGGTATAAAAGGAACTCCTTTTCATTGGCTATATTTACCATTCGAAAAACTAAAAAAAGTCGCTGTAGATAACGGTTTACAAGCTGAATTGTTATTAGAGCACGAAGGATCTACGTATTTAGCTAAACTAACATTATCATAAATTTCATATTGAGTTTATTATGGTTATTCAAGTATGTAAAGCTTAATAAAACCATAATAAACTCAATATCTATATGTTTTATTTTATAGATCTATTCTTCAAAAAACTCATTAATTATTCCTTTTAAATGAGAAGAAGACATTTCTAAAGACTGTCCCATTTGCAGGATTAATTCAATTTCAGATTTATCGACATGGCCATCGGAAGCAGCTACTAATAGAGCACATTTAATAATGGTTTCTTTACCATGCGTATTCAAAGTAGGGCCTATTTTTTTCATGTAAGTCGTAATGTCTTCATTTTCTCTTTTAACCACTTCTATATAGGATTCTAAGCTAGATCGTGTTAAATCATTCTTTCCAAACTTGTTAATAATCTCTAAAACTTGAACCTTTTCATCTTCATCAATAACCCCATCGGCTAACATAATCATAACCATAGAATGTCTTATGGCTTTTTCATAGGTTGCCATAAATTCATCTTCATTTAAATGACTATCCGATAAAACTCTCGGTATAAATGTTCCTTTACAAGTATTACATTCAACATATTCGCCTTCGTCTCCAAGAGGAATTAATGGAATAAAATATAGAGTAAAAAACTTTCTTACTTTTCGATGTCTATATGGGTTGTTATGTTCACATTGCGGACAATCAAAATGCCCTGTTTTAATGGTTGACTTTACGCCACGAGTTCCAAATATTATCATAGTCTTTATTATTAATTAAGTTTTCAACACTATATTTAAGAATGTTAAAATACATTTTTTTATAGTAATGGAATTTATACAATTATCATTTAATAAATATTACAGATTAGAGAATACCCATTCTACAGCATATTAAGTTCTATTAATAGATTCATAAAAATATGTTCACCACCAATAAAATCGATTTCACATCATATATTATTAATTTCGCAGCAAAACAGTTTTTATAAAGCTATTTAGATTCTTTTTTTGTGGAAAAACTAATATGTCCTTCAAAACACACATGGAAAGATTCATTCTGGTTTTAATCTTTTTTGTATTTACATATTCCTCACTTAAAGCTCAAGTTGGTATAGGAACAACAACGCCACATCCTTCTGCTATTCTTGAAGTTTCAAGTTCGGACAAAGGATTTTTACCTCCACGATTAACACAAGCTCAAAGAGATAATATTTTATCTCCAAGTGTAGGGTTAATGATATATAACCTAGATGATCATTGTATTAACTTTCGTAGTTCAAGTGCTTGGGTTAATATTTGTGGAGATAGTGACTCTAGTCCATCCAACGGTTCTTCAAATATTCCCGAAGGTTTTTATCTTCAAGCAAACTCTACTATATACATAAGTTCAGTGTATGACGATAACTACTTTCCATATACACCACCAACTAATGTTGCTAACACCAACACTTCTGTAAATCCTGACCTTACACCAGAAGCTGTAACGATAGATTATCAAGGAGAATTATCAACCACAGGAATCACTTTAGAAATTCCATATTTAATATTTGGAGCTTCAGATATTACAATAGATACAATTACCGTATTAAATACAATAGATGCAGCCTTTACTGAAGGTGGAATTAATCCAATTGATGTTCAGTTTCAAATTCCAGGAAATACATTCAGCCCTGGAGCCGGATTTATTACAGCTACTTTAAAAGCTATTGGATCTAATCTTGATGCTAAAAAATTGGATATAAATGCAGGTATGGGGACAGATTTAGGTGTTTTAATTTCTGAATTTATCATTCCTGTTTCAAATTCTGGCGACAATGACACGCTTCAATTAAAAATAATACCTGGTATACCAGATCAAGAATTTGGAGATGGTGTTCATGATTTTGTATACCTTCCGATACAAGCAGAAGATGGTAACTTATGGTTAACAAATAATTTAGGAGCAGATTATGCTGATGTTAATAGCGCCAATTTCGATATTGGTAATAAAGCAACCTCATTTAACGACCAAAAAGCATATGGGAGTAAATTTCAGTGGGGAAGAAAAGCGGACGGACATGAATTAATGACCTATACATCATCTACTATTGGAACCCGTGATAATCCAGGCTCTACATCTACAATTTCAAATACACCTTCCCCAATTCATAATACTTTTATCACCAATCCATCTGATCCTAATGATTGGTTATCTCCACAAGATAATACACTCTGGGATGGACCTGATGCCCCAAACAACCCATGTCCGAATGGATTTAGATTACCAACACAAACGGAATGGTCTAATTACAAAAATGCGAGCGGTATAAATTCAACGTCGCAAGCAGCTGCTAGTCAATTAAACATTAGTAGTGCAGGATATACAGACGCTTCGGGAAATCATATGACCATAGGTACAGATGGGTTTTATTGGGCAGGAAACTCTACAGAAGTTAGTACAGGAGGAGCTCCATACAATAAAGCATGGTCTTCAATATTTTTCTCTTCATTTATTAATACAAGTGCCAACAATAATGTTTTTGGATATTGCGTACGTTGTATACAAGATGAATCGAATATTAGTCCTTCTAGCAATGGAACTGCAATAATTTCCAGTATTAACGACTGTAGTATTGCCAGTACTGGAACCTTAACAGCGGGTGTAAACACTCCATCCGGTGTAACACAAACTATTAATGTAACGGCAACTAAAGCTGGAACTTATACAATATTTGCTTTTGAAAATGGTGTCGCTTTTTTTGGAAGTGGAATCCTAAATTTAGGAACTCAAGATATTGTTCTTACTGCAAATACATTTGGAAGTCCAACGGTATCAGAAACAACAACGTTTTCTTTAAATGTTCCTTCTGGATGTACTTTTAACAGAGTCATTAATTAGTATTAGCAAAGTATATTTATTAACTATATTCTCTAATTATTCACATTCTAAATCTTACCATTTTATAATTTTTTCTAAAAATTATAAGGTAAGGTTTAGAATGTTTATTATTTCATATTATAGTTATTACATTTGTACCTTAAATTAACTTTACCAAAAATCATGTTAAAACTCTTCAATTATTTATGTTTATAAAGCGTAAATGTTATTATTGAGGATTCTAATTAACGTAAGCCTTTACTCATGAAAATTTTAATTGTTGAAGATGAATTTATCATCGCTCAATCACTTTCTACTACTCTAAAAAGGCTAGGCTATTCTGTTATTTCAATTTGCTCTACTTTTGAAGAAGCTCAATCATTTTTACTGACAGAAACACCAGATATTATTCTTTTAGATATTAAACTAAAAGGTAATAAAAATGGAATTGATCTTGCTGAATTAATCAATAAGATCTACCAAATTCCATATATATTCTTAACCTCTATTACAGATAGACATTTGCTTAATTCTTTAAAGTATTTGGACCCAGCTAGTATTCTTATTAAACCCTTTAATAAGCATGAATTAAATGCTATACTAACTCTAATTAAGCATAAAGAAGAGCAAAAAAAAATTATAGACAACCAAACCAATACATCAAATAACACCATTTTTATTAAGCAAAAATCGGAGTACTTAAAATTACGATTTACAGACATTTTATACATTAAAAGTATAGATGTGTACCTTATGGTAAAAACTAAAGATAAATCTTATAAATTTCGTGGAACATTAGATACCTATACACAGAAACTAAATGATCAGTTTACTAGGGTTCATAGAAGTTTTATTGTAAACACAGAACATATAGATAAAGTTTATAAAGAACATCTTCTGATAAAC
>CBDEVQ010000046.1:0-21353 GCA_965243605.1 Flavobacteriales bacterium
TTTATCAAAGGTTACAACACAATGATTAAACACATTAATACTTGGTAGGTTTTTTACAATTGTTTTAGATTTCCAACTGTTTACTAATACAGGGTTAGCATCTAAACCAATCTCTCTTAGCAAGGATACTAATAGTAACGATTTATCTTTACAATCTCCGTATTTCTGTTCATATACAAATTTAGGATTATGAGGTTTAAAGGCACTTGAACCTGCTTCTAACCCTAAATATCGAATATCATCTTGAACAAAATTAATAAATGCAAGTGCCGTATCTTCTATTTCGGAATGCTCTAGAATTTCACTTGCAATAATGGAAATATCCTTTTTGTTGTACTTATATAACGGAACAAGTAAATCGGTTACCGTTTTCCAGTTTTTATAGGTAGAAACATCTACACGTTTTTGAATATTATACCAAACAGGAACCTGTGTATCATATGTAATAGGATCTAAACTACTTTCATTCCATACATATTCAAATCTTTTATTACCTTTAGTAATCTGTGGTGCCGAAGCTGAATCTAATAAATTATAAGTTAATTCATTCGCAGATAATATTCTATAATAGATATGATTAATAGGTACATTATACTCTAAAGTTAAGGTTGCCGAATAATAGTTTTTGTAAATCGGGTTATACCCTCTTAAAGAATATGAATATTCAATAATATCATTTTTCTGAATATCATCAAAATGTATAATTGCCGTTAAACTTTCGTCGTATAATTTTTTACTTTGACCAGATTCTTGTTGAATAACTTGTATCGGCAGATGCTGCTTATCGATTACCTTTCCATTTCTAATAACCTGAAGTTTATGAATATTAAGAGTTTGATAAGCTGGGTCATAAGAGATGGTAAGATCTGACATTTCTTGAATTCCCTCTGAATTAAACACAGAAATCATATTGTGATAATATGAAGTTTTTGCAGGAATATTCTCTTGATAATCAATCATTAAAAACTGATACCCACCACCTCTTGAGGTAATAGAATCTGATTTTAACTTCACCGATTTAACCCAATTTGGTGTGCTCTTAATTCGAACATTATTTCCCTGACAAACGATAGAAAACAAAAACCAAATGAGTAGATAAAGATATTTCATTATTGACTTATTAAATATGAATTCCAAAAATACAATATTATATTACAAATACTATTTACGCTGTAATCATAATACTAAGCGTTCAACTTGAATTTAATATATTGAGATTATTTTCACTATTATTGTTCTATACTCAAAGAATTAATTGATGATTGAGATTAATGAAATTAGAAAAAATTACGAGGCTTACGAAACTTCCAAAATTGTAAGTTTAATAAAGCAATCCAATAAATTAAGAGAAGATGTTATTCCTATTTTAATTCATGAAATAAAAAAAAGGAATCTCGGAAAGCATTATATAGACCGTATAAAAGCGGATAGACGAATATTATCAGAATCGGAACTTATACAACTCAAACATATTGTTACGACAAGTACTTGCAGTTTATGTGATAAACAAAAACCCTTATATGGGATTAAATACACAACCATTTATAGTCTCTTTGTAGATTATTCAATAACAAGTTATCACCGTATTATATGTGAACGTTGTGGACAGAATGCAAAACAAAAATCATTATTAATAACATCTCTTTTTGGTTGGTGGTCTATTCATGGTATTTTTAGAACCCCTTTTATTCTTCTTCAAAAACTAAAATCGAAAAATCAAAGGTTATCTCAAAGTGATCGCATTATAGAATATTTCATTAAAAAAAACATTGGAGAAATTACTTTAAATAATGAAAGTCCAGCAATTATAAACAAGCTTCTAAAGCGCTATAATAGTAAAGAAAAGGTGATTAATAATTTATAAATGATTTAGATATTCTCAAGGTTTCCAGTGAATTATTTCTAAACTCTTTAAATTCATTTATATTTGTTTAATAATCTAATCATTTCAAATTATGAATAATATAACTAGAATCTTTTTTGCATGCTCAATATTATTCCTAAGCTCATGTAATAAAGACAATCAATCTGAACAAGAAGAAGACGCTCAACAATTATCCTTATTAATTAATCAGATATTATCCTTATCTAAGAGTAATTCTTGCGACAATTCTGAAAATTGGTCTTATACAAGTATTGGAAGTAAAGCTTGTGGTGGCCCACACGCCTTTATTCCATATCCAACAACAATTAATGTGCAATCCTTCTTAGGACTGGTTGAAACTCATAAAATAAAAGAGCATGAATACAATTTAAAATGGAATATTAGTAGTGATTGTTCTACACCTATTGAACCTAGTGGAGTGAATTGTATAGATGGAGAACCTGTATTAGAATATGACAATTAATAACCGATTGTTTCTTTAAATTAATGTTGAATCATTATAACAATGCTTAACAAATTGGCTATTATTAAATAAATACGACTATTGTTTTTGTTCTTACTAAGAAACAATTATTTTCGTACGAATAATAATACTCTATACAAATGTCAAATTCAAACTTTGAAACGCTTTTAAAAAGCGAGCCATTAATTCATGATTTACTAAACGATCAAGTTGTTAATTTATTCTCACAATATCCAGACCTTCCAGACCATTCTCCTGAGTTTTTAGAATGGATAAGTCCAAAATACTTAGAGACCTTTCACATCATATTTAACGAGTGCATTTCTAAAAATACAGAGGGTAAACTTCTTGCCTTCTTAAAAGCTCCAAAATACTGCGATACAAAAACATACAACACCGTTATTGACACGCTTTGCGAAAATATTGAACAACGCCTTATCATAAGCGAACAATTTTCTAATGACCTTAAATCAAAAGCAAAAACAATAAACCAAATTTATAACGAAAAAGGACTCACCTTAATTAATAAAGTGGACGTTGTTATTTTTAATGCTTTAGATCACCATAAGATTCTTGAATTAAAATCGAAAACAATAGAATTAACGATTAAAATTTTACAAGATTTAAAAAGTCATACACACCAATCAACCGGAATGGTTATCTTTAATCAAAATTTAGAAAACCTGAACAAACTAAACCTTACCGATATTGAAAAGAATAAATTTGCTCATTTAAAAAAGGCAAAACAATCTTTTGAACTGGACGGAAAATCTTTATTAAGTATTGCCGCTGTAATTATTATTTGTATCCGAATATACATTAAGTTACAAGACGCTTAATTACTGAAACTTCAACATAAAGCTAAAATGAAAGAACAAGAATATACTAAAGTATTATTTAGATATCATAGCGACATTCTAGACGAAATTACGGTTGAAACCCTTTGGGCTAAACCTATTGATTCTTCTATTGGTTTATATAAGCTATACAATATTCCATTCTATGGGCCTTTAATTGCTACCGAAGATGAGTTTATTGCAGAATATGACGAATCTGAACAAATGCTTACCTATAAAGAAACAGTTACCCATTCTGGTAATTCTATTGTGTTGGTCTTATTAAATGATGAAACGCAAAATATTGATGATTTACGATCGGAATTTAAAGCTCTAAATTGTCAGTCTGAGAAATTTAACGACACATATTTCTCTTTGGAAATTCCTAAATCAGTCCAATTTTCTGAAATCAAAAAACGCTTAATGGCGTATGAGAGTAAAGATATTATTGATTATGCAGAGCCTTGTTTATCTAAAAAACACGAAGAAGACATCATTGACATTACACATTAACACATTCTAAAAAAAAACAAATGAACAAAATATTACTATCTGGCGTATTCTCTGGTCTTACGTATGGATTAATCATGATGGGGTTTGACTACTATGACAATCAAGCAATAAGTATTAATAAATTTATATTACATACGGTTTGTTTTGGGACCATAATGGGATTTTCTACATGGTATAGTATTAAGAAAAAAGAAAAAGAGGAGAAAAGAAAACAAGATAAAGGGGAATCTTAAATTCTCCTAAATTACTCTTGAGATTCAACTCCACATCCTAATTTATTAAAATGACTCAAGAATTATATCAAAACGCTTTATTATTTGCTGGTGAAAAACATGCTAAACAATGTGTTCCTGGAACCAAAGCCAATTACTTACTCCATATTTCCAATGTAACTATGGAGGTCATAATAGCCCATACAAAAAGTCCTAATTTTAATCTTGACATGGCTATTCAAATGGCTATACTTCACGATACCATAGAAGATACAGAAACGACTTTTAATGAACTAATAACTAATTTTGGAGAATCTATTGCCAATGGGGTTTTAGCGTTAACAAAAAACGATCATTTTTCATCTAAAAAAGAAAGGATGATGGACAGTTTAAAACGCATTCTTAAACAACCTAACGAAGTAGGAATTGTTAAACTGGCCGATCGGATAACCAATCTACAAAAACCTCCAAAACATTGGGATTCTAATAAAATATCACTCTATTACCAAGAATCAATACGCATCTCAGATTCCTTATCAAATAAAAACGAATACTTAAACCAAAGACTTCTAGATAAGATTTCAAATTATAAAATCTTTTTAATATAAAGGGTTTACCAATAATATTTACAAATTACAATTAAGCCATTTATTTATAGTAAATTGTATTTCATTTTAAATCTTTAAACATGAAATTAAATGCCTTAATATTACTTTTATTAACCTCAATTGTTTCCTGTGATAACACCGAGAAATATGACAAATTAATTGGTAAATGGACCTGTTCTGAATGGATTGTTCCTTCAACTGGCACAAACAATTGTTCTAATAATACAGTTTCATTTAATTTCAAGGGCAATAAAACCTATACATATCGTTTTGGGAGCCTAAATGAAACTGGAGTTTATAAAATATCAGGCAATACCTTATATTCTAAACCAGACGGAAAATTAGAAATTGGGGTAGAAATTAATAAACTTACGCATGATAGTTTAGAGTTTATAATGAGTCGATCTGGAGATAAGGAGATTCTTAGACTAATAAAGGAATCCAACTAATATTTATTGACAAAATCAAAGCCTTTAATAATGACCCAACCTGAAGTAATAGACCTTCTAAAATCTCACTCTAATGAGAAAGGGATAGCCAAATGGAATACTAAATATGTTCATAAGAATTCCCTGAAAAGTTATGGAATAGGACTTACAGTACTTCGTAAATTAGCTAAACAAATCGGCAGAAATCACACATTGGCTTTAGAGTTATGGAATAGTGATATTTATGATGTTAAAATTATTGCTTTACTCATAGATGAGCCTAAACAAGTCACTAGAGAACAGGCTGAACAACAAGTCGAGGATTTAAAATATGGGCATTTAGCACATGTATTTTCGGCATGTGATGCCACACTTTCTAAAACACCATTTGTATATGATTTATTATCGGATTGGGTCGTAAGTGACGATAAAAACAGACGCAGTTGTGCCTATGGATTATTATATGAAGTGTCTAAGTTTAAAAAGAAAAATGTACCCGACAATACTTTTTTCTTAAAGCATATAGAACGTATTAATCAAACTTATTTTAATGAATCGTTTGCCGTTAAATGTTCCATGGGTGGTGCGTTATTAGGATTAGGTAAACGAAATGCCATCTTAAATGCTGCAGCTATAGAGGTGGCTACTAAAATTGGACCAATTCCTATGGGTTCTAAAGACGATAATTGCGAACCTTTCAATGTTGTAAAACACTTAACTAGTCCATATATAAAGAATAAATTAGGATTATAAAACACGTCTAATTCATTCTTTATATTCCTTTGTTGCCTTCCAACATTTTATTACCAATTAAAATATAAATTAACATTAATCGATAAGTATTACATTAATATTATGCTACTTTTACTCTACCCCAAAATTAGATATTTAAGCTTTTTGTTAAGCGTAACAGATGGCATATAAGCATCCATAGCAAATTGTTATGGCTAATCCTGTATGTCATAATTAGAGCAATACAATGCATATTTTACTCATTAACCCACCTCATAAATCTATTGGGAGTCGGTTAGCTTTTGAACATCTACCACCTTTGGGGTTATTATCAATTGGTGGGCCTTTAATAGACCAAGGATATCAAGTCACATTACTGGATGCAGATTACAACAACACCTCCTTCAAAGACATTATTAAATCGGTCAGGCAATTATCTCCAGATCTAGTGCTTTTAGGGCATTCAGGATCTACATCTGCCCACCCAATTATTAATGAAATCTCCAATCGTATTAAGACAACTCTCCCTATGGTTAAAATTATTATAGGTGGCGTTTTTCCGACCTATCATTGGAAAGAAATTCTAGAAAGCACACCATCCATTGACTATATTGTTTGTGGAGAAGGAGAGCAAGTAACCTTAGATCTTGTTAATACGTTATCTGAAAATGGAAATCTAAATTCAGTTAGTGGGATTGCTTTATTAAGTCACGATAAGGCCATTAAAACCAAACCAGCATCTACTCTGCAAAACTTAGACGACTATAGAATTGGATGGGAACTCATGGAAGGGTATAATTATACCTATTGGGGACATAAAAAAGCGGTTGTTTTGCAATTCTCTAGAGGTTGTCCATATCCGTGTAGTTATTGTGGCCAGAGTTTGTTTTGGAAAAAATGGAGGAATAGAGATCCTCAAAAATTAGCCGATGAAATAGAAATGCTACATCATACTTATGGAATTGAAGTCATTAATTTTGCAGATGAAAATCCATCAACAAACAAACGAGAATGGAAAGCTTTCTTAGAAGCGTTAATCGAAAAAAAAATAAATCTCATATTGGTTGGCTCTATTCGAGCCGATAATATTGTAAGGGACGAAGCCCATTTACATCTATATAAAAAAGCAGGGTTCGAACGTTTTTTATTGGGTATTGAGAATTACGATGAACTCATTTTAGAGAAAATCAAGAAAGCAGGATCTCAGGTGAAAGATAAGAAAGCCATAGAATTGTTACGACAACATAATATTCTATCAATGGCTACCTATGTTGTTGGTTTTGGTGAAGAACGTGTTATCGATTTCTACAACAGTCTTAAGCAACTTCTGGCTTATGACCCAGATCAGGTTCAATTGCTGTATGTTACACCTCATAAATGGACGCCATATTTTAAGGAGGTTGAAGAAAAAAACATTATTCAATTGGATCAACGGTATTGGGATTATAAACACCAAATTATAGAAACACCCAATATTAAACCATGGAAAGTCATTCTCTTGGTAAAATGTATTGAAGTTATTATGCAAGCCAGACCTAAAGCCATAAAAAGGCGTTTTTTACATAAAGACAAAAGGTTAAGAAAAGCGATGTTTTGGTATAACAACATTGGAAAGCGTGTATGGTTTTTTGAAATATTTCAGTTCTTCTTCATCAATAGAAGAACCACTAAGCCTATTAAAATTAAAGACTTTTGGTTGTAACCATAATATAAAGCGTATGAAGTAATAGTCTTCATTTTACTTCATACGTTTAAATTGTTTTTAATAGTATATTGCGAGACTTTATACAACCAACCAAAGGCTAAAAAATTGAAATCTAAATCTTATTATTCAAGTCTATTAGAGCTTAACCTTGCCATTTTATTCATTAGTACATCTGGTGTTTTAGGAAAATATATTGACCTTCCCGTACCTAGTATTATCTGTATACGATCAATATTAGCTTGTATAATATTATTTATTTACTGTAAACTTAAAGGGTTTAGTTTTAAAATTCCGATTAAAGATCGAAAAACCATCTTATTAGGAGGCGTATTTTTAGGAGCACATTGGATGACGTATTTTTATGCCTTAAAATTATCTAATGTAGCTATTGGAATGTTATCATTATATACATTCCCAGCAATTACGGCTATTTTAGAACCCTTGCTAACCAAAAGTAAATTCCAAGGTATTCACATGATATTAGGAAGCTTAGTATTAGTTGGTGTATATTTCCTTATTCCAGAATTCGATTTTAGCAGCACCTATTTTAAGGCCATTTGTTTTGGTGTTATGTCGGCCATATTTTACGCTCTTCGTAATATCATGATGAAACCAAAAGTTAAACATTACAACCAATCTGTGTTAATGTTTAATCAATTAGGAGCCATAACCATTTGTCTTTTCCCAACCCTATGGATGATTTCAGGGAGTGAATTCATTGAATTTATGCCTGCCATTGGACTACTTGCCATTTTAACCACAGCTATTGGACATACTCTATTTATTCAAAGTCTTAAATATTTCTCAACAACATCGGCTAGTTTAATGAGCTCTTTACAACCTGTTTACGGAATTATATTGGCGGTAATATTCTTAAATGAATATCCAAGTCTCATGACTATATTTGGAGGACTCATTATTATTTCAACGGTTGTAGTAGAAAGTCTTAGAGTTAAAAAGACAAAATCTATAACTCCAAAAAATGGTTAAGGTGTCTAAATATGTTGGTATATATTCATTTGACTTACTTAAATTTAAAGTTTGAACATTGATTTAATGACATGAGTAAAATATTTTTCACATCAGATCATCACTTTGGACACGAAAATATTATTCGTCTCTGTAATCGTCCTTTTGCAAATGTAGAAGAAATGAATGCAGAGCTTATTAAACGTTGGAATAGTAAAATTAGCCCAGAAGACGAGGTTTATTATTTAGGAGATTTTGGAATGACAAAAGATAGAGAACTGATTACTGATATACTCAATCAACTCCATGGAACAATATATCTGATTAGTGGTAATCATGAAGGTTCTGCATTAAATAACCGAAAACGTTTTAAATGGATCAAGGATTATCACGAACTAAAAGTAAAAGATCCAACCTGTAAAAATGGCGTTCAACGCATCGTTCTTTTTCATTACGCTATGCGTGTTTGGCGTGGTGAATATAGAGGCACCTGGCATTTATATGGTCATAGTCATGGAAGTTTACCAGACAACCCAAACCAACTCGCTTTTGATATAGGTGTAGATTGCCATGATTTTCATCCGTTATCTTACGATGAAGTTAAAATGATTATGCAACGAAAAGAACGAATTGAACTCTAAAAAATTACCCCGACACATCATTTGCATCGGGGCTTTTTATTATTGCTTAATAATAGATGTTTTAAATTGAGATCCTAATTTTAAGGTTTTATGTACGGGGCATTTATCGGCAATTTGCATTAACCGTTGAACTTGTTTTTCATCTAAATCTCCTTTTACTATAAGTTGCTTTTCAAAAACATCAACAACTTCTCCTGCTTCGGTCTTTTGTTTGGAATGATTTGTATGAATCTCTACATCTATTTCCCAACCCTTTCGTTTAGCATACATTTGTAAAGTCATTACTGTACAAGCCGAAAGCCCTGCTCCAACAAATTCATATGGAGACGGTCCTAAATTTGCACCGCCTAAACTAATAGGTTCATCCCCCGTCAACAAATAATCGCCAACCTTTAATGCGGTTGTAAACCCATCTGTGTGTGTTAACCTAGCTTCTACTTGATGGGTTGATTTTTCAACAGTTTCCTTAGTTTCAGTACAAATATAACGGCCTACCCAACCTGCAATTACATCACCAACATATAGGGCATCTTTCTTATCCGAAAGCAAATGGTCTGCCCCATCTAAAGACACAAAACTTTTAGGATGCTGAGCCAATTTATAAATATGTTCGGCATTTTCTATTCCAACAATATTATCCTGTGGCGAATGCATAATTAATAGGGCTTGTTCACCACCTTTATTAACATCCGATAATTGTTGATTATTTAAGTCGTCTATAAATTGCTGTTTTATATAAAATGGACGCCCACCAATATTAACACTTGCTTTTCCATCTTTATTAATTTGAGCTTTAGAGTCCTTAAATAAGTGTTGTACATGCTCTGGACGACTTGGCGCTCCTATGGTAACTATAGCTTGAACCGATGAAATCATTTTAGAAGCACTTAATACCGCTGCTCCTCCTAAAGAATGTCCAATTAATAGCTGTGGAGCTTTAAATTCATTTTCTAAATATGCTGCCGCATCTACTAAATCATTTACATTACCACTAAAATTAGTATCTTCGAACTCACCTTCACTTTCTCCTAATCCTGCAAAATCAAATCGCAATACACCAAATCCTTTTTGGGCTAAAGACCGACTTATATTTTTTACGGCATTCAAATTTTTATTACACGTAAAACAATGTGCAAAAATTGCAAATTGACTAGGTGTTGTTTTTAACGGCAATTCTAAACGACCAGATAATACCTGACCTTCTCTATTTGTAAATGTTATTTTCTTAGTTGGCATTTTCCTATAACTTAAATTGTACATACGGCATTAAGCCGTCTTATAAATGTAAATGAAATATATCATTTGTAGATATTAGAATTAAAAAAATAGAATTACTTACAATACAATATTCTTCTTTAATAACTTAGTACTCTAATTCTGTAATTTAAACGATGAATTCCTGAGGTTAAACTTTTTACGAGGATAATTTTTCCTAGATAATGTAAATTCACATGAATAGGTATAGAAATTCTATCCTTACTCCCAAGAAATATATTTTATAACGGTATTTATCAAAGAAAATGTTTACTCTTAAAACCGATTTTTTTATAGGATTAGGTATTTATACCATTGGTATAATATTAAGTTTATGCGTTATATTCTACACGATTAAACGCTATAAATCAACCAAGAAACCACCAATATTACATACCTTAATTCTATCCACTCATTACTCTTGGCTTATTCTTTCTTTAGTCATGGTTCATTACAAAGTGTGGTATACATTCACCTATATTAGTTTAATATACCTTATTGCTATTGCTCCCATTTTTAAACTGTTGTTTATTTCAAAATATTACCATTTAAAAAACAAAACGACTTACTACCGTAATATATACTGGAGTTCAGTGTTTTATTTAATGTCTTTACCCATTTGGCTAACTGCAATTATTGTATTAGAAATATAAACTACTTGTTTGTTGTTTCTAAGTCTTGTGATTTTTCAGGATGGTAGTAAATGGTGAATAGAGCAGCTATAATTATGACATTTTTAAAGATATACTGACCCAATAAGGTGAACCCAAATGGTGCGATAGCAAACGCATCTTTTGTAAAAAAGATAAAAGGCAAAAACGTACACAACATTTGTACCAGTGCCAATTTTACGGCAACCTTTCTAAATACATTACTTATTAATAGAACGCCTACCACAGTCTCCCATATCGCTAACAATACAATCGAAATTTGAGTTGGAATATATTCAAATGTTAGAAGACCAATTGTATTTTTTGCTAAATCTTCGGCAGGACTATATTCAGGGAAAAATTTTAAAACTCCAAACCACAAATAAACTAAACCTATAGAAATGGATAATATATTGTGGTTTTGCACTTGCTTTCTAAAGTCCATAATTACAGTTTTAATAGTGACTAATAAGTCTAATTTAACGCTCTTACTTTAAACTGCAAATTACTTATTTATCAAAAATGATAGAATGTATTAAGGGATACAAATTCCATTAATCACACCAATTAAAAATACACCAAATAACTTACAGTCAATTTATTAAGTAATGTATTTAATTGAAACAAAAAATAACCATCTGTCATTACTTAATACATACCCTAATTATGGTAGTATTTATCTTTATTCTCGCACTGTATATTAAGGATGTTATACGGTTTGTTCTTGGTATGAAGAATTCCCAATTCTAACATTTATATAAGACAACTCCTTTACCATTTCTTTGTAATATCCAATGGCTTTTGGCTTTAGTTTTACAACCACGGCTTTACCAGAATCTAACCGATTTAGCACATCGAGTATTTCAATAGTAGTATGCTCTGAATAGGTTCTTAAAAACTGAATAAGTTTTGATGCCGAAAATCCATTTTCAACACCTAAAAGTTCTATTGTTTCCAATTTATTATTTGTTTAATATTATACGATAACGTTTAACCAATTGTTTACTTTTAATCATAATCTTTCTTCTAATCCTTTTCGTTTTTTTTACGGTAGCTGACTCATCATTTGCTTTGCTAATGAAAAGTCTGGCCTTTCCTTTAATACATCCATTAATAACTTTTTTGCATGGGGCACGTTACCCTTCATCACATATAAACCAGCTAAATTAGATTGGGCATGAAAATCGTTAGGGTTTAATTCTATCGCCTGATTATACAATTTTTCAGCCTCCAAATAATTTTGTTGAAGTGCATAAGAATACGCCAAAGGTGTATACGCTAACTCATAATTCGGATTCTCTTTAATAATAAATTTTAATTGGGTTTGAGCACTAGGAATATCCCCCCACTCAAGCAATTCTTTACCAAAGCTTAATCGAATATCTAAATGAAAAGGTGCGAGTTCAATTGCTTTAGAATACATTCTTTTTGCATTAATAACATCTCGGTTATTTACGTATGCTTTAGCTAATCTATAAAGTAACCAAGCGTTTTTATTATCAAAACTTGGTTCTAACTCATCCATCCAACGGTTTGGTAATTTTGCTAAAAGTACAACCGATTTATACCCTTGTCCTTGTAAGAAATGTAAATGAACATATTGTTCAAAAATATCTACTGTAAGTGGTTGGGTACGGAGTAATTCTTCTGCCTTTTTCAGTAATACATCCAACATTTCAAAACGTTCATATTGCTGTAGATAAGCCTTTATTAAAGTTAACGTATCTGGATTATCATTATTAACACAGTATAAATTTAGAAACTCATGTGTTTCTTGAGCTAATGATCTTTTATTTTCCTTTTGTACAGCAATTTTATGATCTGTAATTCTAACATGTGGGATGTCTGAACTTCCCGTTTTAGGCATATGACAACTTACGCAGGTTTGCCCTTCCTTTTTCTCCAAATCTTCGGTACAAAGGCTATGTTCTTTATTTTGGTGACAAGATTTACAGACATTATCAAAATGTTGAGCTTTTGTTTCTTTTACACTGATATGCGGATTATGACATAAAATACAGGTCATTCCTTCTGCATTCTTAAAACAATCACTCATTTTTAGACGATCTACATGAGAAGCCATGATAAATTTCTCATCGGAGTCTGTATATTTTGGGAGAAAGACATCCAGTACTTCAGATAATTCCATTCCTGGCTTAAAATCGTAAAAATTCTTCCCATTTTTTAAAACCATATTCCCTTGTAAATGACAACGAGAACATAAATCAAATTGTAATTCAGGACTTAATTTACCTGGATTTACTATCGTATAATCTATAAACTTAGACGTATCTGTAATTTGTCCGTTACGAAATTGTTGAACATGTAATTCTCCAGGTCCATGACAACGTTCACAATCAATTCCCATAGGAACCTTATTGTATTTATTCTCTGACCCTAACACAAATTCAGGTAACCCATTATGGCAACTCATACATTCTAAACCAATTTTTCTTGAAAAACGGGTATTATGACCATTTTCAAACCCAGGAGGAAAGTCCAAATGACCATCTTGTGTATAATAGGTAAATGGAGCTTGTGTAACATACCCGTTTTTATCCACCATATGGGAATTAGTATGTTGACCTGATCCAACAATATAATTGATAACTTGATCTCTAGAATATAAAGTATCTTTTTTATTTTCTGATAATCGATACTCTTTTAAAACCAATTGTTCCCCTTTCCACTGAGGTTGATAAAACAAATTAAAATCTTTATCATACAATACCGAATGCGAATTAAATACAGCCGAACTTTTTTCTGGATTTGCTAATCCAAAAGAGCGTCCCATACCTGTATGAATAAATGTTTTATGATTCTCGGTATGGCATTGCTTACATTGATCCATACCAATATACTCAACACTATCATGATGATTAAGATAGAGTGACTTTTGAATATGTGTTGTTTTTTCTAATGGATTTGTTTCTACCTCTACTCTATCAGACGAACATCTAATAAAAAAGAAAAAAACAACCATAACACTGATGGCAAGGGATTTATAAAGACCCATATACTTCTCTGTAATTTGTGTTTGAGTGTCCTAAATTATCTATGTAATATTAATAAAATTTACTGATTTATGGCTTTAATTTTATGTTGATAATATGTATTAATTGTTAAGATTATTTAGATCATTTAAAAATGCCCTAAAATTTTAAAAACGTTAGGGCATTTTATCATAAATATAAGGTTGTGGTGTTATTGCTTGATAAACTTTTTAGTAGAAATAACGCTTCCTTTCTCACTCGTGTATTCTAATAAATACATTCCTTCTTTAAGCTCTGAAACATCTACTGCATTCGAATGGTTTGCATTTAAGGTTCTTTTTAGAACTTCTTTACCAAGAATATTTATTAAACGAATATGATACAGCTCATTCGATGAATTCTCGATATTTAGAATGTCAGACACTGGGTTTGGATAGAACGTAATATCCGTTTTATCTAATGAAGGAACAGAAACCGGTTCCACAATATTCACACAGTAATCTTCTACTTCTCCACGTCTAAAAAACGCAGTTGAGTTACAAGGAACAATTTGAATTCCTCCAAATACCAATTGGTGAACAATTCTTAAACGAGTTAATCCATTAACGGCCTCAAATGGGATATTTACATTAAATGTATATGTATTCGCAGATTGCCCACCAACAAAAACCTCATCGGTATCAAAATCACCATCTTGGTTAAAATCGATCCAAAGATGTGTATTATAAGACTGACTACTCGCAAAGGTTGTTACTTCAATTTGGTTATTTTGACCACGTGTTAATATAAAATCACTTGTACCTTCAAAAGCTTGATAACCTCCAACAACGGTATTTGAGTTTTTAACAAAAGACTCTAAACTTACTTGAGTAATATAACTTGATATTGGGCTAAATTCATCCGCTTGGCAGTAATCCAATTCTACACAATTCTCACATCCGGTCGTTTCAATAAATAGAGTTTCTTCTTGTTCAATACCCGAACATTCTGAATTTAACTTTATTTCGTAAGTTGAACATGGTTCTAATCCAGTTAAAGTATAGTTTGTACTTGTACTTCCCAGGATCACCATTGAATCTTGCCAGTTCATTTCACCTACCAATTTATGATAAACAACATAGGATTGCATTTCAAAAATTTCTCCCCAACTTAAACTTATTTCATTTTGAGTCGTCGAAGTGGCAGTAAAATCTACAATACTACAGCAGTTCCCAGTCTCTAAGTTTATAGAATAACTGGTTGCCCATGTAGTGTCTGGACATAAGTTTTGAACTTTAATCGTATAATTTGAACAGATATCTAAACTATCTAGAGTAAATGGTGTTGAAACATTATGAATAGTATCCCAATCCAAACTTTCATGGTGCTTATATAGTAATCTATTTTCTGACGATGATGTATCTACCCAAGTAATTAATGCACTTTGGTTTGTTACCTCTCCAGATAATTCCGATACTGGAGCACAAGAAGCACAATCATCCAACAATAAATTCATACTGGAATTTACATTTAATCGCCCTTCTTGGGTTGTAATACCTACTAAAGATGAATTGGCATCTAAACCATCATATATATATTCTTTAATCATTAATGCGGCCTGATCGGGATTCTGTTTGGCAATTTCAATAAAACTCTGACATTGGGCAGAATATAATAAGGCAATTGTACCCGCTACATGAGGTGTTGCCCCAGAAGTTCCTCCAAAAGAATCGTGAGTATTCCCCATAGCTACTGTATAAGTTCCTGCTCCAAAAGCACCCATATCTATAGAGTTTTGTCCATATCCAGCTTGATTAACTTTTTCATCAAAATGGTTCATGTTAGTAACAGAAATTAAATAATCACTACCACACTGTGTTGGTAAATCTCCCAATACATCCACATTTACAGATCCATTAACTGTTGCTCCTGCATTTAAAATTCCTACTGTACCTAATGAATCATAGAAGGCACACCATATAGGAGCGTCTACAGCTTGACCTAAATCAACTCCCCAAGATGCGTTCGTTGCAACAACAAATGCCCCTTGATCTCCATTGGTTTCATTATATCTTTTTCGGGCTAAATATGGATACGTATATGCTGCTAAAGCATCGGCTTCATTTCCTCCACCAGAAACACCCATTATTTTAACATCCCAGTTTACTCCTGCTACACCATAGCTATCGTTTCCTTTTGCTCCTATAATTCCTGCTACAGGCGTACCATGCGATGAATTAGACGTTATACTTCCATTCGAAAAATCAGCATTCCAACCATAATAATCATCAACATATCCATTCGAATCATCATCAATTCCATTACCATCAATTTCGGCGTGGTTTATCCACATATTTGGTGCTAAATCAGGATGAGTAATCTCAAACCCTCCATCAATAACACATACTACAATGGTATCACCATCAGATGTTAATCCACCAGTGGTATGATCCCATGCATTCTCAATATCAATATCAGCACCTGGTGTTCCTCCACTTTGTCCTGTATTATTATATTGCCATTGATCCGTAAATAAAGGATCATTAGGAGTTGCACGTGATGTAATTATATGATTTACTTGTGCCTCTTCAACCAAATAATTCTTCTTTAACTCTACCAATAACTCCTTTTCCGACCATTGTTCTGTATTAAAGGTAAAAAGGTGAATATTAAAAGGAGATGAAATTACTTTTTTGTTTACAAAATGTACCGGTTTATTATTTAAAGACGTTACTCGATTTGCCCAGGTAATAGGGTTGTCATGAGGGCGTAATTTGATAATAAGTTCACCTTGCTCAAAATTTTGAGCCATTAAAAAACAAGGTATTAAAAGAAAAAAGAGTAACAGTTTACGCATTCTGTAAAAGTTTAATTAGACAACCTAAAATGAAAATTATAGCTTCTATTAAATCCATATTTAAAAGTATATAACTTTTAAATTATTGATATGATTAGCTATATTTCTCAATTTGGTTCAAATTATAAAATAATACGATGCAACGTATTCGAAAAATCCCCAAAGAAAAAAATACACTATCATCACATGGTTAATATATGTTAATACAATGTGAATTAATATTATATTCTTGTTAAAATTCATGAATAAATTCACAATTATATAAGGTGATATGAGGAACAAAATATTCTTAATTATATTTGATTACATTCTCCTATAAATACTTTATTCAATTAACAAAAAGGGATTAACCTAACTATAAATTCATGAAATCTGGACGAATTATTGGAATAGACGTTGCTAGAGCATTGGCCATTTTTGGAATGATATTGGTCAATTTTAAAATTGTATTTGGTGAAAATGGTTCAATTTGGCTACAAGATATTATGCATTTATTTAATGGTAAAGCAGCGGCCACTTTTGTTGTTTTAGCTGGAGTTGGATTGGCTTTAACGACCAATAAAGCCCTTCTAAATCAGGATAAAGATTTATTGAATAAAAAACGGATTCAAATCATTAGAAGGGCCATTTTATTATTTATTATTGGGCTATCGTATATTACAATTTGGCCAGCCGATATTTTACATTTTTACGGTTTATATATGATGATTTCTTTATTTTTCATACACAGAAAACCCAATCTCATATGGTTATCAACTCTTGTGGTTATTTTTATATTCCCCATATTATTAGCCCTTTTCAATTATGAAAATGGATGGAATTTTGACACCTTAAATTATGTAGACTTTTGGACTTTTAATGGTTTCATTCGTCATTTATTTTTTAATGGTTTTCATCCTGCTTTTCCTTGGGTTGGATTTATGCTCTTCGGAATTTGGTTAGGACGACAAGATTTAACCAATCATAAATTTTTAAAAAAAGCATTAGTCACTAGTATTCTAACCTGTATTGTCGTTCAAGTATTAATTTTTATTGTCATACAATATATACCTATAAAGCATCTAGATTCGGATGTTCTTTTAATATTTAGTACGGAGCCTATGCCGCCTTTTCCTTTATATATGATTAATGGAATAGCGGTTGCAACCATTGTACTTACGTCATGTATTCTTATGGCAAATCGGTTTCCTCAATCTAAAATAATTAAGGCTTTACATAAAACAGGACAACTTGCCTTAACCTTTTATGTAGCCCATGTAATTGTTGGGATGGGGATTGTAGAATGGCTAGGAATGAAACCTCTTGGAACGTATTCTTTAATTTTTTCGGTAATATATGCTATTATATTTAGCGTTTGCTGTATCTTGTTTTCCTTAATTTGGCTTCATTATAAATCTATTGGTCCATTAGAGTGGGTAATGTGAAAGCTTAACAATTAACAACTATGTCTATATTTAATACACCTCGATTAACCATTAAAACTTTAGATTCTAAGGATAAAAATTCATTCTTTGAATTGCTATCTGACCCTGAAGTTATTACTTTAGTTCCACAAAAACCATTATCTAATTACGAAATGGAACAACGGTTTATCGTTTTTTCTAGACCTATAGATAACCCCTCTCATTCAGATAAATGTGTATGGGGAATTTATGAAAAAGACAAAACGGATTTAATTGGACTATGTGCTATACTAACCAATAATGAAGGGGATAGAGAATTAGGATATCGATTTAGAACGCCTTATTGGAATAAAGGATTCGGAACTGAAACAATGCATGGATTACTCGAGTATTGTTTTAACACTTTAGATTTAGAAAAAATTACTGCAGACGTTAATATTGCCAATAGAGGTTCTGTACGTATTTTAGAAAAATTCTTAAACTTAGTGGATACGTTTCGTAACGTTCAAGATGATTGTACAGACTCAAGATATGCCTTAACAAAAAATGAATGGTTAAAGTCTAGACACAAGTTCCAGCATTATTCTAAACGATAAATCCATTCCTCAATTTCTTTATTTCTAGCATTTGCAAAATACGTATCAGTCCCTATTTTTTTAAACCCATTGTGTTCCAAAATTTTTTGAGATCCTATATTATCAAAAGCAACTCTTCCATGTAAAGGACGTAAATCTTCGCCTTTTAAAAATAATTTTAAGGCTT
This sequence comes from Flavobacteriales bacterium, assembly GCA_965243605.1. Taxonomy (GTDB): domain Bacteria; phylum Bacteroidota; class Bacteroidia; order Flavobacteriales; family CAJXXR01; genus JBMYYR01. The sequence continues at coordinate 18,891 of CBDEVQ010000046.1, forward strand.
GTTTACCGTAACCTTTCCCCCAGTATTTTCGTTCTATTCCATAGGATACATTCGTTTCTCCCATGATGCTAAAATATAAGACGCTTCCAACTAAAACCTGATCTACAAATATGGATTGTATTTTAATTTCTGGGTTATCAATAATTTTAGACCACTTCTGCAAATAAGCTTCTTTATCCTTTGGGTTTTCAGATGTAAATGCAGCCATCTGATTGTATGTATCATCGGCCTGATTTAAAAATAATTGTTCTAAATCTTCTAATTGAGTCGGTTTAAGTTGCATATAAAACGTATTTATTTAACAATAACTCAAAGGTATATTATTATTCTATTATCTCCCAAAATGGGCGTATTTTAAGCTTTAAATCCTAAATAAAATTACAAGAATTCATTACCTTGTACTTAAAAATAATTAGGATATGACTACAATCGATATTCAAGCACTCAACCATTTAAATTCGGAGTTAAAACAGGACATTCTGAATCATTCTTCTATTGTCTCCATTCATCAAAACTCAGAATTATTGAGAGAAGGACAGTATATTAAGGTTATACCACTTGTAATCTCAGGGCTTATTAAGGTTTATACAAAACACGACGATAAGGAACTCTTACTTTATTATATACAACCTGAAGAAAGTTGTATCATGTCTTTTTCGGCCTGTTTAAAAAATAATCCTAGTCAAGTATTTGCAAAAACAGAAGAAGATACTCAAGCCATTTTGTTGCCTGTAGATAAAGTTAAAGATTGGATTAAAATATACCCCGAATTAAATACACTTTTCTTTCAACAATATAATGTTAGATATACAGATCTATTAGAGACAATCCATCATGTTTTGTTTGATAAAATGGATAAACGCCTATTAGACTATTTAACCAATAAGGTGAAAATAACAGGTAAAAATCCTTTAACAATATCGCATAGAGAAATTGCAAATGACCTAGGGTCAGCAAGAGAGGTTATTAGCCGTGTGATGAAAAAATTAGAACATGAAGGGCATATAGAACAGCATGCCAAACAAATAAAATTACGACGTATTTAGTGGTATTTCAGCTTATGGTGACTCCAGTCACCGCTTTTAAATATTGGGGTGTTTATTTTTGATATAAATATAAGGCTTAATTGCTACTTTAAATAAACAGACTATGAAAAAGAATATGGGTGTAACCGACAAAACGATTCGTATTGTAATTGCTATTTTACTTGCTGTATTATACTTTACAGAGGTCATTTCTGGAACTATAGGTGCTATAGGACTATCTATTGCAGGAGTTTTCATTTTAACCTCTTTAATTAACTTTTGCCCTCTCTATGCCATATTTGGTATAAAAACATGCAAAACAAATGTATAAATTATTAAGGCGCTTTTAATGCAATAAAAGCGCCTCTATTTTTCTTGAACATGATCTCCTCTTCTTTACCTTTAAAACGATATGCTTTAAATCCTGAATAGAACACAGTAACAAAACAACAATCTATATTACAGCACATTACAAATAAAGACATAACATTTCAAATAATGAATAATCCTCTTATCCAATATTAATTATATTGATTATGCATTAACATCTTAATAATAAACAATGTTATATACCTATATAAACCTTAAAGCATTAAAATCCATTAAAGGTTGAAAATTATTGTTGTAAAATGAAATAAATAATATATTGCGTAACTTTAGAGCATATTAATTGTTTAACTAAACACATTATGAAGAAGTTATCAATCTTATTTACAATGTCTATTTTGGCCTTCTTAGTTGGTTGTACAACCTCTGATGAAGCTCTTATAGAACCATCTGTAAATTCATCTATCGGTCAAACTTGGACCTTGCATAAGGTTAGTGGAGGATTAGCTGGTATCAGTATAACTTATCCATTTGGAGAAGTCTTATGGACTTTTAACGAAGCAACAAATGAACTTACGGTAGTTAACAATATAGTAACTGCAGGTCCAGAAGATGTTTATGCTGGTCACGAAACGGGTGTTTACCCTTACCACATTAATATTGTTTCTGGTGATTCGGTTTTGTTTATAGACAATATGGAGAGAGGTATTATTTCTATTAATAATAACATTCTAAATATAGACGATGGCGTTGCTGCTGATGGAATGCTTACTGAGTTTGAACAAATTCTACCCTAAGGTTACAACCACTATTATTCATATATGCCCTGTATAATCATTATACAGGGCTTTTTTATGGCATATCTTGTCTTTTATTTTATTTCATACACATTTTAGGAATGTATCTTATATTTGAGATTAAGAAAATGAAACCAAATACTCTATGAACTTTAAAAGAATTAAGAGCTATTCCCTAGGGATAGCATTATTATGTTCTACTGTTAATTATGCCCAAACCGTAAGCTCTAATGGAGCCTGGCATACCGTAGTTTTAAAACATAATTTAAATGAAAAGTTTGTTGTTAAAAATGAATTACATGTACGACGAACTC
>CBDEVQ010000047.1:0-40987 GCA_965243605.1 Flavobacteriales bacterium
ACCATTACGTTTAGCAGAATTTGGTACAGTATATCGTTATGAACAATCTGGTGAACTTCATGGATTATCAAGAGTAAGAGGGTTTACTCAAGATGATGCGCACTTATTTTGTAGACCAGATCAAGTTCAAGATGAATTTGAAAAAGTAATTGATCTTGTTAAGTATACTTTTAATGCTTTAGGGTTTGATGAGTTTACTGCACAAATTTCTTTACGTGATCCAGAAAAACCAGAAAAGTATATCGGAAACGATGAAAACTGGGAAAAAGCAGAAAGTGCGATTATTAAAGCATCTGCAAATAAAGAATTAGATACTGTTATTGAATACGGAGAAGCAGCATTCTACGGACCTAAATTAGATTTTATGGTTAAAGATGCTCTAGGACGTAAATGGCAGTTAGGTACTATTCAGGTAGATTACAACCTACCTGAACGATTTGATCTTAATTATGTTGGTTCTGATAATCAAAAACACAGACCGGTTATGATACACCGTGCTCCATTTGGTTCTCTTGAACGTTTCATCGGAATTTTGATTGAACATACAGGTGGAAATTTCCCACTTTGGCTTAATCCTGACCAAGTTATTATCTTACCAATTAGCGAAAAATTTCACGATTATTGCGATAAAGTTTCAAATCTCATGAAAAAGTCGGATATTCGCGCCAAAATAGATACTCGCGCCGAGACAATTGGAAAGAAAATATTTGATGCCGAAAAGGGGAAAACACCATATATTTTAATTGTTGGAGAACAAGAAAAAGACAATGGTACAGTATCTGTTAGAAAACCAGGTAAAATAGATCTAGGTGTGATGGATGTTGACACATTTATAAATAATATAAAAGAGGAAGTCAATAAAAACATCTAAAACACAGGTTTATTATACTGTTATCATTGACTGAAGTTTAATTAAAACAATAGGAGGACAAAGCCATAGCAATTAGAAGAAAACGTTCGAAAAGAATCGGTAGAGTTGAGAAGAAAGACTTACACCGTATCAATCACAGAATCCGAGTACCGGAAGTACGATTAGTAGGAGAAAATGTTGAAGATGGAGTCTTTACCATTGAAGAAGCTCGTAAAATCGCACAGTCCCTAGAACTTGATTTAGTGGAGATTGCACCTAATGCAGTGCCACCAGTTTGTAAGGTAATTGATTACAAAAAGTTCTTGTACGATCAAAAGAAGAAACAAAAAGAACTTAAAGCGAAAAGCTCTAAAGTTGTTATTAAGGAGATTCGTTTTGGTCCGAATACGGATGAACATGATTTTGATTTCAAACTAAAGCATGCAAAAAAATTCTTAGGTGAAGGAGCTAAATTAAAAGCTTATGTTTTCTTTAAAGGACGTAGTATCCTTTTTAAAGATAAAGGTGAGATTTTATTATTAAAGTTTGCTCAGGAGCTAGAAGAATTGGCAAAAGTTGAACAACTACCAAAAATGGAAGGTAAACGTATGATTATGATGTTTGCCCCTAAAAAGTAAATAAAATTCGAGTTTGGGGATTTTAAAAAAAGAGTAGATTATGCCAAAGATGAAAAGTAAATCCAGTGCTAAGAAGAGATTCAAATTAACAGCATCTGGTAAAATCAAAAGAAAGCACGCTTTTAAAAGTCACATCTTAACTAAGAAGACGAAAAAGCAAAAACGTAATTTAACACATGATGGGTTAGTTCACAAAGCGGATGAACCTAACATTAAATTACAATTATTACTTAAATAATCTAATATAGATTATTTCGGTTTATTTATTATTAACCATGGAATTTAGTACCAAAAAGCACATTGAAATAGTATGTCACTAGTTACAAAAAAATAGAAAGAAATGCCAAGATCAGTAAATTCAGTAGCATCTAGAGCAAGAAGAAGAAAGATTCTTAAACTTGCAAAAGGATATTTTGGACGTCGTAAGAACGTTTATACAGTAGCAAAAAACGCCGTTGAAAAAGGTTTAGTTTATGCTTACAGAGACCGTAGACAAAAGAAGAGAAACTTCCGTTCTCTATGGATTACTCGTATTAATGCAGGTGCCCGTCAGCACGGTATGTCATACTCTCAATTTATGGGAGCTATTCATGCAAATGGAATCGAATTGAACCGTAAGGTTCTTGCTGATTTAGCAATGAATCACCCAGAGGCTTTTAAAGCAATTGTTGACAAAGTAAAATAGTAAACAGACGTTTAAGTCTAATTTTTCCAAACTCGAATAAAAACTCGATCAGTTATCTGATCGAGTTTTTTTTATATCAATAATATTTTTCTCTGTAAATGTTAATATTTTTCTTTAAATTTATCCTTAGATACTTTATACGTTATAAACTTCCCCATTTGTTTGATGAATTATCTATTTAACTAAAAGCAAAAGCAATTATGTATAAAATTAATACAAGAATAATTTACGAAGAAGACGATCAAAAAACCTATATTATTCTAGGTAATGTTAACGATCCATTTACCATTCAAATTTCTGAAAGCACGTCTTATTATTTATATCCTCCCTATGATTATGATTACATTATAGGTGATGAAACCATAGCTCAATATCAAATTTCCGATTTAGTGTATGTTAAACGCTATGAAGTTCAGTTGAGTTCTACATCTGATATTATTAAACCGTAAGTTGTATTTAATCTTCAATACTTAATTTAAACATTTCTAACTTTTCTGTTCCCAATTCAAAATACATTAAGAATTTGAATCCTAGACGCTTCAACATTTTCTTTGAAACAAGATGGTCCGATTCTAATATTGCTAATATCTCTTTTTCCCCTAATTCTTCATTCAGGTAAGCTATTAACGTTGTTAATAATTCTTTAGAATACCCTTGACCCCAAAATGCTCGCTTAAAATGCGCTCCTATATGCTTAAACTCATATCCAGACGTTTCTGGTAGTGGATAATAGTTTAAAGTCCCAATTAATTCATTTGTGCCCTTTTCTCTAACGACCCAATACCCCATAACTTTAAATTGGGCATTTACTTTTAATTTAGATTCTAAAAAGGCTCTATACTCTTCTATAGATTTATCTTTTAATGGCTTTATATATTTAAACGTATCTTTTTCTACAAACATCTCTAAGAGCTCATCAAAATCAGTTGGCTGTAAGAATTCAATTGTAGCCCGTTTAGTTTCTAATTTCATAGGGTTTTTATTCTATTTAATTCATACTATAACAAAAAAAAGGTAAAGCTTTTAACAACTTTACCTTTTATAAATTTAGGATATTTTAACCCCAACGTTTCCAATATTTTCCAATTGATCTAAAAATTCTCTGGTAATATCTACTTTGGTTGTACGAGAAGCAAACCTGACGGCTTTTTTGTTTTCGTGATCTAGTACTTTCATGGTTAACGATTTAGTCCCTGGGTTATTCTCAGCCACTTCAATTAACTTATCCACTAAACCATCATTTATTTCACTTAAATTCACCTTCAATTCAACCGATCTAAAAAACTTATCAAAAACATCGGCTAAAAAGCAAGCTGATTGAAACTGTAATTGAAGTTCATCTTTATTATATCGACCAGGAACATATTTAATTTTAAGCATGATATATGATCCAGCAATTAAATAATTCTTAATAGCGGTGTATTGTTCAGAGAATACAAAAAACTCTTTTTGTCCTGAATAATCTTCTATTGTAAATATCCCAAAAGGCTTTCCTTTTCTGGTTAATTTCTCCTGACTTTCTACAACTTGACCAATTATTCTAAATTCTTTATTTCTTAATTTTTGAGCTTTTTCTTTGGCTTCTAATTCAGCGGCTTTTCTTTCCATTTCAGCCTCTGGATCTCCATCATCAACATTGTTGTTTCCAAAATCATTTCTTCTACCATCATCTAATTCAGATAATCTAGCATTAGAAATATACTTTATCTCATATTTATAGCTATCTAATGGGTGAGATGATATGTAGACCCCAACCACTTCTTTTTCTAATTTTAAAGCCTCCATTTTATCCATTGGAGGAACTTCCGGTATCACTGGATTTGGAATTGAAAACTCCTCGGCATTACCAAAAAGATCTTCCGGAGCTTCTAAATGTGCCTTAAATTGGGTTCCAAACTTTGAGATTTGACTTAAGAATGTTTCTCCTTTATTGTTCAATTCAAAGAAAAACAATCCTCTATGAACTTCTGTAAAACTATCAAAGGCCCCTGCCAATACTAAATTCTCAAGCGTTCTTTTATTTACGGCTCTTAAATCTACACGTTTTACAAAATCAAAAATATCTGTAAATGGACCGTTGGTATTTCGCTCTTCTATTAATGATTTAACCGCAGCTGCTCCTACTCCTTTAATTGCACTAAGCCCAAATCGAACTTCACCATCCTTATTTACGGTAAAGTTGTTTTCGGATTCGTTAACATCTGGACTTAATACCGGCACCCCCATTCGTTGACACTCTGCCATTAAAAATGTTACTTTTTTAATGTCGTTAGAGTTGTTGGTTAATACCGAAGCCATAAATTCCTGAGGGTAATTGGCTTTTAAGTATCCTGTATGGTAGGCTACAAATGAATAACATGTAGCATGAGATTTGTTAAAGGCATAGGCTGCAAATGCCTCCCAGTCATTCCAGACTTTCATTAAAGTAGCCTTGTCATGTCCTCGTTCTTCTCCCCCTTTTAAAAATTTAGGTCTTAATTTCTCAAGTAGGGCAAATATTTTCTTACCCATTGCCTTACGAAGTGTATCGGCATCACCCTTAGAAAACCCAGCTAATTTCTGAGAAAGAAGCATTACTTGCTCTTGGTAAACCGTAATTCCATAGGTTTCCTCAAGATAATCTTCCATCCCTACTAAATCATAAGTAATTTCAGACAATCCATGCTTACGTTTAACAAATTCAGGAATGTATTCCATTGGTCCTGGACGATACAAGGCATTCATGGCAATTAAATCTTCAAATTTATCTGGTTTTAATGCCCTTAGGTGTTGTTGCATTCCTGGAGATTCAAACTGGAATGTTCCATTGGTTTCTCCTCTTTGGTATAGTTCGTAAGTCTTTTGATCATCCAGAGGTATTTCATCTGGATCAATAACTATGTTATGTCGTTTTTTTATTAATCGTATGGCCTCATTTATTACGGTAAGTGTTTTTAACCCTAAAAAATCCATTTTTAGAAGTCCCGCAGATTCTACAACAGCATTATCATACTGTGTTAAATACATTTGAGAATCTTTACCAGTTGTAACAGGCACAAATTTGGTAATATCATCTGGGGTAATAATTACACCACAGGCATGAATTCCTGTATTCCTTAACGAACCTTCAATAATTTCGGCTTGTTGTAATACTTTACCAACTTCAGATTGTCCCGATTTATAATCTTTTAACGTTTCAATGTTTAAGATTTCATCTGCATTATATTTATCCTTTAATGCATCATCATCCATCTTAAAGAATTTCTTTAATTTGGCATTATCTGGAACAAGCTTTGTTAATCTATTGGCTTCATCTATTGGTAAATCCAGAACTCTGGCTGTATCTTTAATTGAAGATTTAGCGGCCATTGTTCCGTAAGTAATAATTTGAGCAACTTGACTTGCTCCATATTTATCAATTACCCATTGTATAATTTTATCACGTCCTTCATCATCAAAATCAATATCGATATCGGGCATAGATACACGATCGGGATTTAAGAAACGCTCAAAAAGTAAATCATACTCAATAGGATCTACATTGGTTATTCCAATACAATATGCCACTGCAGATCCAGCAGCCGATCCACGACCAGGACCAACCGAAACACCCATATTTCTTGCTTCAGTTGTAAAATCCTGTACAATTAAAAAATATCCAGGGTATCCTGTTTTTTCAATTGTTGCAAGCTCGAAATCTAAACGTTCTGTTATTTCATCTGTAATTTCGGTGTATCTTCTTTTAGCTCCTTCGTAAGTTAAATGTCTTAAAAAGGCATTTTCACCTCGTTTCCCTCCATCTACTGTATCTTCTGCATGAATAAATTCTTTTGGAATATCAAATGCAGGTAATAAAACATCACGTGCTAACGGATAAGGTTCACATTTGTCAATAAATTCAGAAATATTAAAGATGGCTTCTGGAACATCAACAAATAAATCTTTCATTTGTTCTGGAGACTTTAAATAATATTCTTCAGTCTCTAATCCATAGCGATATCCTCTTCCTCTACCTTTAGGTGTCTTTTGCTTTTCGGCATCTTTTATACAAAGTAAAATATCGTGTGCATTACTTTGTTCTTTATGTGTATAAAATGTATCGTTGGCCGCTATTAATTTAAGGTTATGCTTTTCGGCTAAGTGTATAATTTCTTTATTTGCAATAAACTCTTCATCAAGACCATGTCTACCAACTTCAACGTATAAATCATCACCAAATTGATCTTTCCACCATAGTAATTCTTCTTCTGCACGTTCTATTCCTTCATTTAATATCATAGATGCTAAGAATCCATAAAGACCTCCAGTTAAAACCATAAGGTCCTCCTTATACTTAACAATTAAATCTTTATCTATCCTTGGAATGTAATAGAATCCATGAACATGAGAGGCCGAACTTAATTTACTTAAATTGGTAAACCCTTCTCTGTTCTTAGCATATAGTAATACTTGGTATCCGTTATCTTTAACCGATTTATTGGTATGGTCTTTACAAACATTAAATTCCGATCCTAATATTGGAATAATTTCTTGTTTGTTAAAAGGTTCTCCATTTTCTTCGGCCTCTGCTCTTTCATTTTTAAGGTCTTTATTATACCCCAAAATGGTTTTAACAAAAGAAAAGGCTGCCATTAAATTCCCTCTATCTGTAACGGCTATTGCACGTTGGTTATGCTTGGATGCATATCCTAATAAATCTTTTACAGTTGTGGTAGATTGCAATACCGAAAACTGAGAGTGGACATGGAGATGTGTAAATTCAGCTTGTTTTAAACGTTCTCTGTTTTTACTTAAATCGACATCAACAAGTTTCTTTTCTACCTTAGATTCTACAATTTCTTCTTCAAGATCGTCTGGCGCATAAGGTTGTATATTTAACCCAATTAATTCAAATGGTGAAGGGTTTAATTCTGTAAAGGTATTAAACTCCTCCTTAGTCATATTAGCCGTTTCAGGGCGTATAACCCCAATACGGATTAATTCCAGAAAACAACGCGCTGTAGCTTCAACATCTGCCGAGGCATTATGCGCTTCATTAAAACCTTCACTAAATAGTTTTTGGTGTAACTCAGATAAGGTTGGCCATTTAAATTTTCCACCTCTACCACCAGGTATAGCACAATAATCTACCGATACATTTTTAGTGTCAATATTTTTGATCCCCATTACCGTTGTGTCTATCCCTTTACGGTAATATTCACAGCCCATAATGTTGTTATCAAACACCACATTGTGTCCAATAGAGTATTCACAAGTCGCTAAATCCTTCTCAAATTCATTTAAAACAACTTCTAAAGGCATACCTTGTTTTAAGGCTCTATCTGTAGAAATTCCATGAATTTTCTCAGCATTATATGGTATACTAAACCCTTCTGGTTTAACAATATAATTTTTAACATCTACTAATTTTCCAGATTTATCATGGATTTGCCATGCTAACTGAACCAACCTTGGCCAGTTATCTGTATTGGTTATAGGTGCGTTAAAATCTTTTGGTAACCCAGTAGTTTCCGTATCAAATATGATAAACATAGAATGGTAGTCTCTTAGTTGTGGTGGTATATATTAATTCAAAGATACATTTTGATAAGGAATATTGAAATTTATATCTCTTGAATTTAAGTTGAATTTATTTTCAATTTTTATAATATTTTTTTTGAAATACCGTTATTCGTTCATAGTTTTAATAACCATGTTGATTAATGTTTAAATCAATTTAATAAAATTAAAATCTGATATATATGAAAACGAAACTTTTAGGATTATTAATAATTCCAATTCTAACCTCTTGTGCTATTCATTCTGGTTCAATTTCAAGTCATGATATAAGTGCCAAAACCAAATTTGTTGATGTTGCTTATGGAACGAGTAATGCAAATTACATATTAGGAATTGGAGGTTTAACACAAGAAGCTATAATTACTAATGCTAAAAAACAATTATATATAAACCGTCCGTTAAAAGCTGGTGAAAGCTACGCAAATTTCACATTGGACTTAAAACGATCTTATTACGTATTATTATCTAAGCTTACAGTAACTGTTAGTGCGGACATCATAGAAGAAACAGATCATTTAGAAAATAAAAGATTCTCTGATTCATTTATTAATGCCATAACACCTAAACAAACCAAAATTAATCATGATGCTTTATTTTCTGTAGGCGATAAGGTTATGATTACAAATTACAAGCAAGGAATAATAGAGAAGTTTGGTGCAAATAATAAAGTGTTTATTCGATTAAATAACGGAAAACTAATTTCTAAGTCAATTCGTACGATTTATAACATGGAAACAACATATAATGGATTATCAATAGGAGACAAATTTGAAGACTTAGCTATTTCTGGAAAAGTAAAGGCATTAGGGTATAATAAACTTGTTATTATTGACAAGTATAATGAATTGGATATTGTATTTTATAAAAAGAAAAAATAATTTCTCTTAAAAGGATACAGTCTTAATTCACGATTAAACTGAATCATATTTTGTATATTTACATACATTAAATGTATATAAACCATACTTTTATGATCTTTCATTCTATCTACACTTTATATCAATCAATTATTAAATACGCCATAATTGAGTATTTAATTGATGGAAAAGTATTGTCAATTTTTAAAAATGATGATGTATGGGATTAGATAGTATTGAATTAATTGTACATGTAGAAGATCGGTTTAAAATTGAAATATCCGACCAAGAAGCTTGTCGTATTTATACCGTTCAAGATTTAATAGATTGCATTTGTTCTAAAGTACAATGTACCTCTAAACATAGTATTTACACGCAAGAGGTGTCTGAAAAATTCTCTCAGATATATACATCCATTACGAACAATCCTTTAGATTATCATTCGGCATTAAATAAACAAACAACTCCAGATTTATTTAAACAATTCTGGAGTCAATTGAAAAATGAATTTAACCTTCCACGTCAACCCAATAGAGCAAAATTATTACTCATAAAAAAAGCAAAACCATTAACCTATTACAGTCCTTACCAACTTATAGATTGGATAGTTTGCTTAAATTTTGCAAAAAACATAAATGTAGAAACGGAGATTTCTAAATATGACATCTTATATATTATTAAAGGTATTTTGATGAATAACTATAATGTTACTCACCCTAAAATACAATTAGAATCACAGTTTAGAAACGATTTAGGTTTAGACTAAATCTAATGATTAAAGTGGATGCAAAACTTGATTAACATAGAAAAGGAGATGCAAAAACGCATCTCCTTTTTTATGATATGTGGAATTTATGACCTAAACTCCAACAGTCTTATATGTAGTCCAATCTTTTTCAAAATGATCATCCGAAATTTCTTTGGCACCTAAAGCATAGTATTCTTCTAAGCTTAAATTATTATTGGCCCAATATCCTAAATTGTCATTTAAAGGTAAAATGAGTAATATTTTGCCATTATTACCATATCCAATTTCTCTAAGCGTTCCACTATTTTCCTTATCGTATTCAATACTCCAAGTGGCAACCTTTGCTAACTGCTCTTCAAAATCTGGATTTCCAACTGGAACTAAAGCCTCAAGTACTTTAACTATAAAATCTTCTAATCCACTTGTTGGTTTCTCTGTGGTATCATGTTGATTGGGATGTTTAAAAGCTAAATACACCTTATTTTGCATAGTTTTCTAGATTTGATTGTGGTTTCAAGTTAGGAAATTAATATGAAATTTAAAAACCGTTAGTCTTGAAAGCAACAAAATAAATTTCGAAAATCTCGAAATCACCTATTTATCAACAACTCCAATTATAAAACTAATATGTTTACTTTAGAAGATTTGAGAAAGAATCCCAAGGTGTAAATTCGGGTATAGGGGCCAAAACTTTAACCTTTTCATTGGATCCGAAATCCGTAAATTCTAAAATATAAGCATGTAAACATACCGACAAAGCTTTGTAAACATTTTCAGATCCATAAAACTGATCTCCATAAATTGGGAATCCAATGTATGACAATTGAGCTCTAATTTGATGAAATCGTCCAGTTTTAGGAAGCACCTTAACCAGCGTATAGGTATTCGATACGCCGAGTCTTAAATATTTCAATTCACAATTTTTAGAATTCACAACCTTGTGATCCGTAATAATCGCTTTTTTTTGACGATTATCTTTTACAAGGTAATGACTCAGGTTTTGCCTTGGTTTTGGCAATGAAGAATTACCGATAGCTAAATAGGTTTTTTGAATTTGTTTCGTCTCAAATAATCCATTAAAATACTTTAATGCACTTTTCTTTTTAGCAAATAACACCACTCCGCTCGTCACACGATCAAGCCGATGAACAACACCTAAAAATACACGATTATTCGTTTTCGATAAATACTCAAAAACTTGAGATTCTAACGAATCTTCAAAAGGATTAGATTCCGTAATTAGCCCTCCAGGTTTATTAACAACAATATAATCTTTGGTTTCTTTTATTACAGATAGCATGACGCAAAAGTAATAATCCGTCATAATTATAGAGCCCATTTTACATAAATACATGCATATATTTCTATTTTAGGACAAATCAGCTTCATTTTTCCAAAAAAAACAAGATTTATATCTAGCACATAATAAAAATCTAAATCTTATTTCTATTTTGAGACAAAGTCCGCTAATTAACTGATTACAGGTCTCCTTAAAATGACTAAAAGCAACTTGAATAGGATGAATTTATAGCCTATAAATATGATGTTTTAGAATTTATTACAAATTAACGCCGTAATTAGGCAAATTATATTTTGAAATCTTGGAAAACTGATTAATTTTGTGGTTTCTCAATTGAAATAAAATGGCAAAAGAAAAATTTGACGAATTAGACAAGGCATCAATTGCCTCTACCGAAGAAAAACTTCAATCTTTAGAGCAGTCTTTAACTAAGACTGAAATGTATATTGAAGAAAATAAAAATAGCTTAATGATTATTATCTTAGCAGTTATTTTATTATTCGGAGGGTATTATGCTTATCAGAATTTTATAGTAAAACCAAAGGCTATTGAAGCTCAGAATGCATTATTTACTGCTGAAGATTACTTTAAAGCAGGAAAATTTGATTTAGCACTTAATGGTGATGGTCAAGATGAAGGGTTCTTAGTTATTGCAGATATATTTTCTGGAACTAAGGCTGGAAATTTAGCGAATGCCTACGCTGGATTATCTTATGCAAAGCAAGGTGATTTTGAAAATGCAATTGAGTATTTAAAAAGCTATACAGATAACGGTAGTAGTTTAGCGCCTATGTTTACAAGTGCGTTAGCAGATGCTTATGCAGAAACAGGAGACTTAGACCAAGCATTGGCTACATATTCTAAGGCTATTGCTATGAATACAAATAAATTTACAAAGCCGCTTTTATTAAACAAAGCTGCTATTGTTGCCGAGAAATTAGGGAACACAGATAAAGCTAAATCATATTATCAGGAAATTGCTGATAACTACAAGAATAGTAGAGAAGGTCAGAACGCTGTTAAAATGCTTGCTAAATTTGGTGTTTACTAAGCAAAATGATTGCACAACTTTTAAAAAAAGCTTAAACTTGCAAAGAGTTTAAGCTTTTTTTTATGGCAACAAATAATTTATCCGTTTACGACCAAGAAACAGTTCCTGATGGAAGCGGTTTAAAAATTGGTATTGTCGTTTCTGAATGGAACGACGAGATTACTGAAAACCTATTTTTAGGGGCTCAGGACGCACTTATTAATAACGGTGTAGAACAAGAGGACATTATAAGAATGAATGTTCCTGGAAGTTTTGAATTGATTTACGGATGTAAATTGCTATTACAAACTACCGATGTTGACGCTGTTATTGCATTAGGTAGTGTAATACGTGGTGAAACACCACACTTTGAGTTTGTTTGTAACGCTACGGCATTAGGAATAAAAGATTTAAATATCCAATTTGAAACACCAGTAATTTTTGGACTGTTAACAGACAACGACTATGCTCAGGCAGAAGCAAGGTCTGGAGGAGACAAAGGTAACAAAGGAGTTGAATGTGCTATTGCTGCTCTTAAAATGGCAGGTTTAAGTAGTGTATTAATGCACGACTCTGATGACGATAGTATAGATTTTGATTCTTTATAAAAGAACATTATAATACCATATACATGAGCCAAACGAAATTTCGTTTGGCTTTTTTATTTTTCAATATTTTATGCTATACAAATACACGTAAAAACACCTGTTTGTAAAATCACGTGTATCTATAGGTAAAAGTATTCTTTCCTAATTGTAATTTTGATTTCGATTAAATAAATTACCACATAAAGATTTAACGTTCTTCTACCCCACGAAACATTTATCTAACTTTATTAGGCATAAATAGTTACAAAACTATGTTTATGGCGGTTGAATTGAATATCTAATCTTTCAGGAGGCTTTCCCCCAACACTCAAGGGAGGTTATTTTATTATTCAATTTAACCGCCTCTATGTTCTAAATTTTAAATAACATGATAAACGAACAAGATATCTCTGTGTTATTTAACCTTTAAGTCTTTAATTGTATGTGTTTTAATTAAAGACAGTATTGTAACTTTGAATATTATCAAAATCCTACTGTTATGATAACATATACTATTATCGGTCTACTTATTCTTATTATATTCTCTGCTCTATATTTATATTTTCAGCAATTAAATAAATAAGCGTTTTCATTCTAAAACTTTACTTTAGTATATACACTAATCTTTAAATATAAAAGTATAACTGAGCTCATTTTCAGAATTTTAACTATCTTAGACATCCTCTAAATCTTAAATCTTACTATTATGACCGCTTTTATTAAAACATTTACCCAAGTTATCGGATTAAGTATTGTTTTAGCTTTAACAGGTTGTGACAAACAATATTTTAATAAAGATAAAGATACTCATGCCTTCAAAACAGAGGTATTAGAAGAAAAAGCAGTCCTAACTTTCCCTACATCTAACTTTACAACTCAAGTTGTAAATACACTAGAGAACACCTATGGAGCTCAATACTATACCCAAGGTAAAATACAGTATAGATTTAACAATGATGTTTTAGCGAGTATAGATTTTGGAGATGGAAGTCTTAATCCTCATGCAACATTAACGGTTGGAAATTCAGTATCTGATCTAAGTCTTACAAAACAAAATAATGGATCTGATTATACGAAAGTAATTGTGACTCCTATTATTAAAACCGAAGACTGTTCATATATTGTACAAGGAATTATTAAATATTATGATGCCTCTACTGGAGACTTAGTTGCAACGATAGACTTTGGAGATGGAACATGTGACGAATGGGCAACAAAAACATGGCCTTCTATGAATTACGGTAGTAAAACTTGGACAGGAGGTTCTAAAACCTTCAATATGGACGATTGGTTAACAAAATAATCTCCTTATTTGAAATAACATCTTCTAAACCTCTAAACTTAGAAATTTCTATATAGGCATCGGAATTCTTGGGTCTATTAATTAAATCTTCAGGACTAACGGCTAGATAGGTTTCACTCTTATATTGATTGGTGTCCCACGTTGTATATTCTATACGATGGCCCTTATCTGAGTGTAAGATATACGCTTTAACAACCTTACCATTTGCATTATATTCAAAAGCTTTAATGTGATATATTTAGAATGTATAATACATTCTATTTAAGACTTCTACATTATAGGTAAAACACACTTGTCCTTGTTTTGTATACTCAACAATACGTCTAACCTCTCCTTTTTCAATTTGTATAATACGTTTTACTTTCTTATTACAATACTCCGTAGAAATTTCAAATTGATTATTTAATGCTTTGTTTGACTTTATTTGAGCATCTAGTTGCAGATACATCAGTAAAAAACAAAATAGATAATATAAATTTCATGATAATCTCTAAATATTTAAATTCAATTATAAAAAATTATTATGACACAGTCTTATCTTTGGTTCTATTACTTAATAGAATGAACCATTGATATTATGACGGTACAAAATAGCATTTTTATTGCAACGAGCTTGGATGGGTATATAGCCGACAAAAAGGGTGGATTAGACTGGTTAAATACGATTCCAAACCCTGATAATTTAGACATGGGGTATACCAATTTCACTTCTAATATAGATGCATTAGTTATGGGGCGTACAACATTTGAAACCGTTTGTGGATTTGGAATAGAATGGCCTTATACCATGCCCGTATTTGTATTGAGTAATACATTAACTGATATTCCTGAAAAATATAAAAATAATAAGATTTATATCATTAACGGTGCACTGACCGAAGTCTTAAAACAAATTCATAATAAGGGATTTTATAACCTTTATATAGACGGTGGTAAAACCATCCAGAATTTTTTAAAGGAAGATCTAATTGACCAACTAATAATCACCACTATTCCGAAACTTTTAGGTGGTGGTGTTTCGTTATTTTCTGAATTACCTTCAGTATTAAGCTTTAAATGTGTGAATACCGAATTGTTTTCGAATCATATTGTACAAAACACATTTATTAGAGTAAGAACCTAAATTCCTTAATACTTTAAGTCAAATTATTAGCTCTTAGTCTTAGTTAGATTTTATTTAAGTATTTTCTCATGTCTAACCAGAATATAAATATCAAGTACGCTTTACATTCTCAAAAAATAAATTATTAAGTATATGAATACATCCAACTATATATCTATTAATGGAATTACTAAAGCTAAGCTAATTGAATACATTCAGCAATTTTGCAATACATATTCTAGTTATACAAAGACTCTTGAAATAAAAATCTATACATCTAAACGTAAGTAGAATACGTACATAATAAATGGATCTGAAGATATGAGTTTTGAACACTTTAAATACTTAGTGAATTTCCTAAATTATCCAGAAAACAATACGTCGTATGATACCGTAAGAGGCTTTTATGATTTAGTATTTATTCCTGAAGATACTCAAACAGAAATAGATTTAAGATTAATGTGTTATGTATCTAAACATGATACCGAAGGTGATAACGTGTTTGGTACGTATGACCAAATAGAAGGTACCTTCAAATTAGGTTTTGGATCAGAATCTATATTTGAAAAACTTGACGTTGAAGGCTTAAAATTTCATGAACCCAAAATTAATCGAGATCATTTTCAAGAACTCATAACAATCCACCCTAAGGGGACATCTAAATTAAGCAATAACAAAGGTTGTATCTTAATTCTATTATGCGCATTTATTCCCTCAGTTTGGATGTTTCTAAGTCATTAATCTTTAGTTTAAACATATAAAACTCTAAAAAACAATCTAATAAATTCCTTAATAAGTCTACTCAAATACGATTGGATATATTTTTCTTTCTTCCTTATTTACATTTTGTATTTCAATAAAGTAACACCCTTTTAATTCTGGTAGATCTATCTTAAAGGTCGGACTTGAATTATAAATTTCTTTTATCAAGACTCCTAATTGAGACCTTACTCTTATCCTATATTCTTCATTCTCTTGCAGGCCATTAATGGTTATTAGCCCTTTAGATGGATTAGGATAAATACGTACCTCATTCGCATTCTCAGATAACCCTATTCCTTTTATCTGAATACATTCACTGGTATCTACACATCCGTTATAAGTTAATTCCACAGCGTAATATCCAGCATTTGATGGTGTATAACTTTGATTTGTTTCACCGGAAATACTTGAAAAACTTTCATTACAATTTAACCATTGATACGTAGAAACACTATCTAATGAAGTTAAGCTTCCGTTCCCGTTATCCATAACCAAAGTATTCATGGATTCACTCAATACATCTAAAGTAAGTTGGAATATTGTATCCTGTACAGAAGATAAAATTGTATCATAATAAATACCACTACTCGTATAAGAATTTCCAAAATTAGAAATATACGGAGCTGAACATATTTGAGTATCAACATTCAAATAATGATAATCTAAATCACAAGTATTTGTTATATAATTAGAGATATTTCCACTTAACGAAAAATTATTTAACAATCCATTTCCTCCACCAATCACTTCATTGGTACAAACTGTAATCCCTGTATTATTCATATTACCAATACCATCTTCAAATTTATAGTGCGTTAATAAACCTAAAGTTCCAAGGCTAGGTACTAAATTCATAAGGTTAGAAACCTCAGATTGTGTTTTTTCGACATTCCAAATTCTAAATTTACTTAATTCTCCATTATAAAGATTAGAAATAGGATTTGTTAAATTATCATACTCCTGTCCTAAACTATACTTATCTCCAGGGCTAAAAGCAATGGTATGATTTTCACTAGCTTCTAAAGCTCCATCAACATAAAGTTTACACACCCCATTATTATACGTAAAAGCAATGTGATGGCAAAGTCCATCTCCAATTGGTGAATCCCCTTCTATATATTGATTCCCATTATCATTAATATAAACAATAGCTGCATCACTTACAGAATCAAAAGAACTATTCGCTAGACGTATTAAAAATACATTTCCATTATTATTATCATTAACCGAAAAGAATGCACCATAATCAGTATTGTCATTAATATCAAATTTCACCCAGAACTCAATCGTAAATTCCGTTAATGATTCCATTGAACCTGAAATTGAATTAAGATTTACATAATCATCATTCCCATCAAAATGTAGCGTATTATTTTGAGCATTTAACAAAAGGCAATTAACGAGTATTATATATACAAAGAAGTAATATTTCATATTCTATTATTATTTTAATTATTTAAGCTAAGATAAATTTAAATGTATGTAATTAAAGTATTTAAGTAATTATTTCCCAATTTAATTTCAATTAATGATTACAATTCAATAACTCAGTAATTATTTAAAACAATAAAAAGGCAAATATTCAAAAGAATATTTGCCTTTTTATATGACTGAATTGAAATTCTATTTCAATTTACATGTTACGTCTATATTGACCTCCAACCTCAAATAAGGCTTTTGTAATTTATCCTAAAGAACATGTTTTAGACACTTCCATTAACTCTTCAAATATGTTGCGGTTGTTTATAGCAGCATCTTGAATACGTTCTAAGTTACCTTCTAATGCAGGTTCTCCAGATTTATGAAGTTCAGCTAACATTTCAATTTGGTATTGCTTTTCTTCTTCGGTAGCACGAATAACCTCAGCTGGTACAACGGTTGGGCTACCTTTAGAACTTAAGAATGTGTTTACACCAATAATTGGGAACTCACCTATATGTTTTAACGTTTGGTAGTATAAACTTTCTTCCTGTATTTTAGAACGTTGGTAGATTCCATTAGAGAAGTCGAACGATTAGTTTGATCCAAACTTATTGATGTCCATTCTACATACGTAAATTCCTTTAACCTCGAATAATTCTCTTTTATGTACTAAAAATATGTTAAGGAATTTTCTCAAAATCCTATTTCATAACTTTCCAAAAATGCATCCGCATAAACAAGGTTAGGAGAAGCATCTCCAGTATGTGTTCCTGGTCCATTTTCCCATCCACTAATCCAAATTTTATTATGACGGTAAATAACGGATCTTACTTGATTATGTCTTAAACCTGGTTCCACATCAATTTCTTTCACCAAATAGCCTAAATTATCAATTACGGCTACTAATTTTCTTGCTGATCCAGAAACACTAAATCCAGAAGGATTTTGAGTCCAACCTGTAGAGCCAACAATGACCAAGTTACCAGAATTAGTTTCAGCCAAATCATAAATAATTCCAGAATTACCAAAATTATAGTGTTCTATAAATACAGAAGAGCCCGTAGTTGAATTATACTTTCCTAAGTAAGAATTCCATGAATATCCGAAACTAGTTGCCGGAATAGCAGAACGTCCATAAAGGTAAAAAAAATTAGAATTTGCCTTTATTCCATAACATTCATTTGGATTAACAGATCCCGCTACAACAGTATATTCTCTCTTCCCCGCCTTAGATATTTTGGTCACCAAGGCATCGGTTTCTAGGCCCGCCGATACATGCATTCCACTACTATGACTTAATGTTTCAGAGAAATATTGATTATGCCAATAAATACTCGAACTATATAATGCAGGAACTACTACATAAGTATTACCTTCTTCATCAGTGTCAATAAATACCATATATCTATGTGCCAATTGCTCAAAGGTATCATAAGAACCTCCAGTCATACCAAGACCTGAAATGCTTTGAGCTGGTTCTATTAACTGAGTCCACATTACATCAAGAGTTTCCGTATGTAAAGAAAATAATCTAGTTGAGTAATCTTCAGGTCTAATTGCAATAAGTAAAGACTTCTTATGAAATGCAATTCGCCCTCTATCATGTGTCGCACATGACACACTTGTTGTGTTTTCCCAAACAATTGTTTCGCTAATAAATACCCCCTCTAAGTCATATTTTTTCACCTTCATATGATTTTCGGTACTATAAAGGATAAATAAGACCTCCTCCTGAACTCCAAAATCAACTAAAACTTCTTCTGATTTTGAATATATTGTAAACAGTTCTATCCCATTTTTGGTTAATTTCTTTAACATTCTATTACCAGGTGTTTTTAAAAGTGGTGATAATTCCTCTAATAAAATAAAAAATGTATTGCCCATCATTTCCTTCTTTACAATCCCTTGGTTATTTAACTCATAAGATATATCTGTATATGATGTGGTCATTGAACCCTTTTTACATGCTATAGATAATATGGTAAGGATTAATAAGACTATTTTTTTCATTGATTTACGTTAAACTTTTGCGTTAGCTTTTGCCAACAATATATGGTTTCACCTATTTTACTTCCAATAGTATTTAAGATGGAAAGATGGGTTTGATTTTCAATCACTTTTGCAATGGGTTTATCCTCATTTTCTCGTTGAAATCCTGAATATTGCAATACTCGTATCGGATCAAATAATTCATCCTGTTCTCCGATAAACATTACAATGGGTTTACGAATAGCTTCAAATTGCTTTTTAGGTTTTTTTGGCGTTAACGCCTTTGACATATTCAAGGTAATAGATGTTAATAACCGTGGGGTTACGTTTAAAATGGACTTTGGATGATTAAAAAATACGACATCAGAATGTTGCATTAATATACCTTGAGAGATTCCATTTAAAACAAATTTCCAAACTTTAACATCTGCAAACTCTACTCGATTTAGCCGCTTCGTATCCGATTTATATCCCAATTCTGGTGAAATAAAAAAGTATCCATCTAAATCCACTTTTTTATACCAACTGCTATAGTTCAGCACCAATCCTCCACCAGAAGAATGACCTCCTAAATATATTGGCATACAACTATCCCTCTTTACCTCATTAATACAAATTGAAATATCTTTATAAACACTATTTATACGCGGACAATCTCCTCTTTTTCCTCCAGAGTACCCATGCCCTCTTATATCCATTAAAATAGTTTCTATAGAAAAATGATCTCTTAGTGTTTTAGCCAAATGGAAATATCCTAACTTACTATGTGCTCCTCCGCCATGTATAAAAATAAGTTGTGCGACGGGTTTCGTTCTTGTAATAAACTGATAAAGGTTGATACTGGTATCATCAAAACTTTTAATTTGCTTTACCAAAACAGATGTATCCTCTTGAAATGGCATTAACTCGTCATACGAGAAAGATTGATTCTTATCTTGTGCCATTGCCATTGATGTTATTAAACTTAAAAACAAAACTCGTCCTAAACTCATTACTTTACCTCTATCTTCTAATTAACAGATATTACAGAACCCGAACCACTGATACTTTTTTCAATATTAGGAAATCCTTTATAGTATGTACTACCTGAACCACTTAAGCTTACTTTTAAATAATCAGTCACAGAAATTTCGTTACTTCCACTTCCAGAATTACTCACAAAACAGGTATTTGTTGATACATTAAATCCCTTAAATGTCCCAGATCCGCTCATACTAATATTTACATTCTCTAGTGGCTGGAAAACACCAAGTACATTCACATCTCCACTTCCACTTATTTTAACTGTTAGATACTCACAACCCGATATTTTATTCAACTTCATATTTCCCGATCCAGATATTTTTAAAGTCATATCATTTTGATCCTTAAAATCATTGACAATAATACTTCCCGAACCACTTATATACACCTTATCAATATTTGGTAATGTAATATGAACCTTAAGATTATAAGTATTGCAATTACCTTTCTTATCTATTCTCCATACGCCATTATCAACACTCGTTTTTAAAGCATCTATTATTGCTACATTACTCGTAACTCGTACTTCTTGAGTTATACCTTGAGACAATACGACTTCACCAGACATTTTTAGATCTACTCCATTAAAAGCAGGTATATCTATTATTTCAGTGATTATCTGACCTTTATTCTGTGAACATAGTTCCTCTTTTTCACATGCTGCTAAACCAAATACCAGTATTAGTACTTTTAATAAATAATTCCGAAATACATACATTTACTTTGGATTTAAAATGTTAATTATTTAATTAATGAATCTATTGCATTTAATACCAGCAAATGCTCTTCTACCTGAATATAATGCCCACTATTAACGGTTGTAATATGTGTAAAATCAGTTATACCCTCTCCTAGCGTAGCGTGTGCATTAATCCAATTATCTTTATTCATTCCTTCACGATCTCTAATACTTGTAAGTACAACTACTGGAACATCTGGTAAGTTAGGTTGTTGATTTAAAATGTTAAAATTCTCAATAAATTGCTCAGCTTCCTTAACTATTTCTGGTCTATCTTCTTTAATAAAATAATTGACCATATTATCCTCTTCGGCTTGTGTCATTTCGCCAAATGATTCATGACTTGGGTCAATAAATAATAAAGCCTCTACCATTTTAGGATGCTGTATCGCGTAATATCTAATAATAGCACCGCCTAAAGAATGCCCAACTAGTGTTACTTTATCATTTTCAGCCTTATTGATGATAATCTGATGAAGATCTTCTGCAAGTTGTATAATTCCTCGTTCATTACCTGCATCTTCAGAAGGAGTATATCCGGCTCTATTATAGGCTATGGTTTGGTAAGTGTTAGATAGCTTTGAGAGTTTATACCAACTTTCGTAATTATCGCCTAATCCTGATTCAAATACAAGAGTATGATTCCCATTCCCTTTTACTTGTGTATATAGTTTATGTAAACCGGTATCTACAGTGTTGGATGATGTTAATTGGTTATCGTCGTCATTGTTACATGAAAACATCAATAAAGCAACAATAATTGATTGCCAAAGTCTTTTACTTGTAAGTATCATTTTGTATATTTTTATGCAAAAGTACTCGACAACAATATCCTAAAAGTCCTTGATTATATTTCAGGACTTTTTAATGGTTCACGATATTAAATGATAACGTAATTGATCTGTTTTTATATTATGGATTTATTACTTATTATTTAATTTTAAATATTGACTTGGTGTTAAGCTTGTGACTTTTTTAAAAGCATTATAAAATCCAGTTTTAGAATTAAACCCACTATCATAAGCTAATCCTAAATTTGATATGTGTGCATTCTTAGAATCTTTAGCTAGATGTTTAAAGTATTCTACACGATATTGATTTATAAAATCTTTGAAACTTTTATTCAAACTTTCATTTATAAGCCAAGATAGTTTATTCGGGTGCAATTCTAAATGAGAAGCCAGATTCCTCATTGTTAATTCGGCATCCAAATAAGGCTTTTGTTCATCCATATAACCCAGAAGCTTATTCGTATATTTTTCTATCGAAGATGGGTCTAATAATGGCGTTTTTTTAATATTTACATATCCTTTAAAAGCAGACATTGATGTTTTAAAGTCTTTTATTATATTATGATACCTAGGGTCTTTAGTTAAATTATCGATACATGGGTCCGAAATTAACAATATGATATTCGGGTACTTCTGCTTTACCCCTTTCTCAAATAAATCAAAAGCCAAATCCAACTGGTTTGAAGTACTATACAATATAAGAAGGAAAAGACTAATCCGATTATTTGGTTTATTTTTGAGTTCACCTTCAAGTCGCGCAATATACGCTTGTCCACGAACCATATTACCCATTAAAACATATGCTAAACCACACATTCCTAATTTAGTGACTAAATCTATTTGCGGATTATTTTCTTCTGAAAAGATATCTAAAACATCATCGTACTTTTTCAGTTGTAAAAGACAAGATCCTTTAATAATAAATGCGGGTACAAATAATTGGTCTTTTTCTATGGCAGCTTCTGTAAGTATAACCGATTGTTTATAATCTCTAGACAAATATGTAATCCAACTTTTTACAAAAAGTGCATTTGCCGAAAACGGATCTAACAAAATATATTTATTAACATATTGTATACCTAAGCTATGTTGCCCTATAGCTGTATATGCTAAAGCAGAAACAATATAAGCTGGACAGTGGTTTGGGCTAATATCTAATGCTTTTTTTACATTATAAAATGTCTTATCAATGTCCCATTCATTCCAAAGCGCCAGATTGGAAAGACTTATATATACTTCTGGAAGATTCTTATTTAAAGACAGAACTTTTTCAAGATTTACCTTGGCTAAATGAAAGACTTCTTCAGGATCTAAAAATCCGCCGCCGCCTAAAAACGTATAAGATTCGACCAATCCACAATACGATTCTGCATGAGATTTATCTAAACTTATTGCTTTATTAAAATATTCAATAGCCAGTTGTGTATTTACAGGATCCCATTTTGCATAATAGTATTGCCCCTTTAAATAATTCTTATAAGCCTCAATACTTTCTGTTTGTTCAGTAACCAGTCTATCTTGTAGCTCAAAATGCCCAAAATTCTCTCTAATTTTATCAGCTATTAGCAAGCTAATTTCATTCTGAATGTCGAAAATATCAATAAGGTTTCTGTCCCAAGTTTGAGACCAGAAATTAACATCATTCTTAACCTCTATTAATTGAGCCGAAATTCTAACTTTATTCTGAGTAAGTCTAACACTTCCGTTCAGTAAAACAGCAACATTTAACTCCTTACCAATGGTTGCAATTGACTCATTTTTTCCCTTAAAGAAAAAAGAAGAAGTGCGCGAAGTCACTTTTAAACCTCCTATTTTAGTAAGCGCATTAATAATTTCTTCAGATAAACCATCACAAAAGTATTCATTCTCTTTATTAGAACTCATATTCTCGAATGGCAATACAGCAATGGAAAGGTCACTTATCATACCTCAAAGATATTATTATTTGTAGGAATTCATCGGTGAGAATGAAATTCTATTCTTTCAATAATCATTAAATTGATCTTGTAATTCTATGTATTTATAATTTAAAAAAAGGTGAATTCTATATAATTCACCTAAATTGTTATTCTATTTACTCAAAACAACTTTAACTTGTTGTTCTTTCCCATTTTCAAAATGAATCGTTATTAAATAAACCCCATTAGACATTTTACTTAAGTTTAAATTTATTTGTCCCTCAGAAATTTCATTTACAATTGGATACATTCTTTGGCCTAAAACATTAAAGACTTTAATATGCGATATCTTAGTTTTGGAAGAGTTGGTAATAGAAACATGATCAACCGTTGGATTTGGATGTATATTTATGTCTTTTACCTCTGGTTCTAATTCTTTTATATTATTTGTAAACACTTTCACTATTCCACGTTTTGAATCATATTTTTTACCTCCAGCCGAAATTATGGACCCCGTGCTATTTATACTAACACTATAACCTAAACCATCACCTTTAGCTTCTCCAACTTGTATCCAATCCGTATTGTTTAAACGGTACAATTTTACGCCACCAATAGAGCCTAGACCAACATTATGTTGGTAATTTGATATTCCAATAACTAAATGATCACCCTTAGAATTTAGACGAACTGAGCTTCCAAAATAATCATTTTCATATTCTCCTATTAAATCACGCCCCACTTGATTCCACGAATCGCCGTCAAAATCGTAAATATTGACTTTTCCACAGGCATAAACTAATCCGTTGTTAAAAGTTGGTGAACTTATCGCAATTCTATTTCCAATACTATTTAGGTCTAAATCAGCACCAAACCTATTGTAATCACTTTCACCATTTAAACTACCTCCAACTTGTACCCAATCAGAATTTTCTAAAGTATAAACTTTTACTTGTCCAGTATATCTTCCAATTATATTTTTCTTCATCGCACCTATAGCTAAGGTGTTACCATCTGCATTTAAACATATAGATGATCCAAATTCTTCACCACCATCTTGACCTTCAAGTGTAGAACCAATTTGAGTCCAACTATTTCCATTATAATTATAAACTTTCACTCGCCCAGGATATAAACTTAAACTTGCATCTGAAGAGCCATGAATTGAAGAAACAGCAAGTCTATTCCCTGAAGAACTCAAAGAAACTCTATATTCATAGTGATCATTTGTACTTTCGCCTTCTATATCTTCACCTAATTGAACCCAATCAGAACCATTATATTGATATACACTAATATATCCAAGATTAAACGTATTATGATTACTGCGAGAACCTATTGCTATAATATCACCTTCTGTATTTAAATCAACAGATACACCTTGATAATTACGATCAAATTCACCCTTTATTGTATCGCCAAGTTGTGTCCAATTATCCCCGGCAAATATGTAAACTACTACATATCCTTCTTTAGAATAATTACTTGGATATCCACCATGTGCACCTATAGCCATAATATTACCCTTGGCATTTAAACTAGCCGAAGACCCTAAATAATCATATTCATATTCACCTTCAATATTTTGTCCTAACTGAACCAATTGGCCATAAGACATTGAAGTAAATAAAATTAGAAAAATAATAAAACTACTTTGTTTCATATAACATTAAGATTAAATTTTCAATAAAGTTCTAATTTACTAAATATAAACCATGTACAAACGCATTATCTTTAATCTTAGTTATAAATATTTGGTATTTACACAAATATATTTACATCATTAAATGGTCAAATTACCTATTATAGATTTTATATATTTCTTAAAACAAAAAGGCAAATTCTCAATTGAGAATTTGCCTTTTATATCTTGTATAAATTGATTTACAATCAATCTACATATTACGTCTATATTGACCTCCAACCTCAAATAAGGCTTTTGTAATTTGTCCTAAAGAACATGTTTTAGACACTTCCATTAACTCTTCAAATATGTTGCGGTTGTTTATAGCAGCATCTTGAATACGTTCTAAGTTACCTTCTAATGCTGGTTCTCCAGATTTATGAAGTTCAGCTAACATTTCAATTTGGTATTGCTTTTCTTCTTCGGTTGCACGAATAACCTCAGCTGGAACAACTGTTGGGCTACCTTTAGAACTTAAGAATGTGTTTACACCAATAATTGGGAACTCACCTGTATGTTTTAACGTTTCGTAATATAAACTTTCTTCTTGTATTTTAGAACGTTGGTACATGGTTTCCATTGCTCCTAATACTCCTCCACGCTCTGTAATACGATCAAATTCTAATAATACAGCTTCTTCTACAAGGTCTGTTAATTCCTCAATAATAAAGGCTCCTTGAATTGGATTTTCGTTTTTCGCTAATCCTAACTCACGGTTAATAATTAACTGAATTGCCATAGCTCTACGTACCGACTCTTCTGTTGGTGTTGTAATGGCTTCATCATATGCATTTGTATGTAACGAGTTACAGTTATCGTAAATGGCATATAAGGCTTGTAACGTTGTACGGATATCGTTAAAATCAATTTCCTGAGCATGTAAAGAACGACCTGATGTTTGAATGTGGTACTTTAACATTTGTGCTCTTGGACTTGCTCCGTATTTCTTTGCTAAGGCTTTAGCCCAAATCTTACGAGCAACACGTCCAATTACAGCATATTCTGGATCAATTCCGTTAGAGAAGAAGAACGATAAGTTTGGTCCAAACTTATTGATGTCCATTCCACGACTTAAGTAGTATTCTACATATGTAAATCCATTTGCTAAGGTAAAAGCTAACTGAGAAATTGGATTTGCTCCTGCCTCTGCAATATGGTATCCAGAAATAGAAACTGAATAGAAGTTTCTTACATTCTTATTAATAAAGTATTCCTGAACATCTCCCATTAAACGTAGGGCAAATTCTGTAGAGAAAATACATGTATTTTGTGCTTGATCTTCTTTTAAGATATCCGCTTGTACAGTACCACGAACTTGAGAAAGCGTTCTTGTTTTAATTTCAGCATATACATCGGCCGGTAAAACCTGATCACCCGTAACACCTAATAACATTAAACCAAGTCCATCGTTTCCTTCTGGTAAGTCTCCTTGGTAAGAAGGTCTTACTGTACCTAATTCTTTATAGATTGCAGCAATTTTTGCTTCTACTTCTGCTTCTAACCCATGCTCCTTAATATAGAATTCACATTGCTGGTCTATGGCTGCATTCATAAAGAATCCTAATAACATTGGTGCTGGACCGTTAATAGTCATCGATACTGAAGTCATCGCATGGGCTAAGTCAAATCCTGAATACAGTTTTTTAGCATCATCTAAACAACAGATTGATACACCGGCATTACCGATTTTACCGTAAATATCAGGACGTAAATCTGGATCGTTTCCGTAAAGGGTTACCGAATCAAACGCTGTTGATAAACGCTTAGCTGGCATCCCTAAACTTACATAATGAAAACGACGGTTAGTACGTTCTGGTCCACCTTCTCCGGCGAACATTCTTGTTGGGTCTTCTCCAGTACGTTTAAACGGATATAATCCGGCTGCGTATGGAAATTCTCCTGGTACATTTTCTTGTAAAACCCATCTTAAGATATCTCCCCATGCTTGATACTTTGGTAAAGCAACTTTAGGGATATCCAATTGAGATAATGATTTACTTGATGTCTTTATATTGATTTCCTTGTCACGTACTTTAAACGTGTACACAGGATTTCTGTATTTGTTAACTTTTTCATCCCATGTAATGATAACTTCCCAGTTGTGTGGGTTTAAGTTCATTTTAACACGGTCGAATTCTTTTACCAATAAGTCTACTAGTAATTTAGAATCTTCAGCCACTAAAGTCATATCCAACTCTATTCCATTCTTTTCTAACTTAGGAGATATTCCTGAAGCCGATTCTATGGTTTTAAAGATTCCGAATAATTTTTGAGCAACTTCTACATCTGTATCTACCCATTTGTCATAAGCACGGTTGTTTTCTGAAATTTCAGAAAGGTAACGTGTTCTTGCTGGTGGAATAACAAATGTTTTTTCTGACATCTCTTTAGTGATCTCGAATTTAGAATCGAATTTCACTTCAGAAGATTCATTTAACTTATCCATAATAGACTTATAAAGACTATTCATTCCTGGATCGTTAAATTGGGAAGCAATGGTACCAAAAACAGGTAAATCGTCTTGGTTGGTATCCCACAATTGGTGGTTACGCATGTATTGCTTTTTAACATCACGTAAGGCATCTAAAGCACCACGTTTGTCAAATTTATTGATGGCCACTAAATCAGCAAAATCTAACATATCGATTTTCTCTAATTGTGTTGCCGCACCAAATTCTGGAGTCATTACGTATAACGATGTATTCGAATGTTCTAGAATCTCTGTATCCGATTGTCCAATTCCTGAAGTTTCAAGAATAATTAAATCGTATTGAGCAGCTTTTAATACTTCTACTGCTTCTTGTACATATTTAGAAAGCGCTAAGTTACTTTGACGTGTTGCCAAAGAACGCATGTAAACTTTAGAGTTGTTAATGGCATTCATACGAATACGGTCACCTAACAATGCTCCACCTGTTTTACGTTTAGATGGATCTACAGAAATTAATGCAATTTGCTTTTCTGGGAAATCGATTAAAAAACGACGTACCAATTCATCAACTAACGACGATTTACCAGCACCACCTGTACCTGTAATTCCTAATACTGGTGTTTTAGACGTTTTATTGGCCTCATGTACTTCCGCCATAATCGCTTCCGATTGCTCTGGGAAGTTTTCTGCTGCAGAAATAGTTCTTGCTATGGCATTTACATCCTTGGCTTGAATTTCCTTTAATCCACCTTTTAATTGGTTTCCTACCGGGTAATCTGCACGCTGTACCAAATCATTAATCATCCCTTGTAATCCAAGTTCACGACCATCATCCGGTGAATAAATTCGGCAAATTCCGTAATCCATTAAATCTTTAATTTCAGAAGGTAAAATTACTCCACCTCCACCACCGAAGATTTTAATATGTCCTGCTCCTTTTTCTTGAAGCAAATCATACATGTATTTAAAGTATTCATTGTGTCCACCCTGATAAGACGTCATTGCAATGGCTTGTACATCTTCCTGAATTGCAGTATTTACTACCTCTTCAACACTTCTATCGTGCCCAAGGTGAATAACTTCTACTCCAGTGGTTTGTATTATTCTACGCATTACGTTAATCGCCGCATCGTGCCCGTCAAATAAAGAAGCCGCCGTAACAATTCTTACTTTATTTGTTGGTTTATATGGTGTCTCTTGAATCATCGTTAATTACTTAAATTTCACGCGAAAGTACGGAAATTTTCTTCGAAGTGCAACTTAGAGGAAAGCTTTTAGTTTTGATGATATTATTAGTTGTATTGTTTAATTAAGTAAATTGAAGGATGCATTTACTTTTGATCATCTTATAACATGAATAATTAGGTTTAATATACTTAAGTGATTGATACTTCACCTTTATCTAATTAGACGGTTTTAGAGAAATAAACTGATCTTAATTGGGTTTTAGTTTTGATGATATTTGAGTTGAATTATTTACTTGAACAAATAGAAAAACGCTTTTAAATTTGATGATTTTGAGACGTGTATGATTTGGCTTAACATACGTTATACTCTAAAGTAATTTACTTTCTATTACCAAAGCGAATTTAAGCTTCATGTTTACTTTTTCCCTCTAAATGCTAAAGTGAAGTTTGACTTCACATTTATCCAATTATACATCTTTAAATACAAACCATGTTATATATTAAAAATCAACATTTTAAAATCTATTTTTCTAAATTTAAAATATAATAAATATATAAAACTATGAGTCGAAATTATAAATTCCACAATCCGAATGGGTTATATTTTGTAAGTTTTTCTGTTGTATTTTGGTTAAGTGTTTTTATTAAGGAAGAATACAATGAAATATTAATAACCAATTTAAAATATTGCCAGAAATACAAAGGATTAAACTTATATGCATATTGTATTATGCCTAACCATTTGCACATTGTGTTTAGTGCCGAGCAAGGCAATCCATCAAATATTTTAAGAGATTATAAACGTGCCACAGCTAAAGCTCTTATTGCATCTGTTAAAGGAAATCCTAAAGAAAGTCGGAAAATATGAATAATTGATTTATTAAAACAGGCTGCAATAAAAGATAACAGAGAAAATACACATCAATTTTGGCAACATGATAATCATCCTATAGAGCTATGGAGTGATTGGGTTATTAAACAAAAGATTAATTATATACATCGGAACCCTATTAAAGCAGGGTTTATACAGACGCCTTATGAATGGAAATATTCCAGTGCAAGAAATTATATGTTAGATGATAATTCGGTTATAGATGTGATAAGGATTTAAAACCGCGAAGTGCAACTTCGCTTTAGCATTTGAGAAGTTCGTTAATATGGACTATTAACAAGACAACTACAAATAGCTTTAACTAATGGAATACAACTACACTCTAGATAATGGAGAAAAATTTGGCTTTACCATCTGTATAAAAGTAAAGAAATATTGATTTGAAGTATAATTTTAACTTAGTTATAATAATTATAGCATGTTTAATTTATAGCTTCTATTAAAAAGCATTTTACTTTTATTATATTGCGACGAATCAACAATATTGACCTTTATTTCATTTTCAACATTCATTAATAATTATATTTTCAATGTATTACGTGATACAAAAAAATGTTTTCCAAGATCCTAGATATGATGAAATATTTAGAGTCTTAGATCAACTTAACCTACCCTTTGAAAAGGTTAATTTTCATCCTAATAGCAACGATTTTGACTTAAAAACAAATAGAACAGATGTATTTGTGTATGGTTCAGTAAAATTAGCAAAAGTTACCTCTGAGTTCAACTGGACTCCTGGATCTTTTTATGGTCATAATCATGAATATAAGAAGTATGCTCTTGGCTATGGTAATCATATCTTAAACGCAGAGAGTTTCATTACCGAATTTAATAAGACATTTGAATGGGAAGAAAATGAATTGTTATTTATAAAACCTTCAAAGGATGCTAAAGTTTTTACGGGTAAAACGTTCACCAAACCTGAATGGGAAGACTTCGTTTATGAAACCTTAAACAGCAGTGAAAATAATAGAGTTCTTAGCACAACACATATTCAAGTATCAAAAGCTTGTAAATTAATTAAAGAAGCAAGAGTTTGGATTGTCAATAAGGAAGTTATTACAAGTTCATACTACCTATTCCATGACAATGCAGAATATGAAGAAAACGTATCTGAAGATGGGCTATTATTTGCAAAACGTATGACAGACATATATAATGTTGCAGATGCATATGTAATGGATATTTGTTTAACTTATGATGGGTGGAAAATTATGGAAGTAAACTGTATAAACAGTGCTGGCTTTTACAAAGCTGATGTAATGTCTATTATTACAGCCTTAGAGAAATTCTATTCATAAAACTAATTCTCAAAATTACTTTATGACATCTAAATTCAATTTCCGTATTGTTTTCATTTTCATATTAGCTTTAGTTTTCATGATCCAACTTTCGTTAATCTTATTTGGAGATAGCGGATTAAATCCTAATATGTCTATATGGGCATCCTCAATATTTAAACTATTTTTTAGTACAGTTTGCGTTCTTATATGGTACTCAATTCTTAATCAATTGGTCATTATAAAAACAATCGACAATACGAGTATTCACCTTAGGAATATTATTACAAAAAAAGAAGATACGTTTAAACATGATGACATTAAGTCTTTTAAATACTCATCTATAAGTGAAATCATTACGATTAAAACTATAGATAAAACATATCGTTTATATGCTGTGTATTATAAAAATAATTATGAGTTAATTAAAAGCTTACAAAACGTTGTAGAGAACAAATTATAAGATATACCCTACTATCATGAAGTACTACTTCACTTTAATTTTGGTCATTTAATTTATTTGTCTTAAAATTTAAAAAACGAATTAAAAATAATGCAAAACACAAAATTCACATACGAAGATGCTGTATCTAAAATTGAACAAATAAAGGGTACTCCTATTGCAGTTGAAGCTCAATGGGATGGAGATACTCAAGGGTGGTTCTTAATGATGTTTGTAGTATTTTAAAAAAAACATGGAATTTGGAATTCCTTAAAGATTGAGACATATCATTTAGGAAATATTTCACTTGGTGACGATATTAGAGTATTCAATGGAACTGTACCTCCTTATCCTGAAGCAGAATTAGCTACAGAAATTGGAAATAAGTTATCTGCAAAATACAAATTAGAATTTTTCTTTCCTTCTCTTATTAATCCTGATGATGATTGTCCGCGTTGGACAGAAAAAGATAAGGCAATCAATTGCGCAGATTGTGAAAAATTAATTATTCCAACAGATAGCCCTTACCTACCCAAAGATATTTGTTATAACTGTCATCTAACAAGAGAACAAAATGAAAGTGTTAAAATGAAAAAACCTCTTGATGAAGGAGTTAATATATTCTTTTATAAAGACAATGAATTTATAAATATAGGATTTGCTTCAAAATTTGAAAGTTTTCCGATTTCAGAATTTATCAATTATCAATTATCAATGGATTAATAAAGCATCTAAAAGTATTGAAGTAATCATAATTAAAAATGAGAACGTAAAATCGATTGCTCATAATTTGGAGATTTCAATTAAAAATGAGCTAGAGAGTTATGAACCACCTGAAATTAAAAACCTTAAACCGCAATTCACTGCCATAAAAAAAACATTTTTTAAGAATAAAGAATACCTATTGATGCAAAAATTTAATTCTCACCATCGAAAAATCTTAAGGCTAATTAGGTCATATAATAAAACTCTTACTGCTATTGAAGAAAATTATGAATATTATATTTACTTTAAGAATGGACTTACTTATAGAGATGATTCCTTTTTAAGGTTTGTAAATTTTGTAAAAAAAGGTTCTGCAAAGAAAAGTGATATTATCTCTCATTACAATGGAATTTTGACAGAAGCTGAAGTACTTGAGACTATTAATGAATTAAATACAGTAAAATTGTTAGAATTTAGTGACGATAATATTTCAATTACACAACTTGGTAAAAATATTTTATAAAAGCTAAAACTTAAAATGGCTATAATAAGAAAGAATGGGAAAAAGATATTAGTAGGCTTTTAAATAATAACTAAATACATCCTCCAACTCGCATTCATTCTTTCTACTACAATCAGTTTTTCTCAAGACTATTCAGATGCAAAACTCATGAAGAATCAACATTATATGCAATTTGCATATAAAACCAATTGTGATAGCCTAGATGGAAATAATGCTCAGCATAAAATTTGCTTGAATTTAGAATTTCAGAAAATAGATTCTTTGATGAATGATAAGTTCATTGAATATTTAAACACTATAGAATCAGATTCTATTAGATATAGCATTAATAAATTCCAAGAGATATGGATTACAGATAGAAGACAACAAAGTATATTGGAAGCAGAAGGTTATCTAGGTCATATGACTAGTATCAATTATATAAACAGTATGATTTTCATAACAGAAAAACGATTAGAAGAACTCATTTTTTTATTAGATTACGAATAAAAATTCCTCCAAACTAAATAATAATAAAGCTTCAACAGGTTCACTACTCCCCCCTTTCAAAATACTATTTATACTTCTTTAATGAAGCTCTAACCACACGTTCAAGTTCGTCGAAATTACATTTTAATGAATTGGATGTTATTGAAAGTGGAGTTCCATATACTTTCATGTTAGTACGCATAAGCTTAGCCTTCATCGCATTTTCAGCTTTATCAATATAATTCTCTGGATTTTTCACGTCAATCAATAAAAACTTAGTAGACATTACTTGTTCTGTTCTTATTTTTGAAATATCCTTCCATTTAATTAAACCAATACTTCCACCATTCGTATGGTCTACAATTCCACTTTTATCAAGCGTTACACCAACCTTAGTATCTGATATTTTTTTCAATCCATAAATACCTGCTGCCCCGAAAAAGAATACACTTATTAGCCCAATTAGTTTAACCATAATTGGATTTCTTGCCCATTGAAATGTATGATCTTGAAAATTGTCCGCATTAATGAACATCCATACTCCAAGAATAACAAATAGTATTGACACCCCTACTCCTAAAAACAACTTATTCTTACTAATTAAAATTTCTATTTTATCTGACATTTAGTATGATTTTAACCTTATGATTGACTCCATTGCAATATATCTAAAAGAATAACCTGAACAAAAGGTCATGATTAATAAATTAATATGAAACAATAATTTCCAAGTCTGACATTCTGTCTTTTAAAGACTACTATTCTAGGTCTTCTTCTCGTCCATGGAGATAATCTTTAATAAAATCAACATTATCTTTTAAGTGACCATCAGAATTCTTGATGGCTAATTTAAAAAGAGAATCTATATGTTCCTTATTATCCTCATAATCTATTTCATGACACCACAACAGTTGGTCTAGTACACCTATTCCCCAACCCATAACATTTTTATCGTTTAAAAATTCGTCTACCCATTGAAAACTTTTTGGTACAGCCAAATGTTTAATTAACCAAACCGCTTGACGCTTTTTTTCCTCATCTGAATCTGATTTATAAATTGAATACGCATATTCAACTGCATATTCCGAAGAGAGCTGCTTTAAACATTGCATAGCAAGTTCTGCTCCTGGTTCTATGGTTAAGGCCATATCTACTGAATGTCTAATCCATTCTTCGCCTAAAATCAGTTCTAACGCTAATTTAGCCTGATGAGTAGAACTTCCTTTATCAAACGTATCTTCCTTAGTAAATGTCCCTAATTTAATTCCTATTTCCTTCCAATCTGTTATCATTATTGTTTTATTCTAAAACTTCTATTCTATTTTACAATCTCCTATTCCTAAACACTTATTTCATAGGCTTAAAAATCACTAAAATATTGACTTTTAAATTTAAGTGAGAAAATGTATTTTAGCAATTTAATTTACAATTATCATATGTTATATTTAAAGACAATCCTTATTTCCATCTTTATTCTAATATCTCATTTATCGTTATTTGCACAACAAAAGGTTCAACAAACCCAAGAATCAAACAATGATAAGAAAATTAAAAATTCAGGTACATATTTTACGCTTGCTCCTAGAATTGGATTAGGTATGCACAATTATTTTAATGCCGACATCGGTCTTTCTCTAATTGCGATTACAGATCGTTCTCTTAGTTTTGCTGGAACAAGTCTTTATTGTTCTTATGTTGTTCAACAATCTAAACCATTCTCTAAATTTGACATTAATGGAGTTAAATTTGGGCTCCAAAGCTCCTGGAATTTAATGATGTGGGGAATAGAAGTAAAAGCATTATATCATAATAATAAAACCTATCATTATACCTCTCCTAAAATTGGTTTTAGCTTAATGGATGTTATGACTGTAGAATATTTATATACAACGAATACTCTTCCCAAAAATTCACCTTTAAATACAAAACATCATGTATCTATTAGTATTTGCTTAAACAAAAAAATATACAAGGAAATTTTGACGCCTTGGATATTTGATTTTAATTAAATATGAGACTTATAAATTAAAACGTATTCGCTTAACTAATCGGTTAGAGTCTCTTTCAAATCCATCACGTCCATGCAATAATCTATCATTTCTAAATAAAATTAAATCGCCCTTATTTAATGCTTTTTTAAAAGAAAGATCCTTAAAAATACGATCTAATTTATCAAGTTCTTTTCTTTCCACAAGGCTAACTTCAGAAAAAGATTCCATTGTTATACGGTCATAACAAATAGAGG
This sequence comes from Flavobacteriales bacterium, assembly GCA_965243605.1. GTDB lineage: Bacteria > Bacteroidota > Bacteroidia > Flavobacteriales > CAJXXR01 > JBMYYR01. Next base: position 35,120 of record CBDEVQ010000047.1, read on the forward strand.
TTATTAAATCATTTATAGACAATATGCTTCTGGAGTACTTCCTGAAATTCCATTTTTTATTCAAAATTTTATCAAGCTCTTGATTAGACAAATAGTCTAACACATCTTTTAATAGGGTAAATGTATTCTCACCTTTTCCAGAAGAATCGGGTTCTACACATAATAATCCAATACAATTAGGTATAGATTCAAAGTCTGCACAATCTGTATGTAGAGGAAAGGCTAAATTAGAATTTGCTATAGATAAAAAAGCATTATTATGAGTGGATACTTTCACATCGAAAACCGCTTGTCCTTTGTTATTCTTTCTTTCCAATATTGGATGTCCAATTTGCTCTACAAATTTGGTTAACTCTTCCTCTAATAACGGGAAATCATGAATACAAATAATAAAATCGCCTTGTATTAAATATTCTCTAATCTGATTGTAGTTAATAGATTGTCCATATTCGTAACTAATTTGCAAGTCCACTGCTATTATTTATGAATAAACTTAACTCTCCATTTAATCCATGTTTAGGAATATCAGATATTTTCTTTTTTAAATCTTCTATCATCACAAATGACGACTCTGGTGATTTATAATAATAACGACACGCGATTGTTTCAGTTTGATCTGCCCATTTAAGCTCTCTAGTAACAGGTATACCTATTAGATCATGAAGCTTCAAAACTAACTCACCAATTGATCTATCTTCCTCTATATCAACTGAAATTATTTTGAATACTTCGTTAAATTCGTCGTCAAATCCTGTATAATATTCAATCTCCATTTAATTCAATTTTATTGTTAAACTTTTATTTAAAACGTTGCTATTGTAGTTACATTTTTACTTGTAATACTACCTTGCTTATAACACCCGAACCACTCTCCAGCATTCGGAATATTTACCATGTCTTTTTCGGCTTGTTTTGCATCTTCTTTTGTTTTCCAATATACAATATCAATCAGACTTCCATCTTTGTTCTCTGTAATTTCCCACCTAATAAATCCAGACTGAAATTTCATCCATGAATCAACAACTTGCTTAGCTACAACAATCAAATGCTCTTTTGTTACATTTTCTGCTAATTCATAACTAATAATATCTTTATACATTCTGTTCAGTTTAATTTATAATAATTTATAAAGATAATCATTTGGGTATATAAAATAGATTTCAGTGCCAATAGAATAAGAACTATAAGGTATTAAATCCCATTCATATTATTGCCATGCTGTTGTTAAAAAATATCGATCATTCTCCTTCTTATAGTTTCCAAGTGTATATATTGAATCTACAGATACAATCTTTATCCATCCTCCACCATTAACAGTAAATGGATATTCTATTTTGCTTTGCAATAGTTTACCTTGAATTTCGCATGGTAAATGCGCAAAATCATAATGCCATTCTCCATGATTAATTGATTTAGATTCGAATACTATTTTTTTCAGCTCCGTTTTATTAAGCTTCCAATGTTCGCAAGCTAAAGTGTCTTTATCTGATGAAGGATAATCTGAAGTCCTTTTTAATTCTAATATTGAGAAGTCTTTGCTCTTATCAAAGCTAATAGGTTTAACATTAGACTGACTATTACAAGCTATTAAGCTTAAAATTCCTATGGCTAAAATTTGTATTCTTAATATCATTGTTTTTTTAAGATTTCAATTCTCATATGGTTTGCAAACTCAATTACAGATAGATTTTATTAAGTAAACAATAAAAAATATCACTTAATTTTTATTGTTTTGAGCGCGTATTATAAGTAACTAACAAATATATATTAATAGCAATCATTATTAAAGGGATTATTAAATACATATAACTATTTGTACTTTTTGTTAGTACTAAGAACTTATAACTAGAGTAAATACATAGTAATATTGAAACATAAGAATAAAGACTTACCGATAACCTACTTCTACTTTTATACATTTCAAATAATATGAAATTTATCAATATTAATACAATACCTATTACCAAATATAGAACGATAAAAAACAATTGGTATACTACTGCAATAGCTTGTCCTTGATGTGCAAGACATACATATGTTATAAATAATAAAATACTAATCAATTTCCACTTCATAATTAACGCTTTCTAATATTCTTATTATTCCTCTCTACCATTTCTCTTCAAGATCGTAGTCTTAGAAGCAAGCATAATAATCAAATATAGTATATTTGCTACTCTATATTAGAGTTATATTAAATATACATAATTCAATAAATACATCTATGCTTGCCAAAATACTTGGAATTTTATTTCTAATTTTACTAAGCCCACTTATTCTTATTCGGAACATCTATCAATTGATGTTTAAAGATAAAGTCCGTAAAAAAGCACAATCTAAAAAACGATTTGTAGAATTTACCACTAATGGATTTAATGTATTAAACTATAAGCATGAAATAGTTAAGCAAATCACATGGAAACAAGTTGTAAATATAAAGTGGGAAAGTGAGCTTGATCAAAAAATATACTTTAATCTCACGCAAGGTGAATCGCTCGTATTAGATAGACACTTTACTGGGTATTGGTATGGTATTTTACGTCATATACCAGAAGGTTATATTAGTTTTGACTATGATGCTTCAAATAAAATATTTAAAAATTTAGAAACTTGTGAATTCTGTGGATATATTGCAGTTGGATCTTATAAGTGCCGACATTGCAATCACCTTCCATGGCATTTATACAGCAACAAAGATAAGGTTACTAAATCTGATTATATTCAGAAAAAAATGGACAAAATGCGTTTCAGAGTTATAGATCCAGAATCCAAAGCATCAGATTTAAAACTTAATACGCCTAAATTAGATTGTGGATTTGAAAAAGATCCTAATGTTTCAACACCACCACTAAGTACAATTTTAAAAAACAATTCATTACAATTGCATTAAAATAATCTGGTTAAACCAATACCTATTATGCTTGACAATCTTATTAATACATTAGAAAAATATAGTCCTAAACAATTGGCTTTCCTCTTTATTGGACTCGCTGTTTTCTCAACAATAATTGAAAAAATTTTCGCTGTTGTTACAGGCTTAAAATATATACCTATTCATGATATTTCTATGCACCTATTATATGCCATTTTCTTTATTTGGATATGGAATACTGCCGTAATAAGAAATAGTAGAACCATCCAATTATCTAACAATGTATTCAAAATATGTTTTTGGTTATTTATAACGTTTAAATCGGTAGAATTTATAACATTAATAGATTCAGAATTCTTAGACTATAGCTTAATGAGAACCGATGGCTTTTTCTCCTTAAGTTCTATTGGGCAATCTAAAATATTGGGGTTAGGTTTAAAAGGAGTTTTTATCTATTTGGTTTATTTCACATCCAAAGTTTGTCATAAAATAATCCATTTTTACCATCCAGAGTACGACATTAATAATCATTTGAAATACGGGATATCACTGTTTTTTTTCCCAATAGGTATTCCAATCATTCATCACGATTTTATTAAGTTTTCAATTTATCAAAAAATGGAACAAAAAGATAATACAAAAACGGTTCATTCTTCTGCTCAACTTCATACAGAATACAAACAAATTAAAAGAGCTTCTTATGATAGAGTTAATAAAAGAAGAGGAGGAAAATAAAATTCTAAACCAAATGCAAGCGACACTCTTCTTCATATTCTTCTCATCCCTTATTTACAACGGTTTAGGACAAACAAACCAAGGGTATATAGACTTTGATAACGTAATTGAAAACATGCCCAAACGCTTAAAAACAGAACGATTAGAATATCGTGAAGCAGCTAATGCATTAACTACACTCATAACCCAAAGTGAAGATTCATTACTTAGAATGCAAAATCGAAGTACTAAATTATTAGAGCACATACCTTGTAATAGTAAAAAGCAAAGTAGTAGAAATTACATAAATGATTATTTAACTCTAGAATCTGAAATTGAAATATTCTATACGTCTTGTCGTAACGAAATAGAAGAACAAGAAAACACAATAAAAACGATTTTGTTCAAAGCAATAAGAAATGAGTTGACAAAATTCTGTTTTTATAACCATATTGATGTTATAGCCGATAAAAAATCCGTTTATAGATGTCTAAATTGCAAGGATTACACATCGACATTTATCCAATTTATCTCCCAATAAACGTATGAATGTAGATTTCTACGACTAACTTTGTAATCCCCTATTATTCAGTTTTTATTTCTTCCTCTTCCTGATATACATCTCCTGTATTGACTAATTTCCCTTCATAGATAATACGTCCGAAAGTATCTTTAACTCGAGTAGATACCTTAAAGTAAGGAATCCACACACAAACTATAATAAAAATTCTTGCTAATTCACCTGGCGTTAAAAATTGAGATACAGAATCCGATTTATCTAATAGATCATACGCTAAACTATCTAAAATAGGAAATACTAAGGTGGCAATATAAAAAATGATCATTAAATTAGGTACAGAAGTACGTCTCTGAAAGAATAATATGATAAGAACAACACTAAATATTATCATACTTACATTATAAATACTTTCTACAACTAATAAGGCTGAATATATATACGTGTGCTCTGTAATTAAACTTAATCCATCCCAAATATTGGCATTAAATATTTCTGTAGAAAACACTTCTCTTGCCATTAATACAGGAGTTAACATCAGTCCAATTAAAGGCAAATACAACCATCCACCAATAAACAAAGTATAATCATTTGCCTGTACTACAGGATTATAATGAATGTATAATTGTATTCCGAAATAAATACTTAATATAGCTGTAACAACAAAAAGGAATACAGTAAACCAACTCGTACCACTACTTCCTCCTTTTACATACGTTAATTCGTATGTGATATTATCCTGAATTTCCTTATTTTTCTGTAAAAACAATTTAACCTTATCCGCAGGAATCCAATCTAAAATTGTTTCATAACTATATTTTAATTCAACTTTATTTCCACTTCCAGACGATTCAAATTCATACTGAAAACCTGGTCCATAAATAAAGTCAGCAGAGGGTTCAACTGGCCAATTTTCAGGCAACGTATATGTAGTGACTTGTTCATAATCTTTTCGAGGCCCTAAAGCATATGGTTGAGTTCTATTCGCCGTATTTGTATGTATAATTAAATCGTAAAGATTCAATGGGTAAGTCGTTAACGTTAATAAGTTCTCTAATTTCGTATTGGATACCCAAATGCTATCAATACTATATCTTTCTTTAACAATAAATTTATTTATTGTGTTTTTAGAAAAGTCAATAATCTTTAATGGTTCAATCATTTTGATATTTGGATATATCGAGCTGTAATAATCTACATAGTTTTTCTCAATAATATCCAAAGATGTCCCTTCATAGAACATACGCATATCATCCGCTTTATCACCAGAGTATTCAGTGGCGATATCTAAATAAGATGTTTCTTCAAAACTGGCAATTGTAAAATCTTCATTTACCTTGGTTTTATGAATTTTGGATTCTGGTAAAGCTGTTAATTCGTTAACATTTTTATTTAAAATTAATCCGTATTCATACGACGGAAAATGTATATGATCTAAATCTCCACCTTGGTTAGATATTGTTGGGTCTATATAATACGTTTTTTCACCTTTATCAAAGGTTACAACACAATGATTAAACACATTAATACTTGGTAGGTTTTTTACAATTGTTTTAGATTTCCAACTGTTTACTAATACAGGGTTAGCATCTAAACCAATCTCTCTTAGCAAGGATACTAATAGTAACGATTTATCTTTACAATCTCCGTATTTCTGTTCATATACAAATTTAGGATTATGAGGTTTAAAGGCACTTGAACCTGCTTCTAACCCTAAATATCGAATATCATCTTGAACAAAATTAATAAATGCAAGTGCCGTATC
>CBDEVQ010000048.1:0-50318 GCA_965243605.1 Flavobacteriales bacterium
ATCATCTCGTTCTTCAGATTCTAAATCAAGTTCATCTAATCGATCATCCCGTTCTTCAGATTCTAAATCAAGATCATCTTCATCTAGACGTCGAAGAACAACAAGCTCAAATAGCAGCGACAAAAATGACAGATTATTCTAAATTAAATAGCCCTTGTAAATTTACAAGGGCTATTTAATTATATACAAAATCGATTCCTGTAACTATCCAACAACTGGATGTCTTTGAAATTCTATCGTGCTATCAATCATATAACGATACGTAATAAATTTTCTATGTAAAGTAGAATCTAGACGTTCGGTAACTTTTAACATTTTAGGATTAAAATCCCCTATCCAATTTAAGGTCGTGTCTTGGTATGGAATTCTTGGCTTAACATGATCTTCCATCCATTTAATCATAACCCCTTCTATACCTTGCCCTTGATAATCTTTTATTACTCCAAAAATAAGTCCCACCATTATTCTAGGCTTTACCGTTTTCTTGTAGTATAAAAATTTAAGTTTCCCTAATAAATTAAGCTTAGGACCAACATGCTTAAAGATTTCATTTAATTCTGGAATATTAATATAGAACGCAATAGGTTTATCATCCTTATAAACAAACAAAATAATACGAGGATCCATAATCGGCTTCATCGTTTTAATCATTCGGATCGCATTTGCCAGCTTCATGGCTTGGAAATTTTTATACGATCCGCCCCATGCGTTATTATATACTTCAACAAAATCCTTTGCTATTTCTTCTGTAGATTTTCCTTCAACCGTTGTTACTTTAAAAGAATCATCTTTCATAACTTGGTTATATTTTCGAACAAAAATAGGTTGTGCCGGAACGTTTAAATCACGGTGGAATACAAATTGTTGAAAATAATCCTGAAACCCGTAAGATTCAAAATGATTTGGATAATATGGTCTACCGTATGCTTGATTATAACTTGGAATGGCTGTAAAATTCTCTACTAAACATCCCCAATATTTATCTCTTTCACCTAAGTTTATTGGACCGTCAACCGCTTGAACATCATGAGCTTTCAACCATTCTAATGCCGTATCAAACAAAAGTTTAGACGCATTTATATCGTCAATACATTCATAAAACCCTAAACCACCAACTTTTATTTTTTCAGCATTAACCGTTTTCTTATTAATAAAAGCAGCTATTCTACCAATTACACGTCCTTCTTTTTCTAATAGATATCTTTTCGTAAGATCTGGACTATAGGCCTTATTTTTTTTAGAAAAGACCGCATCTATATCTCCTCTTAATGGAGAAATATAGTTTGAATCTTCTCTATAAATATAAGAAGTCATTTCAAAAAATTGATTTTCGTGTGAAGGTGTTGTTACTTCAATAATTGTCATAAACTTAATTTTATACAACTTTACCATCTATAATAGATGATATTTTTTAAGCTGTAAGCAAAAATAGTACTTTTTCACACGTTGACATACATATATCTATTCATTTTTATGGGTTGGTAAAACAATAGCTCTTATTATAATGACACAAAGTGTCTTAAATCAATATTAGATTTGAAGGTATAAAACTTTAAGTCATGAAAAACACGTATAGAGAATCAAGAAATCAAGGGATTAGTAATGCTAAGCTTATGCAATCCATATTTGAAGGTGAAGTTTCTAAAGATATTCACTTAACGCTTTGTCCTTGTTTAAATACAAAGGCAATGATCATGAGCCAATTTGAAATAACAGAGCAAGTCACTCAAAAATTTATTCGTAATCTAATGGATTGCGACAAATTAATAAGCACCTATGTTCATAATCGTTTAATAAAGAAATCTAAAGGGTCAACTTTTATATTTATTGGTAATTATTTAGATTCTTACAAAGATATATATGGTATTTTATTATTACCGGATTAAAAAAAATAGACCATTGTTTAATAACAATAGCCTTTTAAATTGATTATACAATTGATCCATTTCTTATACAATGGCTTTTAACCAAAGCTCTTAAATTATATGTATTAGCCATTACTTCGCCATAGGCTCCAGCTGTATGAATTAAAAAGAGATCACCTCGTTCTGTTTTTGGTAAATTTATTTGCTTTCCGAAACAATCCGTTGATTCACAAATTGGTCCTACTACATCGTATTTTTGATCTGATATTTGACCGTTTCTAGATATATTTTGAATTTCATGCTTAGCCTGGTACAAGGCTGGCCTCATTAACTCAGTCATACCAGCATCAAGAATAATAAAATCTTTAGTTATTCCTGGTTTAATATATAGAGTTTTAGATAATAATACACCACAATTAGCCACTATTGCGCGTCCTAATTCAAAATGAACTTCTTGATGAAGTTTTACTTCTAAGAACTGATTAAACACCTTAAAATACGTTCTAAAATCGACTATATTATCTAATGTGTTATCATAATTTACACCTAATCCTCCACCTAAATTAATAATCTTAATATCAATATTACGGTTATAGAACCATTGCAATAATTGATTCACTTTTATACACAGGTGTTTAAAGGGTTCCATGGTTTGTATCTGGCTTCCAATATGAAAATGTAATCCTAGAAGTTCTATATGAGAAGAAGCTTGTATTACAGACATTACCTCCTCCAGTTGAACACTATTAATTCCAAATTTATTTTCATTAAGTCCAGTCGTAATATACGCATGTGTTTGTGCATCTACATCGGGGTTTAATCGAATGGCTATTCTTGCTTTTGTTTGTTCTTCTTTTGCAATGGCATTTATGACTTCTATTTCTTGAATAGACTCACAGTTAAAGCAAAAAATATCACTTTGTAACGCCACACGAATTTCTTCATCGGATTTACCAACACCGGCAAACACAATTTTATCGGTTGTAAACCCTGTTTCTTTTGCTTTAAGAATTTCGGCTCCACTAACACAGTCTGCACCCAAACCATGAGACGAAATTCGTTTTAAAACCGATGTATTTACATTGGCTTTCATGGCATAATGCACATGGTATCCAAACTCATCGGATGCTTCTTTAACTTCTGCTAAAGTAAGGTCTAGTAAATCTAAATCGTATAAATAACAAGGTGTTTGAATTCCTTTTAATTGTTCTGAATTATTTAAAGCCATCATTTAATCGTTAAATAATATTGTGTGTAATGTTTGAAGCGCACTATTCTTTTGAGAATTTGAAACCAAAATTGAAACATTTCTTTGGCTCCCTCCATACGAAATCATTCGAATAGGAATATGTCTAAGACCCGTAAAAATTTTATTAGCCTGAGATGTTTTTTCAGCTGAAAAATCTCCGACAATACAAATTATACTTTGATTCTTATCGATTGTAACTTCTCCAAATCGACCTAGTTCTTCAATAATTTCTGATAAATAAGTATCTGAATCAATAGATAATGAAACCGCCACTTCGGAAGTTGTAATCATATCTATTGGTGTTTTATAACGTTCAAAAACCTCAAAAACAGAACGTAAAAAACCATATGCATTTAACATTCTACCCGATTTAATTTTTATGGCCGTAATTCCATCTTTAGCTGCAATGGCTGTAACAGATCTTTGGGATTTTTCAGAAGATATTGTTGTTCCTAATGCATCTGGACGCATGGTATTCTTTAATAGGATTGGAATACCTGCCTTTTGTGCCGGAAAAACACAAGAAGGATGAAGGATTTTAGCACCAAAATAAGCAAGTTCCGATGCCTCATCAAAATCTAAAGATTTTAGAGATTGTGTATTCTCAACGCATCTAGGATCGTTGTTATGCATACCATCAATATCAGTCCAAATCTCAATTCGGTTAGCTATTATAGCTTGACCAATAAGTGTTGCAGTAAAATCTGATCCCCCACGTTTTAAGTTATCAATTTCACCAAAAACATTTCTACAAATATATCCTTGAGTAATATAAAGTGGACTTATCTTTTTCTCTAAAACATGCTTTATATTCTGCTTTATATAAAACTCATCTGGTTCAAGATCTTTATCAATTCGCATAAAATCTAAGGCGGAAATCAAATGACTTTCTTGGTTGTATTCATCCATTAATAGTCTAAACAAAGCTGTAGACATTAATTCTCCTTGGGAAAGAATAATATTTTGATGTTTTATCAAAAAACCATCATTAATTAAAGCTTTAATTGAATTCCAATGCGATTGTATAATTTCATTCGCTTGATCTTTCAATTCTTGCTTACTATATAAATTGTCAATAAACGATTTATAGTGGCTGTCTAAAGTTTTAACAATTTCTCTAGCCTTATTAAGATCGTTATTCTGAAGATACTGTGTTATTTCTACTAAACTATTCGTAGTTCCGCTAATTGCTGAAAGCACAACAATTTTATCGGCCTTATAACGTGAAATAATTTGATAGACATTTTTCATGCCTTGAGGTGTTCCTACTGATGTTCCTCCAAATTTCAATACAATCATTACTTTGATTTATCTGATTTGTGTCAAAAGTAGTTATTCTATTAATATTTTAAACATAATACTATTATATAATCATATTTTAACATTTTTGTTGATTTTAAAACAAAGTGACATAAAAAAGAGGCATTCATAATATGAATGCCTCTTTTTTTAAAGAATATGTGTGATTAAGCTTACTTAACTACAAATCTTTTTGTTGTTGCCTTATCACCTTCTGTAACTACCATAACGTAAATACCTGAAGAATAGTTAGACGTATTAACTGTGGCATTTGAAGTTACATTTTTAACAGCAACTTTAACACCTAATGTGTTATATATTGAAATTACTTTTTCTGTATCATTTGCAAAATCTACATTTAATACATTTTTAGCTGGAACTGGGAACATTGTAAAAGCAGTATGCTCTTCAACTCCTACTCCTTCAACTGAAACCGTTGCATTAACTGTTTTATCAATTCCACAGTGGTTAGTAACCGTTAATTCAACTGTATACGTTCCATTTGTAGAATATTCATGCGTTGGGCTTTGATCATTAGATTCCATTGAACCATCTCCAAAATTCCAAGAGTAAGTTGCAAAATCAGTAGGTGCTGTAAAAGTAACTGTAAATTCTGATTGATCTGTAGAGTTTAATTCTGCTGCAAAGTCTACTGAACCAACTGTATAATCAATTTCACAAATATCCATTAAGTCTCTTGATACTAATTGAGCAGTACTGTTAAAACGAATAGCAATACCTGTATAGTGAGAAGCTCCTGGAATCTCAGTACCAATATAATCTACTCCGTAAAATTGTGTTCTAAACACTGAACTTCCAGAAGCATCAGTAATTGTATAGTTATTACCATTTAAAAATACGTTAGTATCTCCAGTAACTGTTGCTGTTTCAATTGTAATTAATTCAGATTCGTAATCGTCAATATTTGCATTAAAATCACTTACTGTAACAACAGCTGGTGTAACTGTATTTCCTGTAGAAGAAGCCATAGTCATATCTAAAAGTGGCTTAAATTGCTTTACTCCATTATAAGATGTTAACTCTCCAGTTAATCCTGTTAATCCATCATATACATTAAACGTTCCAGTAATAATACCATCACTATCGTCAATTAATATACCAGCAGTAGCATCTTGAATGTACTTTTGACTTCTAAAATCTTGTAAGTAAGTAATAACAGCCTCACCAGTTAAATGGTAGTAATTCCCTTCTGTTTGAGCTCTTAAATCAGCAATAGTAGCTACATCTGCAATTGGAATTTCGTTTAATATAATTACAATAGTATCTTGTGTTGTTGTTGGAATTCCTAATAAATCAGTAAATCCTACAGCTACAGTATGTGTTCCAAACTCAGTTAAATCTAATGAGAATGTACCTGTAGTTGTTGTATCAAATGTTAAAACACCACTTGCATTAATATAACCATACTTTACCAATCCATCAGTTCCAACAACAAAGTTAGAGAATGAATAAGGAAAGTCATAAGTCATTGGAAGCTCCGATGCAAATGCGTCAATTTCTACTGTATCTGCTGAGTTATTAAAAGAAATTTCAGGTGTAGTACTTGTAGATGTATAAGATGTCCAAGTAATATTATCTACCATTACTTGTTTACCCGTAATGTTTCTAACTTCAAGGTCAAAACTTCCAGAAGTTGTTAAACCAGTAATTGATAAGTTGTGAACTAAAGTATCATCAAATGCAACTGAAGTACCGATTGACCCACCATTTACAAAGATTTCAACTTGTCTATTTCCACCACCTGTAAATCCTTTTTTAAGATCTACTGAAAAAGAAGAAATTCCTCCAGGAATAGACGTTGTAGATATTTTTGAATTATCAGAAAGTCTTCTTAACATGATTGACTGACCATCAATCTCATAGTCTTCATGAGTTCTAGACTCTACATAATCCCATACTATACTGTTAACTCCAGTAAATGAACCGTCAGAGTACGATGAAATATCAGTTAAACTATCCAAAGTTTCGATAGTTGTAGTTTGTGCATTAATTTGCGAACCAACGCAAACTAATAAAAAAGCTGTAAACAGTTTTTTCATATCTGTAGATTTGAATTAAATTTGTCGCGAAGGTATAATAAGTTATGTTAAACAAGTGAGGTTTCGTTAAATATTTAACACTTCCTTAATCTATGTAATGTAATTTTAACATTAACACCCCATTTCTATAGGGTTTACATGGTATTAAGGTAAATCACCAAAACAAAAAAAAAGCTATACTCTTCTAAAAATTAGATAAATATAGCTTTTTTTAATAAATGAATTTGAACTAACTTAAATTCAAACGTGTTTTAATAAGACTATTAATCATTGCCAATTGCTCACCTGCACTTAAATTGGAGTTATCAATAAGGACTGAATCTTCACATTCAATCAGTGGGCTTTCTTTACGACTAGAATCCATTTCATCTCGACTTGTTAAGTTCTCTAACACCTCATCGAAATTTACATTTTCACCTTTAGAAATTAATTCTTGGTATCTTCGTTTTGCTCTTACTTTAGGTTTAGCTGTAATAAACAGTTTAAGTTTTGCATCAGGAAATACAACAGAACCAATATCTCGTCCATCCATTACAACAGATTTTCGAGTACCCATCGCTTGCTGAGCTTCAACTAAAAATGCACGTACTTCTTTAATCGTACTGACCTTACTTACCACATTGGCCACTTCTAAAGTTCTTATTTTAGTAGAAACATTTTTACCATTTAAGAATACCTCAGCACCTTGCATGTCAATTTCAATGTGGCTCAATTTATTGATTATTTCCTCTTTATTAATTTGGTCTAAAGAGACTAATCCTGCTTCTAAGGCAAATAAAGCAATACATCTATACATTGCTCCAGTGTCAACATATAATATATTAAAGGTTTGTGCGATTTGCTTAGCAATTGTGCTTTTACCCGTAGATGAGAATCCATCTATAGCGATTTGATAAACCATATTATTTATTTCTTGAAACTTTAAAAACCTTCCGATTTAAGAAACTTTTCTATTTTATCAATAGCTTGTCCTTGCACTAATATTTCTTCATTTTTTACTGAACCACCTAATCCACAAGCTTGCTTTAATCGTTTTGCAAATCGTTTAATGGTATCTTCATCGGTATTAAATCCAGAAACTACACAAACTTCTTTACCACCTCTCCCTTTACGTTCGTACTGAATATGAAGTTTTTTTGTTCCATATTCATCTGGTGTTTCAACAATTTCTTCAGGATTTTCTTTGCGGTCTTTTTCAAGCGCATCTAATTCGTCAGAAAACAATGATTTTAAACTATCTAAACTATTTAATTTAGCCATATCAATTATTCCTTAATTAATCCTAATTCAATAAGTCTTTCTCTTAAGTATCCACCTGCCGATATATCTTCGTAATGCTTAGGGTTTGTGTCGGTAACACATGATTCTAAACAGGCTAAAGACACCTCAGATCTTGGGTGTAAAAAGAAAGGTATACTATATCTAGATTCTCCCCACTCTTCTTTTGGTGGATTAACAACTCTGTGGGTTGTAGATCTTAATTTATTATTTGTTAAACGCTGTAACATATCTCCAACATTAACAACAATATGGTCTGCAATAGCCGTTACCGAAACCCATTCATTTTGTTTATTTAACACCTGTAATCCAGATGCTGAAGCACCCATTAATAAGGTTATCAAATTAATATCTTCATGTTGTCCAGCACGAACTGACCCTGAAGGTTCTCCAACAATTGGTGGGTAGTGAATCGGTCTTAAAATACTGTTACCATTGGCAATTTTATCATCAAAATAAGATTCATCTAATTTTAAATATAATGCTAATGCTCTTAAAACAATACGACCTGTATTTTCTAGAGTTTGATATGTGTATTTACCCATTTCGTTAAACTCAGGTAATTCATCTACAATAACATTGTCTGGATATTCATCATGTATCGGTAATGCAGAGTCTACATATTGTCCAAAATGCCAAAATTCTTTTAAATCTGGATGCTCAGAACCTTTTGCAGATTCTTTACCAAAGGATACATACCCTCTTTGTCCACCAATTCCTTCTATTTCGTATTTTGATTTTGTTTCTTTAGAAAGCGAAAAGAAGTTTTGTACCGAATTGTACAATTTCGTTTGATTCGATATATCAAATCCATGATTTTTTAATGAAACGAAACCTATTTCTTCATACGCTGCACCTAAATCTGCAACAAATTTATCTTTTCTTAATTTATCTCCTGATAAGAAATCTGCCAAATCTACAGATGGAATTCCTATAGAACTTTTCATACACTTAAAATTTTAACAAAACTACAAACAAATTCTAAATTCTAAGATACGGTTTTTTAAAATTAAAAAACTTTGTTTTAGGTCTTCTTATTATATCAATGTAAAAAGGAAATTCAAAATTGGACAATACTTCAAACAAATATCACCGACAAAATCTGTTAAATGGTAGAATAACTTTAGAAACAATCATCGAAAATATGAGGGAATTATGGTTTTTTTTAGTTTATTTTGTTATAATCATAAATAGAAAATACCAATCAAATTATTTTATGTTTGAAAACCAAAATATTGGCGGAATAAACCCTGATGAACCTATTGAAGAACCTGTATTAAAAAAACGATCTAAACTAGATTTCTTAAAAGAAAACAAGTTTAAAATGGTTAGTGGGGTCTTTTTATTATTGTTCGGATTGTGGTTATTTGCTGCATTCATTAGTTATATATATAATTGGAAAGAACTTCAAAGTATTGTTGAACTCAACTTTGATGCTTTTTTTGAAAATAAAGATCAAAACATCTTTAATGGTAAAATTCCTACACGAATAAGCCATTTTTTAATGTATAAGCAATTGGGTATTGCCGTACTGGTTTTTCCTATATTTATGTTTTTACTAGCTGTAAATATTTTAACAGAAAGCACATACTTTAAACTATCTGTGCATTCAAAGCGTTTCATTTTCTTATTATTATGGCTACCCGTAGCGCTAGGATTCTTTTTAGAGAACCCTCCTATATTATATGGAAAGGTTGGATTTCATGTTCAGGAGTATTTAGTAGATATTATGGGGTCTTTTGGTACATTCTTACTGATTGTATTTGCCTTTATTACCTATTTAATTCTTGGGTTTAATTTAAATTTTAATAAATCTGTAGATATGGCTGTAAACAACTCAGCAATGTCTACACTTTCTGAAGCTTTTAAAACCCTAAAATCTAAACTTTTGTCTAAAAATGACGACGACGACGTTGCCGAAGACGAGAATGAAGAAGTAGAGGAAGAAGAAAACATAGAAGTTGACCATTTAAAACGAATTCAAGAAGAAGAAGAAGAGCAACGTCTTATTAAGAAGAATTACGAAGAACAACAGCAAAAAATTAAAGCTGAACAAAAAGATAATAAACCATTTCAGCATACCATAAGTCCGGATGAAAAAGGAGGATTAAAAACCAAGAATTCTACTCCGGATCCTTTAACGACAGTAAATACGGATACTCAAGAAAAAGAGACCATAGAAAAACCTACAACAGTAGAGAACGTAATAGAAAAACTTGTTGAAAAGCCGGTTGAAGTAAAAACAACCGTAACACCTGTTCAAGCACCTAATACAACCGAAGAGGTTATACCTAAGCAAGACGTTAAAACGGCAGTTGTAAAAGAAGAAGAATCAACCTCGCCAGAAGTCAACTTAGATTATAAGCCTGAACAATCTAAAAAAGTTAAACGCCAGCAAATAGAAGAACTAGAAGTTATTGTTCCAGAAGAAGAGAAAACCATCGAAATTGAAGGAACAATAGAAATTGATAAAGATAAAATTCCGGAAGCTTTAGAACCAAAAGACTTGGCTCAAAGGCTTGTTCAGGAGTATGGAGAGTATGACCCAACGGCAGAATTAGCCAACTACCAATTGCCTCCACTTCATATCATGTTAGATTATCCGAACTCTACCCTAGTTGTTAATGAAGAAGAGTTACAGGCGAATAAAGACAAGATTGTTGAGACTTTAAACAATTATAAAATTGAAATTTCATCCATTAAAGCAACCATTGGTCCAACAGTAACTTTATATGAAATTATTCCAGCTCCAGGTGTTCGAATTTCGAAAATAAAAGGACTAGAAAGTGATATTGCCTTAAGTTTAGCCGCTTTAGGTATTCGTATTATAGCTCCACTTCCAGGAAGAGGAACGGTAGGTATTGAAGTTCCTAATCAGAATCCGAAGATTGTATCGATGAAATCTGTACTACATTCTGAAAAATTTCAAACTTCTAAAATGCAATTGCCTGTTGCTTTAGGTAAGACCATTTCTAATGAAACATTTATTGTGGATTTAGCCAAAATGCCTCACCTATTAATGGCTGGTGCAACAGGACAAGGTAAATCGGTTGGATTAAACTGTATCCTGGCCTCTTTGCTTTACAAAAAACATCCATCGGAATTAAAATTTGTATTGGTAGATCCTAAAAAGGTAGAACTTACTCTTTTTAACCATATAGAAAGACACTTTTTAGCAAAACTACCTGGCGATGGAGAAGCTATTATTACAGAAAACAAACTGGTTATTAATACTATAAATTCTTTATGTGTAGAAATGGATGCCCGTTATGAGCTCTTAAAAAATGCACATTGTAGAAATATTATCGAGTATAACAATAAATTTAAAGGAAGACGATTAAGCCCAGAAAAAGGACACCGTTTCTTGCCTTATATTGTGTTGGTTGTTGATGAGTTTGCCGATTTAATTATGACTGCTGGAAAAGAAGTTGAATTGCCAATAGCGCGTTTAGCCCAACTTGCCAGAGCCATTGGTATACATTTAATTATTGCAACACAAAGGCCAACAACCAATATTATTACAGGAACCATAAAAGCCAATTTCCCTGCGCGTATTGCGTTTAGGGTAACTTCTGCAACTGATTCTAGAACAATTCTTGATGCAGGTGGTGCAAATCAACTTATTGGTCGTGGAGATATGTTGTATACAAATGGAAACGATATGGTTCGTTTACAATGTGCCTTTATTGATACTCCAGAAGTTGAGAAAATGTGTGAGTTTATTGGTAGTCAGCAAGGGTACCACGCCGCATTCGAGCTTCCAGAATTTGTGGGTGAAGAAGCCACAAGCAGTAAAACGACAACAGATATGGATGAAAGAGATTCTAAGTTTGAAGATGCAGCACGTGTTGTTGTTCTTCATCAACAAGGATCTACATCTTTAATACAACGTAAATTGAAACTTGGATATAACCGTGCTGGACGTATTATGGATCAACTAGAAGCTACAGGAATTGTAGGTCCTTTTGAAGGAAGTAAAGCTAGAAAAGTCTTAATACCAGACGATTACTCTTTGGAACAATTATTGAATGAACTAAACTCAAACTAACTAAACTTTCAACAATGAAAACTCTATTATTTTCTATACTTAGTGTTTTAAGCCTACAGTTATCTATCGCTCAAAGCACTACTGAAGATATTTTAACTAAAGTAAAAGACAATTTATTTACCAATGCCCTTACTCAATTTGATTTTAACTTAGCCATCGTTAATTTTGAAGCCAATATTCAAAATGAAAAGCTTGGTTCTTTAACAGCAAGCGACAATAAATACATTTTAGAATTACCTGGTGATGAAACAACGATTTATTTTAATGGTAAAACGAGATGGTCTATTTACTCAGAAGATGAAGAAATTCAGATTTCTGATGTAGAAGAAGGTGAAGCAGATTTATCTTTCGGGAGATATTTTGACAATTATAAAACGAAATATGAGTATAAAGAAGGAAAATCTGCGGTAAAAGGAGAAGCTCAAATTCTTTTTACTCCAAAAGATAAAGAAGCCGATGTGACGTTAATTGAATTAAACATAAACACAGAAGATTATTCTATATCTTCCATTTCAGAACATGGATCAAATGGAACGATCAGAATGCTTAAAATCACATCTTTCAAGACTTTAGAGGCCGGTAGTGTTACCTTTACACCAAGCATGGACGATTACAAAGACTTTGATATAATTGATATGAGATAATTCAATTATTAAAATTGAAAAATATACTATAGAAAAAGCAATTCTTTTAAAAGAATTGCTTTTTTTTGCACAAAATTACTCACTTTGAACATTAAGCAACATCTTAAGGCCAATTGGAAAATTAGTATTCCAATTGTCACTGGTCAACTCGGACAAATAGGTACCAATATTGCTGATAATATGATGATTGGTAATGCTGGATCATCTCAAATTGCAGCGGCGGCATTAGCCAATGGTATTTTCTTTTTTTTCTTTGTTATAGGTATTGGATTTGCAATGGCCTCCTCGCCTTTGGTTGCTGAATCTAATGGTCAAGGTAAAGTCTTAAAGTGTGTTTCCTATCTAAAAAATAGTCTGGTTGCAAACTTAGGATTGGCATTTTTGCTTGGAATCATTATTTCAGGAATTAGTTTGTTTCTAAATTCTATGGGACAAGAAGAGCATATTGTTAGCTTAGCTGGTCCTTATTTAAGAATACAAGCCCTCTCTTTAATTCCTGTTCTTATCTATTTTACATTTAAACAGTTTTTAGAAGGCCTTTCAGACACAAAAACAGCCATGACAATAACGTTGGTTGCCAATGCCTTAAATATTGTTTTAAACTGGATTCTAATATATGGATACTGTGGATTTGAACCTATGGGATTATACGGAGCAGGTATAGCCACGTTAATTTCCAGAATTGTTATGGCGGTGGCCATGGCCTTATACTTTTTTAAAGCCAAAAAATATTCACAATTTACATCTCTTATTCCTCAAGTTAAAATCAATAAATCCATACTTAGAAAATTATCTAAACTAGGATTCCCTATCGGATTTCAGTTTGCCATTGAAGTTTCTGCATTTGGAGGCGCAAGTATTTTAGCTGGGTGGATTAATGAAGCCAGTATGGCGGCTCATCAAATTGCCTTAAACCTTGTTTCTATTTCTTGGAGTATTGCCACTGGATTTGGTGCTGCGGTAACCGTTAGAATTGGTGAAGCCTTAGGACAACGACGATTTAAAGACATTACCCCTATTTTTTATTCAGGATATATTTTAAGCCTTACTTGGATGACCATTACGGGTATCCTATTCTATATATTTGGTTATGAACTATCTAGCTTATACATCCAACAAGAATCCATCATCTTATTGGCCTCTCAACTGATTTTTGTTGGCGTCCTTTTTCAAATATCTGATGGCGCTCAAATTATTGGACAAGGGGCTTTACGTGGATTACAGGATGTTAACGCAACCACATGGATAAGTTTAATATCCTATTGGATTATTGGTATACCACTAGGCTATATACTTGGATTTACCTTTAATTTAGGAATAGAAGGGGTTTGGTATGGATTATTTGCCGGATTAACGTCTTCGGCATTGTTACTATATTTCAGATTTCAGAAGAAGGTTCCTCAGTAATATTAAACGTAAGGTTTATGCAAACATTTATTCATTACTTTTTACATTTAGGGTTTCCTTTAATTATTGCCAAGGTCTGTTTTAAATCGGATTGGAAAAAGGTCTATTTAATATTGCTAGCAACCATGCTTGTTGATTTAGATCACCTTCTGGCAGACCCAATATTTAAACCGAATAGATGCAGCATACAATACCATTTTTTACATTCTTATTATGCTATGGGCGTCTACTTTATTCTGTTATTTCTTAAGAAACCATTCAGAATACTTGGGATAGGTTTATTATTGCACATGGTAACCGATTTTATAGATTGCTTGTTTATGTACGACGCTTGCCCATCCTGCTTAAAATCTTCACCGGCCTTCCCATTAATAGAACGTTTCTTTACTCTATTCTAGACACTTTACTTTTATACAGTAATACCATAGAATTATAGTAATTCGAATCAAAAATGATGAGTCTAACTTTCTTTAAAGAAAAATTAAAGTCGTAATTTTCCTTTAACGTCCCATCCGATTTAATGAGATCTATATTAAATTTCTTCTTGCGTATTTTCAAGATTTTGGCCATTGAAATAGAACTATCATCACCATCTTGAAACATTGATATTCCATAGGTGTTTTCAACCCAAGTAAGCATATTTGCCGTACTACTGAATGTAAACCCCTTAGGAACTTCTGTAGAAACATTTCTTAATACAAAAATCTCTGATAACTGATTTTCAAACGCCCCTTTCGTACGCTTTCTTATGTATTTCTTTTTATATAACACAAAACCATCCACTATATAATCTGAGATGATATGTTTAGCCAATATCCAGTCTTCGTTTTCTAAAAGAATTAAAGCGGTAACATGATTATTCCACCCTTTTACTTTAAAAGATTCTACATTCATAAATCCATATATTTTTCATCATTATCTTAATCTAATAAACAACAATTTATTTAGAAATATGTTTATTATTTATCATTTAAAGATCAATTTTAATAAAAAAAGGAGTTACAACCGTAACTCCTTATATCATTTACTTTACCATTCTTAGGTAAACCACTTTCTTCGTATCAAAGAATTCATTATCATAGAATTCTGAAATATTATAAAGCTTTGGCTTGTTCCCGTATGGTGCTAATTCTTCTCGTAAATCTCCACCTTTTAAATACAAAATACCGTTCTTAAAATGGTGTTGGTTTTTATTTTTAAACTTTCCTTTTACCCAAGGTGTAAATTTAGGTAATGCCGTTACTGCTCTACTAACAACAAAATCGTATTGGTGTTTTACTTCTTCTGCTCTCATATGATCTGCACGAGCATTTTTAAGATTCAATTGCTCTATAATATCCTTAACAACCTTAATCTTTTTCCCAATTGAATCTACCATATAAAACTTCACCTTTGGAAATAATATGGCTAGCGGAATCCCTGGAAATCCACCACCAGTACCAACATCCAATACTTCAGCCCCATCTTTAAAGTTCATGACTTTGGCTATGGCTAAAGAGTGTAATATATGTCTTGTTTCAATCTGATCAATATCTTTTCGACTTACCATGTTTATTTTATCGTTCCACTCAGGGAAAATAACCATTAAACGTTCAAATTTGTCTTTCTGATCGTCTGTAAGATCTGGAAAATATTTGTTGATTTCTTGCATGTGTTTATTTTAGTTTTTCAGCTAAACTCGAAATTAATATCGTACGAGCTCGTCCTAAATTAACTTTTACAGTTCCAAGTGGCAAATGTAATTCTTCTGATATTTCTTTTAGCTTTAAATCTTCAAAATATCGAAGTTCTATTAACTTTTTATACTGAGGTTTCATGGAATCCATAAACAACAAGACCTCTTTTATTTTTTGCTTTAAAATATACAACTGTTCAGGATCCTTATTCGGGCATTCCATATATTGACCTAAAGTTGTAAAAAAAGCTTCACTATCGATCGATTTATGGGTAATACCATTCTCTTTCTTTCTATAAAAATCGATTACGGTATTATTTGCAATTTGGTAAAGCCATGTACTAAAGGCATAATCCGAATTGTAACTTTTAATACTTTTAAACGCTTTTGTGAACGAAATAATACACACATCTTCACGGTCGCCTTCGTCTGGTACACGTTTAGAAAGATGTATTAATAAAGGCTCCCAAAATTTACCCATAAGCAGGTAAAAGGCGCGCTCCTCTCCTTGTTTTGCTTGGTCTATCCAATGTTTCTCTGGCGAATTACTCAAACTCATCGGCCCATCCAGTTTTTTGGTTTATTAAAACCATTAGAAATACTTACTATAACCTGGAACAAAAATATTAAAACTGAATAGAAAGGGATGAATAATATGTTGATTTTCTCACCGATATTTTTCAATAATACATACCAACGTAACAAAACAAATAATAAGGTTAAACCAAATACAGAATAGGTTAACCAGTAAGGAATATCAAGAGTTAATATTAATATAGGACAAAGTATATAAAAACTTATTTGTAGAAACTCCAATAAAAACAGCCTTATCAAGGTTATTTTAGAATAAAATGGAGATGTTGAAACATGTCTTCTTTTCTGATAAAACCAAGATTTCCAGGATGTTTTAGTTTCCGAAATGGTTTTAGATTCTTCCGTAAAATATACCCCAACCGTTTTCTTAGCTTTTACACATTCCTGAATAAATAAATCGTCGTCTCCAGAAGGTACATACAAGTGTTTACTAAATCCATTAATGTCAAAAAATGAAGATTTATGGTAGGCTAAATTCCGCCCTACACCCATATATGCTCTTTTTCTTTTGGCCGCCGAAGCATAGGTAAAGGCAATTTTTAAGGTTTCGAACCTAATACAAGCATTTAATAAACCTTTTGCTTTCTTATATACACCTAACAATAGGGTAACATCGTTTAATTTAATACGGTTAGCTACTTCAGAAATCCACATATCACTCGCCGGTTCACAATCGGCATCCGTAAATAATAAATGATCATATTTTGCGGCTTTTATTCCAATCGTTAACGCGAGTTTTTTTCCAGAGAAAAAACTTTTGTGATCATCGTCATAGGTACGCGTCGATTTTAAGTGTGGATATTTAAGTTCTAACTCATCCAATACATCCTGTGTTTTATCCCAAGACCCATCATTAACCACAATAACCTCATAGTTATCGTAATTTTGAGTTAAAACTAATGGTAAGAATTTTGTTAGATTATCAACCTCATTTTTAGCGGCAATAATCACTGAAATTCCCGGTGTTTCAGCAGATATAGGCTTCATTCTGGTATATTTCATCATACGTTTGGTGAATAATCCGCTATATAACCAAACCATATATAAACTGAGGTAAAGCACAAGACCACCTCCTATTTTATCGTATAATCCCCAAGAATCAAATTGTATAATATCCAGTAATTGTGATACCATTCGTTAAGTTAATTATGTGTATAAAATTCTAAAAAACCAAAGATATAGTTTTTACAATCTATCACAAGTGTTTTTTAGGGAACTGTGATAAGTTCATCATTTGTTATGAAATATTCTCTTCTTATTTGTGCTACCCCATGATCATCCTTCAATTCTCATACCGTTGTATGATAAATAAAAGTACTTAGAATAAAGAGATAAGCCCTACCTAAAAAGTTCTATTCGTAGTTCTAACACGAACTAATTAATGACAAGCTTTAAGTCATCATATGACTTAGAATGAATAGATACAATCCCATCTACAGTAATTCCATTGGGTATGGTCATTCCAATAATATTATACGCATCAAGCTCATTTTTAAACTGTTTATTTGATTTATTAGCCGTTACAAAATTTATAAGTGCAGCTCCTGGTCCTAATACATACCCAATTGACCCTACATTTCCACCACTAATAAATTTTAGCGGTGTTAATAAAAGATAGAGTAAATATCCTTCAGATGTTTGACTTAAATTATTATATACCGCCTTATTATTAATTAACAATGCTGGTTCACCATTATCATAAACTAAACTTAAGTCTTTACCAAAAATCAAATCTCTCCCTGAGTTATTTGTTACTTTTAGAGAAATAACTTTTACGGCATTGGCATCGGCCTTCTTTTGGTACTTTTTGGGTAAGATCTCATATTTATAATCCAATCGAACATTATCTGTTGTTTTGGTTGATACATAATCATTATTTTCTGGTGAAATTCCTGTATATATAGTGGCACAGCTTACCATAAACATTAAACCAATGATAGATAAGACGGGTTTCAAAAAATTTAATTTTAACATTTTTAATTCTTTATATTCTGTTAATAATTTCTATTAAATTGAGGGGCAATTTAATCATTTATTGAAAGCTGAAGAAAGGTGTTTAATAAAAATTAATTCACCATCACACTTAGAAACAAAAACAGCCTGTAAAATCTAATATAATGGATTAAATTTCACAGGCCTTTTATTAAGTGTGATCGCATTCTAAAAATGTTGTAATTTTTTGGGAAGATTTACTTGGACTTCCTCTATTTTTGTTTCTGTACTTCGGTCAATAATTTCTAATTCCTCACCCTTTTTTCTCCATTCAGGCGCAACGAGTTCTCCATTTACCTCAAATGGTATTAAGGCATCTTGTGGGCTCCTCATATTTATATAGGTTGGTAAATTAAAGTACTCATTGGTTTGTATAGCATTAAACCAACCATTAGGAATCCAGTTTGTATTGGGATGTGGTAAATCTGTAAAATTATATTTACCATTACAAAAAGCTCTTAAAATATCATAAGCACTATTTAAACAATTACGTCCGAACAGTTCATATTTCTGTTGACTAACCCATCGTACTGTATTTTCAGCATTTTGAGGTGTAACATGTGTTCCTCGTGTTACCGTTAATAATTTATAACAATTATACTCTGCACCTTGATTTTTCATTTGAGCAAAATATAATAATGCTGATCTTAAATTTGGCCGTCTAACAGACCAAAAACCATTAATACCACCTCTCCAATCTGGTCCCTCTACGGCTCCAATTAACCATTCACCATTCGGATACTCGAAACCCCATCCTACATGTCCTAATAGAGGTTGTCCAACTAAATCTGGTCTATGAGGACATAAAACTACAATTGCATTCGCCTTTCCCATAAGAAGTTTTTTTTATTAATATTATTTAAATATAATAAAAAATTCATAATGATTTTATTTACAAGGTTTTACAATTGAAAATACAATAGCAATTAAAAAAAAGAGCATTATATGCTGTCATATAATGCTCTTTAATTGATTTACCTCACCTAAATGATTTTATTCATATTTTATTTAGTTTAGTAATAGAACGTTGTTTACATATATATATTGTTATAGAACCTAAAATAATTGCAATTATTCCTTTTCCAATATAACCAAAGCGTATTCTGGTCGTAAATACTTAATATTTCAGGGGTTTTAGCGGTCTTATTTACCTTGTGGTAATACGTTGTATTTTTTCTTCTTAGCCAATAAATGCAAGATAAAAACAAGAAAAAACTGTATTCCTAAAGTTGTTGCCATTGCTCCAGCAATAGAACTGTTTAATTGTACCGATAATAAATATCCCCAAAATACACCGTGAACGGCAAATAGACAGGAAAGTTTCATCATCTTTTTTAAATCTGTACTCACCAAATAGGCCGTTGCTGGCGGAACAACCATAAAGGCCAATACCAATATAGCTCCAACAGATTCAAAAGAGAATACGGTTACAAAGGATACTAAAGACATTAATGTATAGTTCACTAAGCTTAATGAGATTCCAATACTGGCGGCATACAACGGATCAAAACTTGTTATTTTAAATCCATTATAAAAGAATAGAATAACTAATACAATAATAGTCATCATAATAAACCCGGTTAAAAACGCTTTGGGAATAAAGATATCTTGAAACAATTCTATACTATCTAAAGGAACATAGGCAATTTCTCCAAACAGTACACAGTCTTGGTCCAAATCTAGATTATCATTAAAAAATGAAATCATAACCACACCAATGGCAAATAACCACGTATAAGTTACTCCTATTGACGCATCTTCTTGTAATCGACCAATTTTATTAAAGGTTTCTATTAAAAATGTACAAAGGATACCAACAAATGCGGATGCGATTAACATGGGGAAAGAATTGTATGAGCTTGTCATCAGATAAGCCACTACAATTCCTGGTAAAACGGCATGAGAAATGGCATCACCAATCATGGCCATTTTTCTTAATATTAAAAAACAACCTAAAAGAGCACTAGGAATCGCTATAAAAACGGCCGTTGAAAATATCCACCAAAAGTTAGAGTTAAAAATTTCCATTATGCGTAAGGTATTTTAGTATGATGAGGATCTTTTTCGGGATAACCAAGAATTTGTTCTAATTCTGCCTCTAGTTCTTCTGTAATAAAATGTTCTATAGTATCAGCATCATCATGTACATGGTCTCCTTTTAATTTCAACTTTGTACTTAAGTACATCTCCCATAATCTATGAAGCTTTACAATACGTTTAGATCGTTTAAGTCCAAGGTCTGTAAGGATATAGTTTTCACCTTGTTTGATTAAGAAATCACCTTTAATAAGTGACTTTAAACCTATGGATAGTGGATCACTTTTAAAAAATCGTCTATCCAACACCTCTTCTCTCGAATGTGGATCTAAATAGGAATCGCTTTTTTCTCCAAGGTGATAAAATGTCTTTAAGATATTATCTTCAAGCATTTGCTTTTGAATTCTTTTTCTTTTTAAGATACGGGATAATAATCCTCTTTTAGGTGCAAATAGTATAGAACCTATGGCAAAAAAGGATAAGCAAATTACAATCCAAGGTCCTGTTGGCATCTTCTCCATACTTAAAGAGATAAAAACACCTCCTATTCCCGATATCATTGCAATAATGGACGATAGGATTAGCATGGGCTTTAAACGTTCAGTCCAAAAACGAGCCGAAGATGCTGGTGTTACCAGTAGAGCGGCCATTAATACAATTCCAACAATTTGAATACCCACTACAATAACCAAAATGGTTAATAGAGATAGTAACAACTCATATTTACGAACTGAAACACCTGTGGCTTGAGCATAATTTCTATCGAACGATAAAATAAGGAATTCCTTATAAAAAAGGATAATACAAACAATTACAAAGGCGGATATTCCACCTAACCATATTAAATCGGATTCTAACATGGATGCGGCTTTCCCAAATAAAAACTTATCTAATCCGGTTTGTGCAGACTGATAAGCATGTTGAATATAAGTAAACAATAACACTCCAAATCCAAAGAATACGGATAGTACAAGAGCTATGGCCGTATCGGTTTTCAATTTTGATTTACGTACAATAACGTCAACCAACACAATGGATAAAAATCCTGTTAAACAGGCTCCTAAAATTAAAAAAATAGGATCTTTAGATTGACTTACTAAAAAACCAATGGCCACACCAGGAAATACCGAATGTGCTATAGAGTCACCAATTAAGGCTCTTTTTCTTAAAAAAGTAAAGGATCCCACTAAACCAGAAGCTAATCCTAACAATGAGATTCCTATGATAATGGAAACAATCATAATTTTTGATGTTCTTTTCTACCGATTTCTGATTCCTTTAATATATTTAGTACCTGAGACAGAATAGATAATTGTCCGCCATAAGTTTCTTCTAAAACATCTTGTTTAAAGACGTCTTTGGTATACCCACTAGACACTAATCTTGTATTCATAAAAACCAGGTAATCAAAGTAATTTTTTACAGTTTGTAAATCATGATGTACAACGATAATGGTTTTCCCGTCTGCTTTCATAGATTCTAACAAATCCATTATAGACTTTTCGGTTGTGGCATCTACACCTGCAAAAGGTTCATCCATTAAATACAATTCGGCATTTTGCGCCAAAGCTCTAGCAATAAAAACACGTTGTTGTTGCCCTCCAGATAATTGAGCAATTTGTCTAGAGTGAAAGTCTTGCATATTCACTTTTTCTAAACAATGCATTGCCCACGTTTTATCGGACTTAGAAATACGTTTATAAAACGGGCGTTGAGCATACATTCCCATTAAAACAACATCCAATACCGAGGCTGGAAAATCCCAATCCACACTTTCTCTTTGGGGTACATACGCTACTTTACGTCGTACTTTATCGAGTTGATTCCCGTAGATTTTCACAAACCCACTATCGGCAGGTAAAAGTCCCATTATAGATTTTAACAATGTAGATTTACCCGATCCGTTCGGACCTAAAATTCCACATAGTACACCTTGGGGAATTGAAAAATCGACATCCCAAAGTACTGGGCTTTTTATCATAACTAACAGTTAAGTCATGAACTTCTATAACAGGTTCGTTACTTGTTTTCATTATTTAATTGCGTTTACAAAGGTGTATAAATTATGTTCCAACATCCCTATATAAGTTCCTTCTGGAGTTCCAAAATCACCCATGGCATCCGAAAATAACTCACCACCAATAACCACTTTATAATTTTGTTTTCCGCATTGTTCCACAACGGCCTGTATGGCTTTTGGAGAAACTGAACTTTCAACAAAAATGGCTTTTATCTCTTTATCAATAATAGTTTCTACTGTATTTTGAACATCCTTCAACCCAAACTCTGTAGTTGTAGATAGTCCTTGCAATGCCATTACTTCAACATCATAAGCTCTTCCGAAATATCCGAAAGCATCATGTGCTGTAAACAGAACGCGATTCTCTTTAGGGAGCTTAGAAAGCTCCTCTTTAATAGTTAAATCAAGAATATTTAATCGTTCTAAATATTCCTTTTCATTCGTCACAATATCTTCTGTATATCTTGGGAATTCTTCTTGCAATCTAAGACTCATTCCTTTACAGACATGTTTCCAAATATTAACGTCGAACCAAAAGTGAGGATCAATTCCTGAAACAAACTCTCCAGTTTGTCTAATTTCTTCTTTTGTTAAGACACTTCCAGCCTCCCAAACATGTTTACGTTTAGCCAAATGCTTTAACACTTCACCCATTTTACCTTCTAAGTGCAAACCATTATAAATAATTAAACTGGCCTCTTGAAGTTGTACCAAATCACCTTGACTTGCTTTATAATAATGCGGGTCTACTCCTGGCCCCATTAATGCACTCACTTTAAACTCTTTTGGAGATAAATTTTCAACTAAATCCTTTAACATTCCTGTGGTTGTAACAATGTGTACTCCACGTTCAGCAGACGATTCATTTTTAGAAACATTAGATTGATCTGATGAACAAGAAAAAAAGATTCCGACTATAAAACAAAGTGTAATTACATGACGCATATATACTGGTATTTTCGTGTGTGAAATACAAATTTAATCCATAATTTTAGATTAATCTAACTTTTATCTAATCAATACTAAAACAAAAATAAAGAATCCATCAAATTGAACCATAAAAATGAATATTTCAATCGATTTTTATGAGGTTTAACGTCTATTATTTTAAGGAGAAGAATATATTTGCAAATGCAAAATCCAGAACAACTTCTTTCTAGAAAACATATTAATAAAATTGCAATACCTTCTATTTTTGCAGGGATTGCAGAACCCTTCCTTTCGTTAACCGATTTGGCGATCATTGGTCAGGTTAAATTAAATTCGGTTGAAGTTTTAGCGGCGGTTGGGGTTGTTGGTTCTTTTATTTCAGCCGTTATTTGGATTCTTGCTCAAGCCAAAACGGCCATTTCTACCACCGTTGCTCAATACTCTCAACCCGATAAGGTAAATGATGCCAAAATAATATTTCCACAATTGTTGTTTATAAACATTCTGGTGTGCCTTATTATCCTTGCCTTTTCTTTACCCTATGCGCGGCAACTATTTGAAATTTATAGTGTAAATGGTTTAACCTTAGATTATGCCGTAGAGTACTATCAAATAAGAGCTTATGGAATCCCTATTACTTTGTTAACCTTTTCAATATTTGGTGTTTACAGAGGATTACAAAATACCATTTGGGCCATGTATATTTCTATTGCTGGAGGGTTACTCAATGTTATTTTAGATTTTGCTTTAATTCATGGAATAGATGGATTTATTGATCCAATGCATGTACAAGGAGCGGCTTATGCTAGTATTATTTCTCAGGTATTTATGTTTTTAGCGGCGGTTTGGGTGCTATATACAAAAACCCATTTTAGAATAAAAGTTAGCTTTCCATTTCATCCTAAAATTAAAGAATTACTTATTTTTTCGGTCAATTTATTTATCCGAACGTTAATCCTTAATTTGGTTATATATCTAACCAATAAATTTGCAGCTCAGGATGGTAATGTTTCGCTTGCAACCCACACCATTCTTATCAATATTTGGTTATTTACTTGTTTTTTTATTGATGGATATTCTAATGCTGCAAATGCCATTTCTGGTAAACTTGTGGCTTTAAATGCGGTGGATAAAATTAAACCCTTTTGGCATATTATTTTTAAATATTCTATGCTATTAAGTACCATTACCGCGGCCATTATATTTATGTTCAACCTTGAAATTGCCACTCTATTTACAACTGACATTGAGGTTATTGAAACCTTTAAGAATATGAGTATATTTTTGGTAGCCTTACAGTTTCTTAATGGGTTTACGTTTTCGTTGGATGGATTAGGAAAAGGTTTAGGAAATGGTAAACAATTACGCAATAGTCTTTTATTTTCTACTCTTTTTGGCTTTGTACCCTTATTGTATATTTTGTACCCATTAAATTTACATTTATCAGCCATTTGGCTTCCTTTTATTCTTTGGATGTTCTTAAGAGGCGTTATTTTATATTATTCGCTAATCGTTAAACAACCTTACATTAAATAACACTATGAATATTTAAAAATCAACCTCTTATAAATCTCGAATAAAATCCGATGTATATTCGGTTAAAAAACCATTGAAAATTGAAAAACAATTCATTCAGATTATGTAGATTTGTTTTTTATCATAATTAATAAAGTTCATGAGTAATTTTATTCAATTACTACCAGATCATATCGCCAATCAAATCGCGGCTGGAGAGGTTATACAAAGACCTGCTTCTGTTGTTAAAGAGTTACTTGAAAATGCGGTAGACGCAGGCGCTCAAAAGATCCAACTTATCGTAAAAGAAGCCGGAAAAGCTTTAATTCAGGTTGTGGATGATGGTAAAGGTATGTCTGAAACTGACGCTAGATTGTGTTTTGAACGTCATGCAACCTCTAAAATTAGAGAAGCTGCAGATTTGTTTCAATTGCATACAAATGGTTTTAGAGGGGAAGCATTAGCCTCTATTGCATCTATTGCGCACGTAGAATTAAAAACAAAAACTGAAGAAGATCCCGTTGGTCAACATATTATTATTGAAGGAAGTTCAGTATTAAATCATGAACCAACATCTATGAATACAGGTTCTAATTTCATGATTAAAAACCTGTTCTATAATGTTCCTGCCCGTAGAAATTTCTTAAAAGCAGATCGAACAGAATTTAGATTTATTCAAGAAGAATTTTTCCATATTGCTTTAGCTAACCCAAGTATAAGTCTTTCTCTACACCATAACGATAAGGAATTATTTAGACTTCCGGGTTCTAGTTTTAGACAGCGTATTGTCAATTTATATGGAAAACGTTATAATCCTAGATTAGTTCCTATTGAAGAAGAAACTGATATTGTAACCATTTCCGGGTTTATTGCGAAACCAGAATTTGCAAAAAAATCGAGAGGTGAACAGTTTTTCTTTGTCAATAATAGATTTATTAAAAATCATTATTTACACCATGCCATTTTAACGGCATTAGAAAACCTTATACAAGATGGTTTACATCCATCCTACTTTATTTTCATTAACGTTCCGCCAGAAAGTATAGATGTAAATATACATCCAACTAAAACGGAAATTAAGTTCGAGAATGAGAAGTTCATTTATGCCATATTAAAGTCTTGTATCAAAAAATCCCTAGGTCAATATAATATTGCCCCAAGTATAGATTTTGATACTAACCAAGATTATGACGTAGCCCCTATGATGTCCGCATCAGATTCGGTTAATTTCGACCCTTCAGTAACAGTTAATCCAAATTTCAATCCGTTCGATTTAGATAACGAACAAAAAAAGGATTTATTTCCAAAGCCAAAAGATCAATCGTTTAGCACACGAATGAGACAAGCAACGGGTGTTAACCAATACTCCGATAAGGATGAAAGGCAAACGGAAGAGGATTGGCGTTCTTTTATGGAAATTGAAAGTGTAGCTACAACATCTGAACACGAAACTGATCCAGGCTTGTTTGAAAACGAAGGTTTAGAACAAAAAACTCGTCCTGTTCACCAAATACATCAAAAATACATTCTATCACCTGTAAAATCTGGATTTATTTTAATCCACCAAAACAGAGCACATGAACGTATTTTATTTGAACAATTCAAAAAATCATTATCCGATAGCAATTCACTTTGTCAACAATTGTTATTTCCTCAAACAATAGAACTATCTAAAGAAGATCTTCTTATCTTTAAGGACGTACAATCTGACATTGAGCGATTAGGGTTCGATTTTGGAGAATTTTCGGATGAAGGCATTGAAGTACATGGAATTCCATTTGATACTCAAAGTTCTGATATTCAACTTATACTTGAAAAAGTTTTAGACGACTTTAAACATTTTGAACCTTCTCTTGAAGATAAATCTGAACAAGTGGCTAGATCTTTAGCGAAGAGTATGAGTATTAAGACAGGTAAAAATCTCAAAATAGAAGAGATGAATCACCTGATCGATCAATTATTTGCATGTGAATCTCCTTTCCTAGATCCGAATGGAAAAAAGACACATATTAATATCAATCTAGACGAAATAGATTCAAAATTTAATTAAAAAATGAGCCAATTTAGACCTCAAAGCTTTTCTTTATTACCACCGGTAATCAAGAATTTATTAATAATAAACGGGTTAATGTACTTATTAACGGTAAGTGACTTAGCCTTAGATAATGGATTTAGTTTTGACAAGTATTTTGCATTATATCATTGGAATAGTGAATTCTTTAGACCTTGGCAATTTATTACTTACATGTTTATGCATGCTGATATATGGCATTTAGTCTTTAACATGTTTGGATTATGGATGTTTGGATATGTTATTGAGAATTTATGGGGAAGTAAACGCTTCTTAAACTACTATTTATTAACGGGTGTTGGTTCTGCATTGTTCTTTTTAATTACCAAAGAAATTCAAATCCAACCCTACCTAGATAATGTTCCCCAGGAGGTTCTGAATAGTTTTTATGATATTAGAATTGTTGGTGCTTCGGGAGCTGTTTATGCCGTATTAATGGCGTATGGATTAACCTTCCCAAATAGTATTGTACATTTATACTTTGTATTACCCGTTAAAATGAAATGGTTTATTACAGGATTAATCGTTTATTCTATTTTTAGAGAAACAACAGGTTCTCAAGATGGAATAGCACATTTAGCACACTTAGGTGGTATGTTAATTGGATTTATTATCATTAAGTATTGGAAAAAAAATAACTATCTGTATTAAAACACAATATGTTATCTCAAAAAACAAAACATAGAATACCCTTAAAAAGTCCTGAAAAATGGACTTTTTTTGCCTGTATATGTCTTGTTTTATTAAGTTATATTATTCAAAATTTCAACCCTGAATACAAAGAATTAATGGTCTTATCTTTAGATGATTACTTCTTTCAAATTCAGATATTTACATACGCATTTATACACAAAAACCTTTTACATTTAATCAGTAATATTATACTTTTTATTACACTGTATAGGTTTATGATAAAATGTTTTAATTGGAAATTTACCTGGGTTATATTTTGCATCGGTATTTTATTTGGAGGTTTAGGGTTTTTATTACTTCCCAATTCTAACAATGCATCCTATATTATGGGTATTTCTGCCGGAAATTTAGGATGGTTTTTAACTCTGTGGTATTATTACCCAAAAAGTCAACTAAAATTTGCAAATTTTACCATTCAATTTCAATTACTAATTGTATTAATTCTTATATTTCATATATCATCATTCATGATAGATAAAAGCAACAGTTGGCAAGCCCATATTGGCTCTATATTTGTATTACCTTTATTTATTATCAATTCCATAATTCGTAAAACGAAATGAATAAAATCATTAAATGGTTCAAAGACTTCTTTTCTATAGGTTCTACTAAGAATAAAACATTATTTGACGATGTTCCTACGGACGATTATGAATATAATGACCTTAAAAAGAAGAGAGAAGATGAATTGGATCGAATTTTAGAGAAAATTCAGAAACATGGAATTGAAACCCTATCTAAAGAAGAAAAAGCATTTTTAAATAATATGCGTAAATAAATGACAAACTGGATAAAAAATCTGTTGAATAGAATTGAAATTCTATTCATTTCATTATTTACACTTTCCTATTTAGCAAAATATATTTTGATAGGAGAATATCCTTATGTACCTATTTTAGCTTTCTTCTTCCCTATTGGTCTTCTTATTTTGGTCGTTTATTTTGCCATTAAAATATTCAGAATAAAACAATGGAGGTTTAAAGAATGGATCTTATTTATTTTCCTTATTTATCAAGGTTCTAGTTTCTTTCAAATAAGTAATGCTGAACATAATGATGAGGCCTTAAAGGTGATGACTTTCAATATTAAAAGTCTGATTCACAAATCAGATTTAAAACGAGAAGACAACTACAACGATATTAATGCCTTTATTAAAAATGAAAAACCAGATATTATTTGTTTGCAAGAAACATATTGGGTAGATATGACCATGCTTCACCCATATGGTACTAAAACAAAATCTACATATTCTATTTCTTCTAAATATCCGATTATTAATGAAGGTACTTTTATTATAGATCAAACAAAAAAACACGTTCGAAACATTTTTGCCGATATTCTTTACAAACAAGACACAATTCGTGTATACAACTTACATTTAGAGTCTTATAAGTTTGTTAAGGAGAATTATGAAGTCATTAACCATTTAGATGACTATTTATTAGATAATAAACCAGGACTTTTAACTGGAGTTCTTTCCACATTAAAGAAAATAAATTACGGATATATCGCCAAAGGAAAGCAAGTTTCTCTCATTGAGAAGCATATTGAAGCCTCTCCTTATCCAGTGATCGTTTGTGGAGATTTTAATGATATTTCTCATTCTAATGCCTATTATCGAATATCCAAAGGGTTAAATGATTCATATAAAACAAAAGGACAAGGGTTCGGTGGTACAATGAATACAATTTCTATGCCTTTACGAATAGACTATGTTTTATACTCAGATGCATTTCATTGCTTAAATCATACCGTTTTCCGAGAAAATCTGTCCGATCATCAACCAATTCTGGTAGAGTTTATAAAATAAATTATCTTTATCAAAAAAAATATTATGAACATAAAAGCAATTGTTGGATCATTGGTTATAGGTTTGTACCTAGCTACATCATGTACAACAAACCCTATAACTGGTCGTAGTCAAATTAGCTTAATTCCAAGCTCACAATTAATGTCTTCTAGTTTCCAAGGATATAAAGAAACGTTAAAAAATAGTAAGCTTTCTACGAATCAAACTGATGTTAATAGAATAAAAAACAATTGGTAAACGTATTCAAAAATCAGTAGAAGAATATTATGCAACCAATAATATGTCTGATAAACTAGCTGGGTTTGAATGGGAGTTTAACTTAATTGAAGATCCTTCTGTGAATGCTTGGTGTATGCCAGGAGGTAAAGTCGCTTTTTATACAGGTATTCTTCCAATTTGTAAAACAGATGCAGGAATAGCCGTAGTAATGGGACACGAAATTGCCCATGCAGTTGCAAACCATAGTGGAGAAAGAGCATCTACAGGGTTAATTAAGGAATTTGGATTGGGACTTGCAAGTGCTGCTGTACAAAACAATCCTACAATGACGAATCAAATTTTATTACAAGCTGCGGGAGCAGGTTCAGAATTAGGATTATTAAAATTCTCTAGATCTCACGAGAGTGAATCTGATCATATGGGATTGATTTTCATGGCTATGGCTGGATACAATCCAGAAGAAGCTCCTAGATTTTGGGAAAGAATGGCTGCTGCTGGCGGACAGGCTCCACCTGAATTTTTATCTACACACCCAAGTTCATCAACACGTATTAAGCAATTGAATAAATGGATGAGCGAAGCTCAGACCTATTATAAAAGGTAATTAGACTATATAAAAAAAAGGTTTACAATAAATTGTAAACCTTTTTTTTTATGAATTATATATTGAGCATCCTTAATTGGATAATTCTGACAATTCCTTTTGCATCTTTTTTGTCATTTTAGACACCACTAAATTATAAGAATCTAATGTCCATTCTTTTATTAAACTATCGTGGATACTTCCTTTAACATTCACAGTATTCCAATGTTTTTTATTCATATGATACCCTGGCGTTACTTCATGATATTTTTCTCTGAGTTCAATCGCTATTTCTGGATCACATTTTAAATTTACACTTTCATAAACATCAATATTGGTTAAGGAAAACATCTTACCCAATACTTTAAATACTAATGTTTTATCATCAAAAGGCATTGTTTCTTCCACTCCTTTTAATTGCATACAAAAATCTCTATATTGTAGAATATCCATGGTTTATTTTAAAAGTAAAACGACACCTTCAGTCCTAAAAATATCCTCCTTTTCGGTAATATATGTACAAAAGTAATTATATACTTCTTCTGCACCTACTTCACCACTTTCATAGATACCATTCCATTCGTGATATTTTTTTTGCCCTACACCATTATATACTTTCTTACCCCAACGGTCATAAATCTCTAAAGAATACGATTTAATACCATCTCTTACCGGGAAAAAAGTATCATTTGTTCCATCGCCATTTGGTGTAAATACATTTGGGAAATATATGTAATGATCGTAACGAACATCCACCGTTTTATAGTAGTAACTTGGACATTCTCCACCGTTATCAACAACTTGAGTTATCGTATAAATACCTGGAGTATCATACATATAACTAGGGTTTTCTTCGATTGTTACATCTCCATTCCCAAAATCGTATTCTAGAGATGTATAATTTTCTGCATAATTCGTAATATCTAACAAATCATTAACAAATACGATTGTATCAGAAATTTCAAATTCCGCAATAGATTGATTTTTAATATGTAACCAATCACTTTTCGAAATTGTTCTAACACATCCATTCGCATCCGTAACTACCAATTCTAAATCTAATACAGTCACTGTATCTACAAGCATAATAAACGACGCTTCGTTAGAAACATGTGTTCCACCTAATGACCAAGAATAAGAATAACCAGCAACAATATTATCTGGTTTTACTGTAAAGTTTTGATCTAAACAACCAATTAAGATATCGGGTATAGAGACATCAATTTCTGGAAAAACTTCAATAGAGATTGTAGATGTTGTTTCACATTGATTATATACTGCTGTTACAGAGACCTCATAAACACCAGGTTCCGAATAAGAAATTTCAGAAACCGTTAATCCTGTAGCAGATGACTGAGAAGCATTAGGTCCAAAAGTCCAATCTAAACTCGTCCCTATTGGAAAATCATAATTCAATATTTCAAAATTAAAGCTATTTCCCTCAAAACATTGTTTTGTAACTTGTTCTATTTCAACATCTATAGAATTTCTAAACACAAATGAATGTGTATCAACATCCTCACATTCACTACCTACATTGGTTGTTAATGAGACTAAATATTCTCCATTTTGAGTATATATATAAGACGGAAATTCTACAGTTGAAGTATCATGAATGGTAAACGTTTCTCCAAATTCCCAAAGGTATGAATTCACATCACTAGAATAAGAAATGAAATCTATTTCTTCTATTCCATCACAAATATGATCATCAACATCAAATTCTGCAAAGTTTTCACCACAATCAAGTACATAGAATCTTAAATCTCGAATGGTTTCTGATATCAATATTGAATTTCTATATTCTAAAACTTTAAAACCTACAATAAATGCACCCAATTGCACAGGCCTACCAGTAAGAAGACCAGTTACCGGATCAAGCTCAAAACTTGGGTTTCCTGTAATTGGATTAATATCTGAATACCCTGGTTGATATGTAATTAAACTATAAGGAGGTGGAATTACAGGATTAGCAAATCCACTTGAACCTGAGCCATCTAAAGGGGTTGTTAGTTCATATGCTAAAGAATCACCATCATCATCATAGGCCGATAAATCATGAGAAATTGAGTTATTTAAACAAAATGCAATCGGTGGATTAGATGAGTAATTTGGATTAGAATTTGCTGGAACAGTTGTTAACTTAGGAATGTAAGCTGCAACGGTTATTCCCGTAGAATTACCATTCACATCAACATTTATACTGGAAGGATTTCTACAACACCTTTGGTAAGATAAATAATAACCATCATCTGTAATGTCAGGTAAATCAACAATTACTGAATATACTCCTTTTTGAACACATACATCCGATGGAATATTTCTACACGAATCAGGATCCTGAATTTTAACATCTGAGATTACAACATCTGTAAAATAAAATCCTGTAGAATCTTGTACTCCATTCACATATGAATAAACCGTAAGTACAGCATTTGGTGTTCCTGTGCCAGGTTGCCCAAAAATATTATCAAAACCCCAAGGGTTAATTGTATCATTACCAACAATATATGGCTGACAATCTTTATAAACAGTCATGGTTACTTTATACTTATCTACACCGACCTTATCGTAATGCATATATCCACCAATAATATGTGTTCCTTTAGAAACCAATATTATAGATAGAACAAAAAATATAAATAAATACTTCTTAAGCATACAGGTAAGAATTAGCTGTTAAAGTATGGGCAGAATTGCAAGTTTGTAACCATTGAGACCAAATAGATCTTAAATTATTTTGCGCAAAATGAATACGTAGATTATAGAAAAGAGAAAAAATCATAAACAAAATTTAAGTGTACTTAAAAGAATCCAAACTTGCGAAAATTCAAATCGACTCTAAATTACGTAATTATTAAGGAAATATCAACTATTATACATCAAAATTCAATTTTAAGTCTAACATTTACAATACGATACATATTTGACATTAATTTGTAAATAAAAAACGTCAGGATTGAGTAGGCTTTACTCATTCCTGACGAAATACTTAAATTATATTCTTATTATTATTGAAATAACTGCACAAACCCACTTGCTTCAAAACCATTAGGAAGTACAATTAAATAAGCATAAGCACCTTCTACACACTTTTTACCATTTTTATTGGTTCCATCCCAACAAAATTGACCAGAAATTGGATCACATAATTCGTAATTGCTACTTGAAAATACTTCTACACCCCAGCGGTCGAAAATATAAATTTCGATGTTTGTGTTATAATGTGGATTAATGTAGAACAAATCATTTATTTGATCTCCATTAGGTGTAAATACGTTTGGTGCTACAATTCTTGGTGGTCCAACATGAATAATTTTAACTAATTCGCTTGAACATGCCCCGTTTGTAACCGTTTGTATTACTTCATATTGACCTTCATTTTCAAAACTAAATGCAAAGTTACTTGCCGAATTAATATTTAAGTCAATTCCTGGAATATTAAAGGCCACATCATATTTGATATTTTGTACCGAATTCTTGATACTAATATTATCACCGACAGATACATATTCATCCGAAATTTTAAATCCAGTTTCAGGAACATCATCAACTGTAAGGTATTCTAATTCCGTAAATATTGATTCGCATCCATTAGGATCAACAACATGTAGGGAAACATCATAAACACCGGCTTCATTAAACATCATATTTATTTCAGCACCTGAGAATTCAGTATCGTTAATTGTCCATGTATAAATAAAGTCTGCATTTATTACCGTTGCATTAAAAGCCGCATTAAATGGAGCACACCCTTCTGTTGGACCAGTAAATTCAGATAAAACACCATCAAATACTTCAACTTGCATAGATGTTATGTGCTCACATTCTTCATAAAATGTTGATAACGAAACGGTATAAGTTCCTACTTGATTATATATTATTCCGTTTGGATTTTGTTCATCAGACGATTGAATATTTGCTCCTGATCCGAAATCCCATAAATAAGACACACCACTTTTGGTAGAAGTTGCTTGGAAATTAAAATTATTAGCCGATAAACATTGATAATTATTATTAACCGAAATTTCCGATTCTGCACCATCTTCTAATATAACTAGTACATAAGATGTATCTGTACAATCTAAATTTCCTGCTGAGGTTACCAATTGCACATTGTATACACCATAGTCACTAAATACATGTGTTGGTTCTTCTACAGTTACTATATTATCTGGAGAATTTACATCATCAAAATTCCATTCAAAATCTTCAGCTCCAAAACTTTCATTAGTAAAACTAACCGATAAATCACCACAAATGGGTTCAATTTCAATTCCTGCAATAGACTTATTAATGTTACAATCTACCACAGAGTATCTAAATACTCTATTTAATTCTGCAATAGTATCTCCATTTTCTACAGCAAAAATATGAACACCCATTAAATAATGTCCTAACTGTGTTGCTAATCCTGTAACCATTCCTGTAAAAGGGTCAATATCTAATGTTGAATCCGTAGGGATTGCATAATCGTTTGAAAAATTAGGTAACCAACTAACAGCTGGATAAGCAGGAGCTCCGTTTAACTGATTAATATCTGGTGAGTAAAAATCGTAAACCATTGTAGCATTCGCATAATCTGACCAAGAAACACCCAAATCGATTTCTATATCATCATATAAACATAACGCTAATGGTGGATTTTCCTCAAAAACTGGAGAACTCACGCATGGTGTATTAAATGAACCCGCTGGTGGAATTATTGTACTTACACTTAATGCTGTTGTATTGGCTGACACAATATTAGAAACTGATGCTGCAAAACAGCATGAATTAAAGTTAATATAATAACCATTAAGACTTGGTGGTAGTTGAACAACTCCAGTATATACTGCTTTTTCTAAACATAAAGAAGCTGGATATTCAACACATGGGTCATTATCATTATCAAAGATTACTGGTATTACACCATCATGAGTCATAACTATATCAAGTGCAACATCGGCGCCTGTTACTAAATCATAGACATCAAAATCATATTGGTCTGCCAAATCTGGACCATTCCCTCCACAATCTCTATAGACGGTTGTTGTGATTAAGTATTGATTATTTCCTACGCATATATAGGTCATATCTGAACCAATAAAATGATTTGCGGAAACATTAAAACCCAGAAAAACTAAAAGAATAATAGTAAGAACTACTCTCATAATGAAAAAATTAAAATTAGAAATAGATATTAAATTATCTAGAAAAAGTGTATTTAATATCAAAAAAAATAAAAAAGAATTAGTCTAACTAGAAATGACTAACTATTGAAATATATATAAATATAGCAATATTAATTTAAGGACAATTATATAATTGTATTTATTTTAGTATTGGCCAATATTTATAACAAGAAAAAGGCATATAGTTACCTATATGCCTTTTTCTTGTTATAATATTGGAAATTGTATTATCTAAATAAACTTACAACTCCATTTGCTTTAAATCCATTTGGAAGTCTCACAGAGTACATATAAACACCGTTTACACATTTATCTCCGTTTTTATCTGTACCATCCCAACAGAATTCACCTGATTCAGGATTACATAATTCATAATTATCACTCATAAACATTTCTTTACCCCATCTGTCATAAACATGAACTTCTATGTTTGTGTTATAGTAAGGATCTATGTAGAAAAAATCATTTAATTGATCATTGTTTGGTGAAAATACATTTGGTGGAGATACTCTTGGTGGTCCAACATGAATATATTTTGTTAATTCAGTAACACAAGGTCCGTTCGTTACAGTTTGTAGAATTTCATATATACCTTCGTTATGGAATGTATAAGCAAAATTACCATGTGTATCTACCGTTTTCCCAAGGTCAGGCATTGTAAATACAATCTCATAATCATCTCTATCTACAGTATTTGTAATGGTTACAAATTCCCCTTCAGAAATATGAGTTTCTGTAAGGTCAAATCCAGTATTAGGAATTTCATATACTTCGATATAGTCTTCTTCAATAAAAGTAGACTCACATCCATTCTCATCGTAAACATATAACTGAACATCATAAACACCAGGCTCTCTAAATACATATTCTCCTAAATCAGAAACAAACGTTTCATCATCCATTGACCATGTATATGTAAATGATGGGTTTTGAACTGTTGGTACGAATACCGCTGTAAATGGAACACATCCTTCAGTAGGTCCTTCAAATTCTGATAAATGACCATCAAATACTGTAATGTTAAACAATTCTTCTGTTACACATTCGTTATATTGAGTTGTTAAAGTCACGATATAGTCACCAACGGCATTATAAACAATTCCAGTAGGGTTTGTTAATGTAGAAGTTTGAATATTAGCGTTAGGACCAAAATCCCAAGTATACGTTACATTTGGTTTTGTTGAAGTCGCTTGGAAATCGAAACTATTCGCTGATAAACATTGGTTATCGTTGTTTACAGTAACAGTTGATTCAGCTCCATTCTCTAAAACAATATCAATAAATGATGTATCTGAACATGATGCATCCGCACCAGCCGACGTAATTAATTGAATTGTATATTCTCCGTAATCACTAAAAACGTGAGAAGGCTCTTCAAGTGTTGAAGTATTACTTGCAGAAGTTAGATCACCAAAATTCCACTCATAACTATCCGCCCCGTAACTTCCATTGGCAAAATCAACTTCTAACGAACCACAAACAGTTGGTGCTGCTAATTCTGCAATTGACCTATTGATATTACAGTCTGAAACTAAATATCTAAATGGTCTGGATACATGTGCAATGGTATCTCCAATATTATTGATAACATGAACCTGAATTCCGAACATAAAGAATCCTAATTCAGTAATCGTACCTGTTAATTCTCCAGTGAATGGATTTAAACTAAGTGGTGGACTTGCTACTACTGGCGCTTGCT
The DNA here is from genome assembly GCA_965243605.1 of Flavobacteriales bacterium. Lineage (GTDB taxonomy): Bacteria > Bacteroidota > Bacteroidia > Flavobacteriales > CAJXXR01 > JBMYYR01. The sequence continues at coordinate 36,863 of CBDEVQ010000048.1, forward strand.
CAGTATATGTACCTGCCCAACCAATTTGCCAGAATGGTGGACTATCTGGAGCACCACCTCCATCTTGATCTGGAGTAAAAAATGAGTGTACTAATGTTAATGTAGGATCTGGATTTGGTAACGTTGCACCAAAATCTTCATCCAGTTCATCATATAAACATAATGTTAAAAGTGGATCCTGATTAAAGACCGGAGCCGAGAAACAAGCAGGATTACTTCCTCCAACTGGTGGAACCGTAGCACTTACATTTAATCCAATTCCTGTTGGATTAAGAATATTTTGTACTGTAGAGGCAAAACAACATACTTGGTGATTTAAAACATAACCATCTAATGAAGGTGGTAAGTTTATAATGTAAGAATGCTTTACCTTTTCAATACATAAGTTTGGTGGTAATTCTATACATGGATCCTCAATTTCAAGATCAACTGTATCTTGACCATCATGCGCTTCAGAATACGTTGCAATACTCGCATGCGTTGATGCATTGAAAACAGTTAATGTAGAACTAGGTGAGAACCCTGCGTTACCTGGAGTACAATCTCTATAGAGAGTTAATTCAACAATGTAATTATTGTTCCCAGTACAAGTGTAAGTAATATTTCCTCCAATAATATGTGTTGCTTGAACATCTAGAGAAGTAGAAAGAAATAAAAAAGAAAAAATGGCAAAAAACCGAAAAAGAAATTTCATAGTTTAAAATTTAAACGTAGTTAACGCTAACAAATGTAAAAAAAATTTTATTGAATTCAAAATAGAATCAATTTATATATTTTTCAAATCCATTTATGTACTCAACAATTATATCCCCCTCTTTTTCAAGGATTAACATAACTGGTATTTTTTCATTTTCTAAAAATGACTTTGATTTTTGGTATTTCATACTTAAAATAGCTGTTGAAAGCGCATCCGCTTTTGCACAACTTTTATCAATTACAGTAACACTCAATAAGTCACTAGGTGCACTTTCACCAGTATGTGGATTTATTGTATGCGTATATTTTTTCCCATTATCTGGGTCTAATTTCCATTTTCTATAATTACCCGAAGTTGTAACCGCTAGATTGGTTATTGACAATTCATTCTGAAAAGTCCCATCTCGATTTTCTTGTGGTCTATCGACACCAATTATCCACTTTTTGTTTTCTGGTTTTAACCCCGAACAAAAGACTTCTCCTCCAAGTTCGAAAATGAAATTTTTAATATTCTGTGTATATAAATAATCTACAATAACATCTACTGTATACCCTTGTGCAATGGCATTATAGTTTAATTGAACATTTGGATGACTTCGTTGAATTGAATTCTCTTGTAAATTTAACTTATTAAATCCAACAAAATCTAATATAGAATCAATCTCTACAGGTAATATATTCTCTTTCTTTTCAAAACCGTAGTATTGACTTAATGGTTGTACCGTTGGGTCAAAATATCCGTTTGTTTGTATATATATTTCTTTCGACAATACATACATTTCTTTAAAATAGGTGTTCAATGTATCTATTGATTCTCCTCTATTCCATTTAGATATATATGAATTGGATTTATAGGTACTTAATCCATTATCTATAGCTTCTAAAATAGAAAATATTTCTTGATCTAAATTTTGGACATTTTGTTCGGTAAAATAAATTAAGGTAAAAGTAGTTCCTTGTGCTTTACCTTGTATAACATGCTTATTATTGGATGAATTACAAGAAATACATCCCAAAACGATGAACAATAAAGTAACTGTAAAACGGGTAATCATTTTTTTGTTGCAAGTTAGGAAATCAATACATTTAATCACAAAAAAACGGCAATATCTTAAAAGATATTGCCGTTTATATTATCGTAATTATATCTAGGAATACTAATTAAATAAACCACCTAAAGATTTAGTAATTCCACCTAGTAAATCATTTGATCCTTTATCTGAAGATCCTCCACCAGCAAATTGAGAAATAATAGATGACATATCCATTCCACCTGATTTAGATTCACTTCCCATTTTATTTCCAAAATATTTAACTGCCATAGGGATCACGAAATCAGAAACCATTTTAGACTTTTCTGCAGAAAATCCTAATTTAGATGTTAAACCTCCAATTACATTTTCGCCAATACCTTCTAAAGCATCTGGGACACCATCTCCATCTGCATCCTGAAACATATTCATAATACCACCAATATTACCTAAGCTTAATTGATTTGATACAGATGATTGAATTTCTTCACCAACTACATTTACAGAATTGCTTGCTTCTGATTCTGATAATCCTAATTTAGATGTAATTTGACTTAACGCCTCTCCTTTGAATGATTCTAATAACTGGTCTAACATTTCCTTAAATTTTTAGTTTTACACTACTATATTACAATTCTTTTAATTAAAGCTGATGTTATTATCGTTTAACTTACATGAATTATCTTTAAACGAATAAAAATAACACATAAAGAAATTTATTTAACAATCCTCAATAACTCTATTTTGTTAATTGGACCCATACAGAAATTCTGATGACATGCAATACATGAATTAACCATTGAATTAAAACGTTCTTTATATTCTTTGGTTGATGTTGAATAATAAATCACAGAATCTGCAATTAAGTATGCATCAGCATACGTATGAAACAACGGTGTATCGTCATTGGGGTCTGTAGGTTGAGCTCTATGTATAAACTTATAATCTCCTTGCTTTTCTAAATTAAGCGTCCCTGCTTCTATCTTCTTTTTTAAATCTAGATGGTTTGTATGCATTGTTCGCATTAACTCAGCCAATTCGCTCGTTTTATATTCATCTGGCACCCATTCTTCTTCTTTTTCATCAGAATGTTGTTCAGTCGTAATTTTAGTTTTACTACCTTCATCTTTTTGCTTTGAAGATGGAGATGAACATGAAATACTGAACAATAAAATTGTAAGCAATGTATATACTATTTTCATAAGAAGTAGATTAAGGCCAATTAGAATGAATTAAAGTTTACGTTTAATAAGCACAGATTTTGCTAAGAATGTTTTAGAAATTTCTGGCTCCGTAATTTTATCTATATCTAGTTGAGATTTACCTGCATCTTTTGCAATTTCTTTCAAATATTCTACAGATGTTGTATCATTAGATAATACACCTTCAATAATTGCTCTTCGTCCATCCGCATTTTTAGGTACTAAAAATACATAATCAAAAGATACAAATAGATCATCACCATTTGGGTTATCCATTTTCATCCAACAACCTTTCTTTTTACAAACAGCCTTTATTTTACCTTCTAAAGCTAAAGTCATTGGTTCATCACCAACACTTACATCATTATAAGATTCCATTTTGTAAATCGGTTTTGAAGCCATTTCTTCTCCATATACAATATAATCTTTCTTAACGATTACATCATCAAATGTTTTTAATTCTGCTTTAGGGTTATCCGAAGAACATGCTACTGCTATTACAGCCGCTCCTATAAGTACAATTTTCTTTAACATGGGTATCTATTTTTTTAACTATGCGAAAATACAATTTTATTCTCGTTATTTATGTAATAATTATTACGCAAAAAAAAAGCACCGATATATATTTATCGGTGCTTTTTTTGCTTGCTTTTTTTAAGCTTCAACGTATGCCGAAACATCAGGACATGAACAGATTAAGTTACGATCTCCGTAAGCATCATCTACTCGACGAACTGTTGGCCAAAACTTATTCTCTTTTATATATTCTAGTGGGAATGCTGCTTGTTTACGAGAGTATGGTAGTTGCCATTCGTCTGCAACTAACATATCTTGAGTATGTGGTGCATTAACCAACATGTTGTTATCTATTGGTAGATCACCATTTGCAATGGTTTTAACCTCTTCTCTAATAGAAATCATAGCGGAAACAAATCGATCTAACTCTGCTTTGCTTTCAGACTCTGTAGGTTCTATCATTAAAGTTCCTGCAACTGGAAATGACACGGTTGGAGCATGGTATCCATAATCCATTAAACGTTTAGCAACATCAATATTAGATACTCCTGATTCAGCTTTAAAATCACGACATTCTATAATCATTTCGTGAGCAACTGTATCGTTAGTACCTGAATATAATACGGTATAGTGTTGTTCTAATTCCGCTTTTAAGTAGTTCGCGTTTAAGATGGCTAAACGAGTAGCATCTGTTAAACCTTCATTACCTAACATTTTAACGTAACCGTAAGAAATAAGTAAGATAAATGCCGATCCGTATGGTGCAGCAGATACTGTATTTAATTCTTCTCTATCTCCAAATTCTGTAATCGGATGGCTTGGTAAGAAAGGTACTAACTTTTCTACAACTCCAATAGGTCCCATTCCAGGTCCACCACCACCATGTGGTATTGCAAACGTTTTATGTAAGTTTAAGTGACAAACATCAGCTCCAATATTACCAGGGTTAGTTAACCCAACTTGAGCATTCATATTGGCACCATCCATATATACTAATCCACCATTTTCATGGATTGAATCTGTAATTTCTACAATGGCTTCTTCGTATACACCATGTGTAGATGGGTATGTTACCATTAAGCAAGAAAGCTCTTCTTTATATTGAGTTGCTTTTGCTTTTAAATCTTCTACATCAATTTTACCTTCTTCATCAGATTTAACAACCACAATTTTCATTCCACACATAGATGCAGAAGCTGGGTTTGTTCCGTGTGCTGATGCAGGTATTAAGGCAATATTTCTTTGGTGATCTCCTTGAGCCTCGTGATATGCTTTAATACATAATAATCCGGCGTATTCTCCTTGAGCTCCTGAATTTGGTTGGAAACTCATTTTAGCGAAACCAGTAATATCCGATAAATCTTTATTTAATTCATCTATTATATATTGATATCCTTCTGTTTGTTCTTTAGGTGCAAACGGGTGAATTCCAGCAAAATTACTTTCATTTAATGGAATCATTTCAGACGCTGCATTTAACTTCATTGTACAAGACCCTAAAGCAATCATAGAATGATTTAAAGATAAATCTTTACGCTCTAATTTCTTAATATAACGCATCATATCCGTTTCAGAACGGTATGTGTTAAACACTTCGTTTTCTAAAATTGGAGTCGTTCTCGAAAGATCCTCTGGAATAGCCGTTTCTGAACCTATTGTTTCAATAGCTTCAAATTCTGCATTCTTAGCATTGGCTAATACCATTAAGATATCGTTAAGATCCGAAAGTGTTGTTATTTCGTTTATACTAATAGCAATGGTACGCTTATCTATATATAAAAAGTTGATACCTGCCTCAATAGCAATATGATTTACAACTTCTGATAAGTCGTCATTTAAATCTATTAATAACGTATCAAAGTAGTGTTCATTTAATTGAGTAAACCCTAACTTCTCAATTGCTTTTGCCAATGTTACCGCTTTAGTATGTATTTGGCTAGCAATAAAGTTTAATCCTTTTGGTCCGTGATAAACCGCATACATACTCGCCATTACAGCTAATAATACTTGAGATGTACAGATATTAGATGTTGCTTTATCACGTTTAATATGCTGTTCTCTTGTTTGAAGAGCCATACGTAATGCTGGCTTTCCATCTAAATCTTTAGATAATCCAATAATACGTCCAGGAATCTGACGCTTATATTTATCGTGTGTTGCAAAGAATGCAGCGTGTGGTCCTCCGTATCCTAATGGAATACCAAAACGTTGAGAAGATCCTACAACAACATCAGCTCCTAAGCTAGCTGGACTTTCTAATAGTACTAAAGACATAATATCCGCTGCAAATACAATACCTGCATCTACATCATGAAATGCCTGAGATAAAGCTCTGTAATCTACAATAGATCCTGTTGAACTTGGATACTGTACAATACCTCCAAAATATGAATCATCAATATCAATATCTCCAGCATCACCAATTACCAATTCAATACCAAATGGATTTGCGCGTGTTTCAATTACGGCAATATTTTGTGGTAAACAATCTGAAGAAACAAAGAACTTAACTGCATTCGCTTTTTTCTTAGCTCTAGAACGTGCAGAGAATAACATACACATTGCCTCAGCTGCAGCTGTTGATTCATCTAATAATGATGCATTTGCTAAACTTAAACCTGTTAAATCACAAACTACAGTTTGGTAATTTAATAAGGCTTCTAATCGCCCTTGAGCAATTTCTGCTTGATATGGTGTATACGCCGTATACCACCCTGGGTTTTCAAGAATGTTACGCTGAATAACACTAGGTGTATGCGCCGGGTTATACCCTAAACCAATATAGTTTTTAAATAATTTGTTCTTAGAAGCCAAATCCTTTAAATGGCTTAAGTATTCGGGCTCTGTCATACCCTCTCCTACTTTTAAACCTTCCTGTAATCGGATAGAATCCGGAATCGTTTTTTGGATTAATGTATCTAAACTATCAACTCCAATCGCATTTAACATTTCCTCTTGCTCTGTAGCACTAGGACCGTTGTGTCTAATCGAAAATTTATCGTGGCTCATTCTTGTAAAAAATTTGCCGTAAAAGTAAGATTATTTCATCTTTTATTAATCAAAAAACAATGTTTTTTTCATTCTAAATAAGCGTAATATTTACATTGGCCTAACCTTAGGTTGTTTGAACAACTTTAACAAGTTGTATACCAATGCCTAAAACCACTCTCAAAACACCGTAAAATTCATTATACCAATAACATACATCAAACTAAATCTTAATTATTTTTTCTACAAAGGATTGTTCCTTGTTCTTATCTATTCCTTTTACCAAATATACACCTGAATCATATGTGCTAAAATCGATATGGTGTTGATGAGTTGAATCCTTAGACTTAAACAAAAGTTGTCCGTTAAGGTTGTAAATTGATATTCGTATTGATTCTTTTGAATCTATTATTAATTCATTATATATTGGATTCGGGTAAACCTCAATAGACTCTTGATTCTCATGTTCTTCAACAGATAAAGGGTCACAATGCCCATAAATAAATTCACCATCGTCTTTTACACATAATAAATTTCTAGTTTGCTCAAAGTAATGCGCTCCAGACGACACAAACCCAAATGCACCACCTATTCCTTCTATCATATAATAATATAAACCCTCATTTGTATTTGGGATTATATGTAATCTTTTTCTAAATGTACCATCTGTTAATTCTACGCTATCTATATTATCAACAATTGCCAATGTATCTTTTTGATATAAATACATCCGGTTTAGATGTCTAAAATTAGCAGGAACAGTATCTCCAATCTCTAAACTAAAATCCATGATTACATATTCCTCTTGTGCATCAATATCATATACATAAACTTGTTTAAGTGTCGTATCTTCCCTAAATAAATAAGGGTCAAAAATGATCATATCTTCAGGTGTATAATATAGAGTTGAGTCAATATAAGTTGTATCTGTTAAAATAACATAACCAAGAGTAGTCAATGGTTGGGATACAGTAAAATCAGTAAACTCTACTCCCCAAGATCTGCCCAATTTTAACACAGGATCATAAGCTTGACCACACAATGGATAAACCAATAAACTAAATAAGAAGAACAGATACGTATTCAAATTTCTATATAAATATTTCATATGTTAAATAATTAAATTACTAAGTAAATATATAAAAATCAATAGAATAATGAAAAATATTGATTACAACATAACAAAGGCTACGAATATTCGTAGCCTTTGTTATGTTGTAATCTTATGGATTTAATCGTTCCTTAACCCATTCAAATGTTTCTTGGTTAAGCGAATATCGTATTCTATCGTGTAATCGATTAGGTCTTCCTTGCCAAAATTCTATAGAAATTGGTTTTACAATAAACCCACCCCAATGTTTAGGGCGAGGTATTGGTTTACCTTCAAATTCAGCTTCTAACTTTTTTTGTTCTGCTTCTAAAATTTGCTTATTTTCTACCACTGAACTTTGATCAGAAGCCCAAGCCCCTAATTGGCTCCCTCTTGGTCGAGTTTCAAAATATCCGTCCGATAAGTTTTCGGATATACGTTCAACCTTTCCTTTAATAATGATCTGACGTTCTAAATAAGGCCAAAAGAATGATAAACAAACGTTTTCATTTTGCTCAATGGCTTTTCCTTTTTCGGAAGTATAGTTGGTATAAAAAATAAACCCTTCCCATGTAAATCGTTTTAATAGAACAATCCTATTTTTAGGAAATCCATCTAAACCTATGGTCGAAATATTCATGGCATTAGCCTCATGAACACCTTCACATTCGTCCGCTTCATAAAACCACGTCTGAAACAATTCAATAGGATTTTCAGGTGTGTTTTCTTTCCTTAGCTCCCCTTTCTCGTAGCTCTCTCTATATGCCGATAAGTCTTTATTTACGTCTGTCATAATAATAGATTAACCCAACCTAATGGATGGTTATGAAATGGCTTGTCCGTTAATTACCACTTTCTCTATTTGATTTTCACCAAAACTATATGGAATATACGCTAAAGATGGAATTGACTTGGTAATCATGAAGCTGGCTTGTTTACCTTTCGTAATGCTTCCATGTGTATCTTCCACTTCTAAGGCAAAGGCTGCATTTACAGTAAGTGCATTTAACGCTTGTTGTGGCGTTAGTTTTTGTTTAATACATGCTAAAGAATAAACAAAAGATAGATTCCCACTTGGCGTAGAACCTGGGTTAAAATCTGAAGCCAAACTTACTGCCAATCCTTGTTTTATCATTTCTTTTACTGGCGCATATGGTATGCTTAAAAAGAAAGAACACGATGGTAATGCGGTTGCTATAGTGTTAGACGTTCTTAAAGTTTCGAAATCAGTCTCATTCATTTCTTCAAGGTGGTCTACACTTACTGCATTATACTTTACACCTGCCTGTACACCTCCAAATGCATTAAACTGATTCACATGTATTTTTGGTTTAAGACCCGCTTCAATTCCAGCTTTTAATATTTGTTCTGTTTCTTCTACAGTAAAGTAATTCTTCTCACAGAATACATCAATATACTCTGCTAAATTTTCTTTTTGGATAACGGGCAAAACGTCTTCCAATAGCATTTTTATATACCCTTCTCTATTCCCTTTATAATCTACAGGAATGGCATGGGCTCCTAAAAATGTTGATTTAATTGGAATTATGTTTTCCGCTTTTAAACGTTTGGCTACACGTAAAATTTTAAGTTCGGCTTCGTAACTTAAACCGTAACCGCTTTTTATTTCTATTGCACCTGTACCCATCTTAACAAGATTAAGCAGGCGTTGCTTAGCATCAACAAACAATTCGTCTTCAGATTTTTCTGATAACTTTTTAGCCGAATTTAGAATACCTCCACCTCTTAAAGCAATTTCTTCATAGGTTAACCCATGAATACGGTCTTCAAATTCGGACTCTCTAGGTGCAGCAAATACTAAATGTGTATGCGAATCAACATAAGTTGGTAAAACCATTTTACCCGTTAAGTCTTCTTTGTTTTTTATAGACTTGTACGCCTCTGGCAAATCTTGCATGTTTCCGAAATCTACAATTTTATCTCCTTCTGTAAGTAGATAAGCTTGGTTGATATGTGGACAATGTCCCATATCGTCATTTCTTAATGCTTTATTGGTTTCGCTATAGGTTTGATATAACGATTTAATGTTTGTATATAGTACTTGTGACATGATTTAACTTAAGATTTGAAGGTTTTTTAGAGCCTCTTCGTTTGTTGAAACTTCAGAATAAAACCCAACAATTTTTTCTATAACTTCATTTAATACTGAATCTGGACAAGATGCTCCACAGGTAATCATGATTTTAGAATTTCCCTTTAAGAAATCTGTTGTTGTATGCATTTCTTTTGTCCTGAAATTATAATGGTGAACTTCAGATTCCGATTTTATTTCGGAAGCATTCGCAATATAATAACTTGGTAATTTTTCTTCACATAACTCCACTAAATGAGAGGTATTTGAACTATTATACCCACCAACAACTATAGCAATATCCGCTTTATTTTTAAGCATTTCTATAGTTGAGTCTTGATTTTCGTTGGTTGCATAACACAAGGTATCTCTTGTATCAGCAATGTGGTTTTTATAGGTAGATCCGTACTTTTCTTTGTATACGACAGATATATATTCTGCTATTTCAGCCGTTTCTGTCGCTAACATTGTAGTTTGGTTAATCACCCCTACATGTTCTAAATGAATTTCAGGATCAAAATTTGCCGAAAACTTCCCTTTAAAGATGGTATTAAATTCGGCTTTACTCATATTACCTTTAACAAAATCAGCCAAAATCTCAGCTTCTTTCATGTCTTTAATAACAATAGCTTCGGCATTTTGAAGAGAATGAGAAAACGTAGCTTTAGTTTCTTCATGGTTATATTTTCCATGAATAATTAAATTATAATTTTTCATTCCAAGCTGTTCAGCACGTTTCCAAACACGCGTAACAAATGGACAAGTAGTATCATAAGTCTTAAACTCTATTCCTTTACTCGCTAAAAGCTCTTTGGTTTCTATACTTGTTCCAAATGCCGGAATAATAACAATGTCTTCTGATGTTATTACATCCCAATCTATGAGTTGATTACCTGAAGTATCCATAATAAAACGAATACCCTGAGACAGCAGATCTGCATTAACATCTGGATTATGAATCATTTGACTTAATAAATAGATCTTTTTACCAGGATTTTCACTCACTGCACGATATGATCGTTCAACCGCATTTTCTACTCCATAACAAAACCCAAAACTTCTTGCTATAATAAATTTTAAAGTTCCAAAATTTAATTCTGTAGCTCTAAAATCTTTTTTTCTTGGGTCAGTCTTGTCTCTAAAAGCATGTACACCTTTAATTAAACTCGATTGATATATCTCAGGAATTTTAAACCGTTTCATTGCATTATTTTTTCCAAAAATACTATTTGTTGCATGAATTCCCTATTGTTTAGAATATGTTTTTACCAAATTCTTAGTATCGTTTAAGTATTGAGTGGCCTATAAAGAGATCTAGAAATAGAAATGGATAGAAATCTATTTGAACAACAAGGCCAATGCCCCTCAAGATCAAGAATCTATTCTTTATTAAATTGTTTCGTTTGTTGCTGGTGCTTTACTTGACGAAATAATCGATCAGTAACCACGTCATTTTTGTTTTTATAGACCTTTATTCCCTCGTTAGATAATAGATGAAGTAAGACCCTAACATGTTCATCTTCTTTCAGTATGATATCAATCGATTTTTCATTTGGACCAATAGTAATGGTAGTCACATACTTAGGGTATTTCACCACTACATGCTCTACTCTCGCGTGTTTTATTTTATTATAATAAATGGTTTTACTTCTAAAATAATGTACTCCATAGTACTTTAAATTCATCCGATCTTTAAAGAATGTTATGGCCGGACTAAACCCAAATACCAATGAGATCATTATAAAGGATAATATACTAAAACCAATAGCTTGTAAACTAAAATTTGTTACGATAATCATTCCACAAAAAACACCTATAAATATGAGCACATATTTTACAGGACCTACTTTAAAATATACTTTATCTTTATCCATTAATAAATGTCTTTAAGAAAGTGTAAATATAATGTTTCACTTAGAAAACCATTATATTGAGATACCATTAATAATAAAATTAGAATCAATGCGCATACGACTCTTTATTCTTAGTTTTTTTCTGACAATAGTTAATGTATTTTCTTGTACAACATTCGTTCTAGAAAGTAAAGACAATTTAATATTTGGCCGAAATTTAGATTGGGTTTCAGACCATGGATTAGTCGTTGTTAATAAAAGAGGAATTCATAAAACGGCAGTAGTTTTCCCTCCAGATGTTCCTGCTAAATGGACTTCTAAATACGGAAGTATTACTTTTAATCAGTTTGGAAAAGAATTTCCTTACGGCGGTATAAATGAAACCGGTTTAGTAATAGAAATCATGAGATCTGAAGCCGATTATCCAAAGCCTGATTCTAGACCCGTGGTTAATGAACTACAATGGATACAATACCAACTTGATAACTCGGCTACCATAGAAGAGGTTATTACCAATTCTAAAACGGTTAGAATACATGCGGTTAAAGAAGAACTACATTTTTTGATTTGTGACAATCAAGGAAGTCGTGCTGTACTTGAATACAGAAATGGAAAACTAGAAGTATTTAAAGGAGATGATTTACCAATTCCTGTATTGGCAAACACATATTACCCTGATGATTTAAAACAACATCAGAAAGGTAAAACTAGTCGCTTTGCAACTGTTGCAAAGCATTTAGATGCATATAAGACTACTAATATAAAACCTATAGAATATAGCTTTTCAATATTAGACGATGTGGCATTAGCAGGATCTTGGTCTATTGTGTATGATATTAAACAGCAAACCATCTATTTTAAATCTGCAACACATAAAAACATTAAAACCATTCATATGTCATCATTTAATTTTAGCTGTGATGAACCTGCCTTAACCTTTCCTATTCTATCCGATAAAGCATTAAGTATAGATTCTGAATTCCAGCCATATGACCATTCTTTAAATACAAAAACAATGAAGAAAGCCATGCTCACTAATGAGATTAGCTTACCAGAGCAAATTTTAAATATATTTTATAATTATGCTAAAACGTTATTCTGTGAAAATTAATTCTATGCAACCACATTGGAGTGTATCCTTCGCCAAATATATTAAAATGATTATCATAGGTGTAATCTTAAGTTATTTCCTATTACCAATACAGTATGTTTATTCTAATAATGAAAACTGGAATGCTATTCATTTTCACGAAACCGAAGGTCTTTCGCTCATTTACTTTCTTATTATTTTAGTCATTATCCTCGAGTTTACTACACCTTGGTCTAGAAGGAAATGGGGATTAAGATTTGTTGTTGCTTGTATTACCGCATTAATATCTTTTTTCGTTTATCTCAATTATACCATCGTTTCTCCTGAATATATCGAGCCCACAATTTCAAGGCAATTTTTTCAATTAGATTATGGACTATACATTCTATTCAGTTTATTTCCTCTTCTTTTCACGTATTATATAACCTCCTCCATTTCATATTATAAAACAAAATCGTCATGAGGTTAATACTAATACTCTTTTGCTCTTTATTTTTATTGAATTGTAATCGTAAAGAAACAATTAGCAAACCTGTTCTCAATATCTTGTTTCAAAATGAAATTAAGGAATCTTATAATTATGACTTTACTTTATCGCAAAGCCAACTTAAAGAAAGTATTCAAAATCAAGTCGCAGGTGACTCATCAATAAATCAGAATGGAGAATGTCATACAATTGTAAAAATTGATTTAGAACCAAACCACACAATCTTTATTCCTTTTTTTGGTCGGAATTTTAAGACTATAAGACCAACTTATGATTCACGTTGTTTTTACTATGCACCATTCCGAATACACCTAAAAAAAGATAGTATACTATACAATGACCAAGTTATTCCCAAGGAAAAGTTAACTTTTCTTATAAAGAATAACCATAAAGTATTTTTTGACGAAGCCT
>CBDEVQ010000049.1:0-12727 GCA_965243605.1 Flavobacteriales bacterium
GTTTGAATGCGTTCTAAGGCCTCTACGGTTAATAGTTTATAATCGCCAGGTCCTGCACCCAAAATAGAAATTCGAGCATCGGGTGATTTAGTAAATATGTGTTCAGGATGATCTATAGTATAAGTATACCCTAAATGTTCTTTAGATTTTAAATTATCAATCACTTTAGCTGGCCTGAGTATTGGCTTCTTGAAACTGAGGTTGAGGCAATCCGATAACCTTTGCCGCATGTTGGTAATAGGCTTTACGGATGGGATGATGGCTTGCGCACCCATTAAATATTTCTCCGAAAGCATCTTGATTAATAATGGCTTTTATTAAACCTATACAATCGGTTTGGTGAATAAGGTTTACTGGAACGTCTGGATTTTTCAAGGTACGTTTGCCTGCCAAAAATTGACCTGGATGACGGTTAGGGCCAATTAATCCTGCCAATCGTAAAATGGTTAAATTTGTTCCAAAATGAGCCTGTAATGCCTGTTCTGCATTTAAAACCGCTTGACCTGATGCCTTTATTGGAATTGGTGTATCCGTTTCTTTACAAGCCTGTTTGCTATGGCCATAAACGGCTGTTGAGCCCACAAATATCACCTTAATATGAGACGGGGTTCTATTAATTATTTGCTGAATTAATACGGGGTAAATACCTTCTATATTTTCAATACGCTTGGCGGAATATTAATAATGAGAATATCGGCATCGGCAATAAAGGTGTCCCAATCACCCAAAATACCTTCTTCAGAAATTTGAATTCGCCCCGTGTAAAACGGGTGTTTGCTCAAGGTTTTCAGTTTAGATAAGCGTGTTGTAGACCCATGAATGCTAAACCCTTGTTTATGCAATTCTAGAGCCAATGGTTCGCCTAACCAGCCTAAACCTAATATGGCAATATGTTTCCCGTTTTGTGTTTTCATCATTTATTCGTGTACAGTTTCTTGTTGTGGCACCGAAATTCCAAGCAGTTGTATGGTTTCTAAATACGTCCAAATCTCTTGGTTACCTGATCCTAACTCTATGGTTACAACGGTTTCTCCTAATTTATTTCTCAATCGTATTCCTTTTCCAGATTGGTCTACTTGCCTATAATATTCGGTGGCTCCAATTTTCTGGTTGCTTACCGCTTCAAAGTCTGTGCGTTTTGGTACAGATCCTATAATAAGTTCTAGAGTTTGTTGCTCTCCGACCTGTAAACTCATGGTATATGGATCTGTATAAACTACATTGGTTAATGTATTTAGATTAAAGCTTACTCCATTATGCCATGTACATGTTGCATCTATTTTTTGATCTAACAAATGCATAAACAGTGGATATAGGTATTGGTCGGAACTAAATCCTTTGGTTAACCACACCTCTCCTAATTGTTCATCGGTAATTAAACTAAAAGCTTTTGGTTTTACACGTTTACGTTCCTTATCCGATTCTACACGTTCCCATTCGGGCTGGTATAACAAATGTTCGGTTATTGGTTTATTGTGTTCTAAATGCGATTTTAAGATGGGTACAATGGTATTGGCATTCGTATTTTTATACCAATAATTCCCCTGTTGTACAATGCAGGTTGGTGCATCTTCACAACGGCCATTACATCTGGTTTTTATAGTGTGGGTAGACTCCCAAAGCCCATGATTTCTCAAATAGGCTCTGGCAGTTCTAATCACGGGTTCGCTTCCTGCTTTTTGGCAAGATCCTCCATCACAAAAGAAGAAGGTTTGGTTGGTTGTTGCGACATTTTTTCCCATGGTTGGTGTTCTTAAAAGTTATAGCGTATAGACACTTTCATATATCGTGGTGTTCCCGGTGTAAAATGAATATCGTCTACAGGGTCTGTTTCGGTTTGCAAACGCGAGGCGTCATAGAATACAGCTTCTTTCCATTTGCTGTTAAAGATATTTTGTACCGAGAATCCCAACTGAATTTTATTTAAGGTATATTGAATGGTTGCGTCTGTTAAAAAGTAAGATTCTGCCATAATCGATTCATCTTCATTTAATGGACGTTCTGCCATAAATCGGGTTCCTAAATACACATCTAAGTTCTTCTTATACTTGTAATTTAAAGAGGCTGTAGATGTTACGCGAGGTGCCGATGGAATACTGTTGACGTCATCTGGTTCATCAAGTAGTGTTCCTTTACTTAAATTGGTTGATAGGTTAAACCACAGATTTTTGGTTGGTGAATATTTTGCCGAAACGTCTATTCCTCGTCTTAAAGCAGATCCGTTATTTTCAAATTCTCCTGCATCGGCCACAAATAGATATTCAGCATCACTTTTAATCGTCCAGAAAGACACTGTACCTATAAACTTATCGCTAAGTTTAAATTCCGTACCAATATCTGCAGAAAGGGCTTTTGGTAATGGGTGAATATCTCGGTCACTGATGGCCGCATGCGTATAATTCGAATGGTATCCCGATCCTGCCTTTGCAAATACTTGTACATTTTCGTTTGGGTTGTAAAATAAAGAGGCTTTCGGACTAAAACGTACCGCATTTCTTGTTCCAGATTGAGTATCGTCTATTTTATCTTCTAAATTGAAGGTGAAATAATCTAAACGCATCCCAAGTTGTAAATTAAGTTGTGGATTTAATCGCCAGTTTTCTTTGGCATAAGCCCAGTAATTCACTTCGTTAACAATACTTTTATTTTTCTCGTCGGTTACGGTTCTTCCTGACGTTGTATTTAATGCAGAATTTACCCAATCTGAACGGACTCCTGCCGAGAATGTTCCTGCTAAAGTGGTATTTCCGACCTTATCTTTACGGTCGTAAGCAAACGTATATCCAAAAATGTTACGATTTTCTAATTGCTCAATCATATCCCCATTAACCTCATCGTTTAAAAAGAAGGTAAAGTTTGAGTAGAGCGCATATTCATTATGTACAAAGTACACATGATTAGATATTTGCTGGTTATTATTTAAGAAAGAGGTAAGTTTTAACGATGAATTTAAACGCGAGGTGTGTCCACCTTCATTATCGTCTATAGCTCCAAACCAACCTAAGTCTCCACTATTTACGGCGCGTAATGGAATTTGCCCAGAGGCTTTCCAATCACTTTTAAAATAAGCCGACATTACACTTAAAGCTGTTCTGTCGTTTAGTTGAGTATTGTACTTAAAGAGTCCGCTGTATTTTTCGAAATTTTGCGGAGAATCGAAATAACTGTCATTAAATGTTCCTTCTAATGCCAAATAAGCACGTTCTGTTTTATTCTTACTAAACAGACGATTTTTAGGCGTTAGGTTTAACATCATTAATCCTCTTTGGTATCCATATTGTCCAAAGTCAAGTTTAATGGCGTTTTCATTAAGTCCACTTTTGGTTTTATAACGCGCAGCACCAGAAACCGCAAAATTTCCGTTTTTCGGCTTCGTAAGGCCCTTTATAATACTCAGCATCTTCTATAAGTTCTGGAATTACAAAATGCATATCGGCATACCCTTGCCCATGTGCGTGACTTGGTAAGTTTACTGGAATATCATCTATATAAGCTGCAAAATCTGTCCCATGATCGTTATCAAATCCTCTTAAAAATATTTGCTCAGCCTTTCCTCCTCCTGCATGTTGGGCAATAAAAAGTCCACTAACTGTTTTTAAAAGATCTTGACTATTATTTATAGGAATAAGTTTTAGCCCAATTTTATCTATTCTTTGGGTTCCAATGTTTTTTATTTCATCGGCAACTACACTAATTTCCTTCAAATATTCCTTACTCGGATTTAGTCGAGCAAATTTATTCGATTGAAGTTGATTTAAGGTATACACCTTGATTTCATATCCTAAACTAGATATGCGAATAGAATCGGTTGGATTTCCGCTGATGCTAAATACACCATTTTCATTGGAGGTTGTCATGGTTCCCGATGTCTTGTTTAAGACATGCGCGTATGGAATACCAGTCGTGTTTTCGGCATCTGTTAGCCGAACTGAGGTTGTATTTTGCCCTGTAACTATCCCGTATAAGGCAAAAAAACAAAATGGTTGAAATTGTTTTTTTCAATTCACTTGTTTTTAGATCAGGACCAAAAACAAATGACGGATTACGCCACAGAAACGCCATCCAATACATTCAACTTTTAATCCCGAAAGTTTAACTTAATAAGGCTATTGGCACGTCTTCTGACTTACTCTACTTCTAACGCCTTCCCATCAATTAAGACAGTGGACTATTGTTAAAAGCTTTTTATAGAGCTTACAGCTGCGGGTACAGTCCCTGATTTACACAGGATTCCGTTTTAATCTTAAATCAAATCTATTGATCTAAAAACCGATTAGCAACGCAAATATAGAATTATTTGGGAGTTATAAAAGTATTTATAAGAGAGTATTATGATTTAGTTGATTCGGATTTTTTTAAAAAAAACGCGTACGTCATTTATACTATTCCTTCTTCAACCAATAAAAGCTGATCAAAAATGTCAATTACTAAAATTTTACATCTAATTAATTATCAACACCTTAAATCAATAATCGAAGATTTATTTTGGACAGATGTGAATAATAATAAGTTAACAAAACATTACATATCAAAATCTACTTGTTAACTAACCTTTACAACATATCTAAACGTGTCATGTATTTCAGGGTATACTTAAATTGAAAATACAATGAGACTTATATTTTTTCTACAATAGAATTCACAATAAAACTGACCCGATCATTTACAGAGACACGAGGGACTTCTATAAGTGTAAAACCAAAATTTATATAGGTTTGTTTGAGTTGATGTTCTAAAGTTATTTGGGCATCAAACTGCTGAGGTCTTTGTTGATCTGTAATATAAATACTTTTCCAGGATGGCGTAAAAAAAACAACTTTATGGTAAAATTGGTTATAATTAAACGTCTTTAAAGAAGGTGGTATCGTCTTGTTATGATGTTGTAAATAGGCAATATTATCAATCAAACTCCGATCTGTAAATCTACTCTTAGGCTGAGTAGCCAATCTATGTTTTGTTTCTATAAAAACCAAATCTGTAAATCGTTGAATATCTTTCCATGGCATACCTTCTAACCCTTTTTCCTGCTCTTGAATAATGATATCTCTAGAAACTTCTTTAACACAAGAAATCCCCTGATTTTCTAGGGCTTTTATTAGAGTTGATTTACCAGAACCAGGAGGTCCTGTAATGATGTATTTTTTGAATGATTTCATAAAAACAGCCACAAATTAACACAACAAATATACATCCTACAAGATATTTACCCAATATAAAACGACAAGACTTAAACAAACAAATAAAATGCTCGTCTTGTAGTTAATAGAGGATACACGGACGATTTCCTCGTGATTAATCAAACGGTTATTCGATCCTATATAGGGTTTATCGACCAATTTACCACCATAATTATTCGGACCACCAAATTGGCAGTTTAATATATAAGCCAAAGCAGCCTCGGGGTATCCGGCATTTGGACTACTGTGTTTTTTACCTTCTTTAAATACAAATGCAATGCCCTTAAATTTTAAGGTAACCACTAACATAAAAACCGCTGTTAGACGGGCAGGAATATAATTAGCCACATCATCTAATTTGGCTGCAAATTTCCCAAAGTGTATGTAACGGTCGTTTTTGTACCCAATCATAGAGTCTAAGGTATTAATCATTTTATAGGCCATAATACCTGGCACACCAAAACAGACCAAATAAAATAAGGGAGCAATAACGCCATCGCTTAAGTTCTCTGACATGGTTTCTAAGGTTGCAATACGTATCTGTTGTGGTGTAAGTTGAGAGGTATCTCGACCTACAATCCAAGATAAACGTTTTCGCCCTTCCTCTACACCTTTTGTTTGTAAAGTATTAAAAACGGCTTGCCCTTCTTTAACTAACGTTTTATTCGCTAAACAATAAAAACCAAGAACAATAGAAATTCCAATAAAGGTCATGGTATAGCCATATTGTTTAAGGTATTGCAATCCAAAATATGGGATACAATAGGATAAACCAACTAATACAATAGTGAGAATGGCTCCTTTTATTATTTTGTTTCCCTTCGTATTTAAACGTTTTTCTCCACGGGCAATTAGAGTCCCGTACCCAACAATTAAATGAGGTATGGATCTAGGATCTCCAAATATTAAATCGAAGAGAAAAGCACCAAGTAAAATATAAATTAACGCCATTGTTTCAGAGCCTTAATGAGAGCTACATTGGCCTCTTTAGATTGAACTGCCAAACGAATATATTCGCCTTCTAATCCAACAAAGTTTGTTGCATCTCTAACAAGTATTTTATGAGAATGGACTAAGTAATTTTTAAGACCTCCAGCTGTTCCCTTCATAAGTTTCACTAAAAAATATGAGGTATAACTCTTTTGTACTTGTAAATCGTTTATGGCGTCTATTTCCTTTTTAAACGTTTCCGTTTCTAAAAGTAATTCAGATGCCTGAAATTGTATTTGATTATAGTGTTTAAAAATAAACGCCCCTGCTTTACATGCCAATATATTAACACTCCATGGCATTTTTAATTGACACATTCCTTTTATAATATGAGGTGGTGCAATAATATATCCAAGTCGGATTCCAGGTATGGTAAAGGTTTTGGTTAGAGACTTTACAATGACAAGGTTTTTATAGTTCACAAAAAGATCGATTACAGATGTTTCTTTCGTAGTAAATTCTATATAGGCTTCATCGATTACAAATTGTGTGTTTGGATGCTTACATAAAAGTTGTTCTATTTTTTTCTTGGGATATATTTTACCTGTAGGATTATTCGGATTGCATATAAAGACTAAATCGGTATTAAATTCTATGGTTTCTATATGCTCCCATAATTCATGAACTACAGCGATTTGGTGCATTTTACACGCATCTTCATATTCAGAAAATGTAGGTCCTATAATCGTAGCTGTTTTACCCGTATAAAGATGGGCAAGGATGTAGAATATTTCGGTTGCTCCATTTCCGAACAAAAAATGGTTTTCATTTAAACCAAAATATTTAGCTGCCAGTACATTCAGTTCAGAAGCCGCTGGTGAAGGATAGCCTTGAATAGATTCTATTTGTTCAGTTAAATGTTTTAGTAGATTTGGCGGACACCCTTTATAATATACATTCGAACTAAAGTTATGCTCAATATCTACATTAAACAAATGTAGATCGTCCCCATGGCCATTAATCATGTTTTACGCGGTTTAAAATTTGATCGTAGATGAGATTCATGTCCAGATTCTCTCTTAACAAAGTTGCCATTTTATCGTAATTCTCTTCTTTAAATGCCTGGTACGATTGGACATTTACGGTTGATGTGTTTTCTAACAATTCATCTATCACGACTTGATTATCAAGTATACCATGCATATAAGAACCCCAACAATTTTTACTTTTCCAATATCCCTCTTCTTTATCTTTTAGTTTTAAAAAGGGTGATGGATTACTGGTTGTTGTCTCACCCATATGAATTTCATACCCTGTACACACCACTTCATGCTTCCTGTAATAAAATTCTTGTTGTAAGGTTACTTTCTCTTTGGTCAAAGTTGTTTTTATGGGTAGTAATCTCAATCCTGGTAATATAGCCTTATCGCTTTCAACACCAAAAGGATCGCTTACTTCCTCTCCCATCATCTGGTAACCTCCACAAATACCTACAATTTTTTTTCCATTATCATGAGCGTTCAAAATACATGTTGATAATCCGCTTGTTCTAAGAAAACGTAGGTCTTCGATTGTATTTTTAGTTCCTGGAATAATGATAATGTCTGCCTTTTCTAATTCGAGTGGGTCTTTTGTATAAAATAAATGCACACGAGAATCACGTTCTAATCGGTTAAAATCCGTATAATTTGAAATATGAGGTAACAGGATTACTCCAACATTTATTTTATGTTGCTCTGCATGAATTTGTTTCTGATTTAAGGCTACAGAATCCTCTTCTTCAATGTATATTGATGTATCATAGGGTACAACACCCAAAACAGGAATCCCAGTGAGTTCTTCTAAACGCGTTCTTCCATCATGAAAAAGACGAATATCTCCTCTAAATTTATTAATGATAATACCTTTTACCAAGGCCCTTTCCCAATCTTCTAATAAGGCAATTGTCCCATAAACACTTCCAAAAACACCACCTTTGTCAATATCCGCCACTAAATAAACATTCGCCTCGGCAAATTTGGCCATTCTCATATTTACAATATCTCGATGCTTCAAATTTAATTCGGAAATACTACCTGCACCTTCCATAACAATAGGCTGGTGAGCTTGTGAAAGATTGGTGAATGCACCTTGGGCTTCTTTAAAGAGGTTTTCCTTATTGTTCCCTAAAAAATAATCTTTAGCCGATTGGTTACCCACAGGCTTTCCATGCAAAACAATTTGAGATGATTGATGAGATGTTGGCTTTAATAAAACAGGGTTCATATTGGTATGACAAGGTATTCCACAAGCTTCCGCCTGAACAGCTTGTGCTCGACCTATCTCTAAACCTTCAGGTGTAACAAAGCTATTTAATGACATATTTTGTGCCTTAAAAGGTGCAGGGTTATATCCGTCTTGTTTTAGTATTCGACACATTCCTGTTGCTAGAATACTTTTCCCAACATCAGAACCTGTTCCAACAAACATGATTGGCTTTATCATTTAATCTCAATTATAAGTGATTAATACATCTCTATGATTCCTTATACATGTATATGCCTTATGTAAGGCAAACATTGTGGTACAAATATAAATTTAAGCCCTTATAATTATTAATTTTCTTTAAATATTTTAGTCAGATTAATAATAGTTCAATATGATGGACGTGCCACTAAAAGAAATAAAGAACCCGTTGTGCCTTTAGAAAAATGAATGTTTTATACCGAATGAATCGTATTCTTATGATGGAAATGATAATAATACGTTTAAGTTTGCACAGACACTTTATATAACATGTATAATCCAATAATGGATAGCCAAAAAGACGATAATAGACCTTAACATGAAACGTAAAATTGCAATATTCCTAACTTCAATTGTGTTGAGCTCTTGTAACAATTCTACAACATTTAATTCCACTCAACAACCCACCATTTCGGATTATCAAATTGGAGAAAAATGGGTTTGGAAATATAAGGGCGTAACAAAAACAGGTGAAGTGCGATCTGATGGAAAAGATTCACGTGAGATTATTCGCATTAATGAACGTTTAGGTATGGTCGTGGGAACGGACACCATTTTTGTGGATGATATTGTAAAGCCCGAAGAAAGTCCAACGCCTAAATACGACTGGCCATTAAAAGTCGGTAAAAAGTGGAAATATGAGAAAAATTGGACAAGTCAAGATGGCACTAAAGGATCTCAAAATCAAGATGTTGAAGTTTTATTTTTTAAAGAAGAAACGGTGGAAGCTGGAACCTTTATGGCTTACACAATTAAGTACAAGGGTAACATCACGAACTCTAGAGGATATAACGCCAGTATACAAGATGTATGGTTATATGCACCTTCAGTAAAAAACTTCATTAAACTGACCCAAACTCAAGATGACTTTTTGTACGTTGAAGAATTAGTGGAATACTCAAAACCTGAATAAACCTCAACGAAACGGTTAAAACACAAAGAATAATAAATTAACATTCAAAATGTTAAAATGAAAAAACATATAATTGTGAATTTTGAATACAATGCTAAAGATTAAGGCTAAGTCTTAAAGAAAACTAATCACTTCAACATGTCAACAATATTAGACTTGTAGAACTTTCCTATAGGTATCTTATTATCTGCAATTAAGATCCTATTTCCTTCTATACTGCTAATATGTTCTTTGGCTATCACAAACGATTTGTGAACTTGAATAAACCACTCAGAAGATAATTTATTCAGCATCTCAGAAATCTTCTCTCTAACCAAAATAATTTTATCGACTAAAACCACTTTAGAATAATTACCTTCTGCTTCTATATATAGAATATCATCAACCTTTACTTGAATGTATTTTTTATCGCTATACAGGAATATTTGGTTAGATTTCAATTCCTCTGTCGGTTGTTGTTTTTCAGGGATTTTCTCGTTTACTTGAGTGGCTTTATTCACCGCTTTTAAAAAACGTTCAAAACTAAAAGGCTTTAAAAGATAATCTGTAATTTCTAATTCATATCCTTCTAAAGCATATTCTTTATATGCTGTTGTAACAATAACCTTGGGCTTATTTGATAAGGTTTTTAGAAAATCGAAACCTTTCAATTTTGGCATATTTAAATCTAAAAAAATTAAATCAACAGCATTAGAACTTAAATACTCTAAAGCTTCAAGTGCGTCATAACAGTGTTTCATTAATTGCATGTTTGGCAACATGTCACAATACCCTTTAATTATATCGTGTGCAATATACTCGTCATCTATAATTATATACTTGATCATTGTTTTAACTGCAATTGAACGTTATAAATTGAATCTGTTCTTGTAAATATAAGATTATGATTTTTAGGATAAGCTAATTCTAACCTACGCTTTAAATTTTTAATTCCGATACCAGATTTTTCTGGTAGCGTATCTTCATCAAAATTGTTTTGAATTTCAAATATGATCTCTTTATTTTTTGATGACAGATT
The DNA here is from genome assembly GCA_965243605.1 of Flavobacteriales bacterium. Classification (GTDB taxonomy): domain Bacteria; phylum Bacteroidota; class Bacteroidia; order Flavobacteriales; family CAJXXR01; genus JBMYYR01. The sequence goes on from CBDEVQ010000049.1 coordinate 10,544, forward strand.
AATATGCACAAAGGCATGCTCTCTTAAATTTTCAACCCCATGTTTAAATGCATTTTCCAAAAGAATGATGAATAATAGTGGTATTACTTTAGCCGTTTTATCATCTACGTTACTGTTAAATTGTATGTCAATACGTTTATGATATCGCATTTGATGCAATTCTATATAATTCTTTAAATAGACTATTTCGTCTTCGAGAGGTACCAATTGCTTCTCTCCTTCATAAATACTATAGCGCATCAAATCAGATAGTTTTATAATAAGAGCTTTTGACTTCTCAGTGTCTTTATCTATCATTCCATATAGATTGTTGAGCATATTAAAAAAGAAATGTGGATTCACTTGACTTTGTAAATGCAACATTTCAGTTTTAGTCTTTTCATTCTTTAAAATCATTAAAAATTGAAGTTGCTTAATAAACCAGATAATTCCTGCAACAAGTAATAAAGCATAATACATGATTACAGTTATACCAACAATTACTGGATAATTGGCTAAAAAAACCACAGAATCCTCTCCTTTCACAAAAAGTTCATAAGCAATAATTCCCAAAGGAATAACAATTGTAATTAAAACGATTGTTTTAACAATCAGCCAATTATTTCTTTTTAAGATTGATATCATATGACTAAATTAAAATATTCAGGACTAATAAACAGAGTTATGTGATAAACGTTCATCATTAAGGTGTATAAATACTCCAAAGTAGGTTAAGTTGTCTATAGATACATCAACCATTATTACGTGTTCCTATTGGTTATGTTCATCACAAATATTTAATGCCTTCCGTTCTTAAAAATACTTTTGTCAACATCAAAAACGAAAGACAAACCGTTAAATATACTGTCATGAAAAAAGGAATATTGCTTTACCTCAAACATATCTTTGGAACCATTGGAACCTTATTAGCTATTGGTATTATCATATTAATATCCTTAAATGGAAGCTTAGAGTACGGAAATAATGATTTAAACATCAATTTAGAAAAAGAAGGTCCGTATGTATTTTTTGAATCAGACAGCACACTACAAGTATCGTATATAAGAGGAAATAAAACGGATGGTTTCTATTTGGATAATTCAAATCATCATATCAATGATGCCATTTCTGCAGAATGCTTTTTCCCTTTAGATAATTCTAGTTTTGGCTTCACAATAAATTCAGAATTTAAAACCCCAAAGACTAACTACCTAGATAATCAACCTATTCTAGCTATTTCCGATATTGAAAGTGCCTATAAAACGTTTAGAGACTTTCTTATTAATAGCAAAGTTATTGATGAAAATTTAAACTGGACATTTGGCAAAGGACACTTAGTGCTTGTTGGTGATTTTATGGACAGAGGATTTTCGACAACACAAGTTCTTTGGTTTATATACAAACTAGAACGAGATGCTGCTAAGCATGGAGGAAATGTGCACTTTATTATTGGTAATCATGAGCTGTATAATATGCAAGGAAAGTTTAAATCATCTGCCTACAAATATTACGGTGTTGCTTCTATTCTTGGCAAACAGCATCATCATTTATACAACCAAAATTCATTTATAGGAAAATGGATGGCTACTAAAAATACACTAGAACGTATTAACGGGAACCTTTTTACACATGGTGGAATTCATCCTGATCTTGCCAAATACGATATCACAATTGATGACATTAATGAAATGAATAGAGCAAACTATTACAAATCATATTTTCCTAAACCCAAAGATTCTGTAGAGCAATTCGTTCTTTCTAACCGTACTGGAATATGCTGGTACAGAGGTTATTTTAGAGATGATTTATCGCAAATCGAGATAGAAAGGGGTCTTGATATGTTTAATGCCAAAGCCGTTATCGTTGGTCATACGATCCAAAGAAAAGTAACCAAATTATTTAACGGAAAAGTATTTGGTATAGATGTAAAGCACCCTAGAGACTATAATAAAAATTGGCCTAATAAGGAATCCGAAGGTTTGCTGATTACAAATGATAAATACTTCCGTGTATTAGCCAATGGTGAGACCATAGAATTATAAAACAAAAGAATACATCTATTATGAGAACTAAAATCTACAATTTTTTAATAAAACCCTATGTCGTTATTTTAACGATGTTAATCGCACCATTTTTTGGTTTTATAGATCGAAATTTCGTCTATTTTTTCGGACTAGGCATTGCTTTATTAATATTATGGGGAAG
>CBDEVQ010000050.1:0-24781 GCA_965243605.1 Flavobacteriales bacterium
CACCATCAACCTCAATAGTAGCTGTTATACTACCTGTAGCACTAAATGTTCCTCCTGGATAGGTTAAACGAAAACTATTGGCATCACCACCTTCAGATGTTCCTGAATTGTTAGACGTGTACACTCCTGTATAGGCATCATAGGTTCCTGTACCACCTGTGTATGGGAGATGGATGATTAACTGATTACTCGCATTGTCCACTACACCTTGAAAGTCTACTGCACCATCATTTATGGAAACTACAGAAACGGTTTGAGGAAGAGAAAAAGTCGCATCTCCATTAACTACATTAACCGTCTTGGTACAATTTAATCCTAACTTTGTCCAAACACCAGTTAAAGTACCTATACTACCTGGTGTTCCTGATAAGGTATATTCTACAAGCTGAGAACCTCCTGAGACGATAGTAGCTGATGTCGAACTTACTGAACTTACTGAGATTCCACTAACTCCACTTAACACTAAATCTCCGGTTGTAAAATTTATGGTAGAAGAACTAAAACTATTGTTATTAATAGTTACCGAAAATTTATGAGAAGCCGCTAAAGCCAATCCATTTATATAAGTCCCCTCAAAACCATTAGCATCACAATTGTTAACTACTGAAGCAGACGAAGAACCACCTACACAAGACCAATCTGGACTAGAAGGCGAACCAGAATTAATCTGTAAACAATCCTCATCTAAATTATAAACCGTTAAACCTTTGGCGGGATTAACAATGGCATCCCGCTGCACTATTGTTAAACGTGGGAACAACACACCCTTATCTCCGCTAGACACTTCCAAAACTGACGAAGCATCAGGCGTTGTGGTTCCTATTCCCACTTGACTATAAGACTCTTGATAACTTAAGAGTATAATACTAAATAAAAAAATAGTCTTCATCATTTTACATGAAAAATTTTAATTGAGTTAACGTTCTTTAGTTAATACTACAGGGTAGTAGTCATGTTTAATTTGTAGTCAAATACGTTCTAATAACAATACATACACTAAATTTGAACTAAAACAAAGATTAGAAAGAATTAAGCACGAGCCTCAAGTAATGTTTTAAAAACGCAATATAAAGATGTAAACAAGGTGTATATTGTGGTGAAAAAAAAGGCTTTAATGGGCTAGCGGAATAAATAAAAGGATACTTAATCATTTCGGTAATGCACTCCAAAACCGCTCTATTGTATACCATCGTTAATATATGCACTCATTCCAATATAGTATTAAGGTGTGCAAAAAATGCGTTTAAAAACAAGTAGAATAATAAAACAATATTTATTTCTGATGGTAAAGAACTTGTTAACCAATGATGGTAACCCACAGCAGAACGTCCTTAAGCTCGAATAATAACTTATCCCTTTATCGATTAGAAGCGGCACTATCTACTTTAGAAACAATATTAAAAAGAATAAGCCTTAAATATTGTTTTTAAAAAAACATAAACAGATGTAAACACAATAATATGTAGAGTTAATAATTAATTATTATATAGATTCTTCCCACTTTACCCATCAAAAAAAAGGAGATAACATGTATTTCTATAAAATATCATTTATAGAAATACATGTTAAAATCTTTTATAATCTATTCTTTTAGTAAACCTAATTTAATAATGATATGAAACCGCTCTTAACATCATGTTGTAAACAGAGTAAAAAACATAGTGAACATCGGATTTTAACACATTAAAACACTTACCCACAGTTAACCTTATTACATACCTTAAAAAAATAATATATTTACATAGATAAATTTAAAATATATATAAAATGAACATACTTATTGTAGAAGATGATTACATTGCTGCTCAAACGTTATCTAACGTTATTATCGACTTAGGTTACAATGCTTTAGGACCTGTCGCGTACTATTCAGAAGCAATACAGCTCATAAATGAAACAAAACCTGATATTGCCATATTAGACATAGAATTAAGAGGTTTAAAAAGTGGATTAGACCTTGCTAAGACAATTAATTCAGATTACAATTTCCCATTTATTTTTTTAACATTAAGTACAGACAAAGATTTATATAGAAGAATTATATACACTCAGCCTTTTGCTATTTTAACCAAACCATTTAATATAGATGAATTATATGCTACATTAGAATTAACTCATTTTAATAATACAAAAAAGAAAAATATTACAACTTCTGATCTAATATCGAATCCAACATCTAATCAGTTTATTTACATTAAAAAAGGACAGAGTTATATACGTCTTAATCTTGAGGAAATAGTTTATGTGAAAAGTGATAATGTATATATTGACATTGTTACTACAACCAATCAAACTTATGTCACAAGAACGTCTTTAGATCAATTTATTTCTCAATTGAATACTTCATTTATTCGAATTCATAGAAGTTATATTGTTAATGTTAAATTAATTACAAAAATAGAATCTGACTATGCTTTAGTAAATACTAAAAACATTCCTATTGGTAAAAAATTTAAACCCGAACTTCTAAATAAGCTTCGTATTTTATAAACACAATAATTTAAACTTACTCCCCATGTTAAATAATACACTGTTATTCACTCTATTATTACTTAGTAGTCTTAATATCTTTAAAGTCTCAGGCTACATAGAAATAGCCAAAATCACTAAAATTGAAGATTATATTATAACCCATAAAACAGATTCGGCACAACGATTACTCGCTCAACTCGATTCTAATACCATTACAAAACATTCTATTTTCATTAATATTTTGCAAAAGGTAGCTCATCCTACTCAGGTCACGAAAACGTCTTTGGGTCAATTTATTTCTCAATTAAACACCTTATTTATTCGAATATAAAAAACTATATCACTAACAATGAGTTAATTACAAAAATAGAATCTGACTATGCTTTAGTAAATACTAAAAACATTCCTATTGGTAAAAAATTTAAACCCGAACTTCTAAATAAGCTTCGTATTTTATAAACACAATAATTTAAACTTACTCCCCATGTATAAAAAAACACTATTTTTCACTTTATTATTACTTTGTAGTCTTAATATCTTTGCAATCTCAGACTCCATAGAAATTGCCAAAATCACTAAAATTGAAGATTATATTATAACCCATAAAACAGATTCGGCACAACGATTACTCGCTCAACTCGATTCTAATACCATTACAAAACATTCTATTTTCATTAATATTTTGCAAAAGGTAGCTCATCCTACTCAGGTCACGAAAACGTCTTTGGGTCAATTTATTTCTCAATTAAACACCTTATTTATTCGAATTTAAAAAAAACTATATCGCTAACAATGAGCTAATTACAAAATTAAAATATTACTTTAGTAAAAAGTAAAAAAATCACCTATTGGTAAAAAATTTAAACCCGAACTTCTAAATAAGCTTCGTATTTAATAAACACAATAATTTAAACTTACTCCCCATGTATAAAAAAACACTATTTTTCACTTTATTATTACTTTGTAGTCTTAATATCTTTGCAGTCTCAGACTCCATAGAAATTGCCAAAATCACTAAAATTGAAGATTATATTATAACCCATAAAACAGATTCGGCACAACGATTACTCGCTCAACTCGATTCTAACACCATTACAAAGCATCCTAATTTCATTAATATTTTACAAAAAGTAACTCATCATAAACAATTGGCATACAATGAAATATACTACCTTTTACAAAAAACTACGGCCATTTCTAATCTATCTCAAAATAAACAATATAAATTATTAAACCATCCACTATGTAACCCTGATATTTCAAAAGACACCATAAACCTTGATTATATAGAATTTACGATTTATAAATGTATGTATTTTACAGATTTTGGAAAATTTAATGAAGCTAAGTCTACATTTAAGCAACTCCAACAATATGTCGAATTATTTCACATTGAACCAACCATACAATTAAATATAGATTATAAATTTAATAGTTATCTACTTCTATTAGAAGGCTATAACTCAAATTTTGATACTGCTTATCGTATCGCAAAACAGAATATAGAAATTGCAAAATCTTTAAAAGATAAACATATACTTCTTGAAGCATATTCTGGTTTTATTTTTGTACTTAAAAAAAGTCCAGATTATATAGATGAATTGATTGTATTATGCGAAGAAAGTTTAAAATTAAATGAAGAATTAGACAATGACAAGGCCATATACATTAGTACAATAAGAGATCTATCGTTCTTACTAATAGAGAAAGTAAAGAGAGACAATACCGATGCTTATAATAAGCAGATACGAACGTTATTATATGAGCTATTTTCTCACCCGAATCAAGCTGTTAAGTGCGACAGTTACCTTAAGTATCTAAGTCTAATCAATCTACAAATTAACAATCCTTTATTTATCCAAAAAATATTACAAGATGTAAACCAAAAAGACATTTCTTCTTTTTGTAAAACTATACTTAAAGAGGTTGAACCGCATATGAATGCCATATATTTTGTTAGCCATTTGGAGTTAGCATCAAATTTACTCAACCAAACTGGTCATTATAAAGAAGCTTCTTCCTATGAAAAAAAAGCCAATACTCTTATTAAAACCTATTATCAAGACGAAATGTCTGATTTATTAAGTGAAAGTAAATCCATACAGATTACAGAACAAAAGAACAAAGAACTTTCGATAATGGAATATAAAAATAAGGTGTATACCTATCTTATTTATTTCTGTATAGGTTTGATCATTTTTATTATTAGCGTTATTCTAATCATTAAAAAGAAGAATGAAAAATTAGCTGAATCTAATCGTTATAGATTGCTCTTATTAAAAGAAATTCATCATCGGGTAAAAAATAATTTTCAAATTTCGTCTAATCTTTTAGAATTAAAATTTCGTAAATCGGCTAATCCTGAAGTTGCAAACGTGCTAAAAGAATGGAAATTAAGAGTACAATCTATGATACAATTACATACCAAATTATATAAAAATGATTTATTACATGTTAATTTATTAGAGTTTACAAACGAACTTGCAGATGAAGCCTACAGTATGTATAATCATGATATTAAATTAAATATTCATTATAATATTAATAGAGAATATGGTATGGATATAGATACATCGGTTAACATTGGTTTGATATTAAATGAATTTATTACCAACGCATTTAAATATGGAGCTACAGATAATACACTCGATATTACAATAGCCTTAGAAGAGGGTGAAACCAATAATACGCTTAAATTTTCGGATAACGGACCAGGAATAACACCTGTTTTAAACAAAGACTCTCGTTCCACATTTGGATTAAAACTTATTGAGAATCTTGCTAAGCAATTACAAGGTTCGTTTATAACAGATGACGTAACAAAACAAGGTGCATGTTTTATTGTTCATTTTAAAGATAAAACTCAACGTGTTTTAATTGAATAGGATTCTATATTATAGATACGTTGATGTAGTAACGTTCTATTAAAATTCTATTAAGGTAACTAAACGATGTGTTCTAAATTTATGAAAAGTTAGAATCTTCAACGATCAACAATTACCATAAAGCGTATTTTGTAAAATGTTTTTTTTGCGAAATGTATTTTATCTTAATAAGATATGTTACATAAACCCTAATGTCTCGGCATTAGGGTTTTCAAAGTGTGTAAAATCAAATCACTCATATATAAGGCTTCTCGTTTCTCCTTAAATTTTTGCATGGCTTTTTGAGCTTTAGGCTCAATTAACTCGATTGTTCCGATTTGAATTTACTTATTTTTTGGGATTGATAACCTTTAAAATATTATTTAAGCATTCTTATATAGATTAAAACAAAGAATTAATCAAAATGAAAATAATATGGAATACGAAACTTAGGAAGCATTTTAATATCTTGACTTAAATACTTTGTACTTAAAATTGGATACCATACTCTTACGAATAACCAATCAATTAAAACATTTTGATCTATTAATTTATACTTCAAAATCAAAAAAAATAAACATTATTGCCTTCAATAATACAAAATGCATGTATTTTTCACAATATTAATCCCATCTACAATCAATAAATCACTCTTAATAAGAGTATTACACAAACTAAAAACACCTATTTATAAAAAAATAACGGAAAATTTATTACAACTATATATAATAACAAAATACACTTAAGTGAAATACCTACATCCTTGAAAAAAATCTTTTTATAAATGATACGCTTTTGGATTTTAAAAAAAACACCATCTGAAACCTAAATTAATAATAATAAATCTAAATAACACCCTCTATTACCTACCAAAACCATAGGTTAATAAAAGCTCTTTTTCAACTAAAACATCATCCATAAAAAGAACCAAACAAAACAAAAGTTAAAAATAAATTAACATTTATCAAAAATAATTATAGACGCATCAAACAGCCTTATTACAAAGCAATAATCATCAAATACATACTCCATTTTATGGTTAAAATACGGTTTGCAAATCATTAATTAACATGTTAACATTTGTATAAGAGTCAAATTATACCTAATTTAATAAACGCAAAACAAATTCAATTTACTTATGAGAAAAAGTGTACTCGCTCTTTTCCTCTTCGGATGTTTAGGCATTTCCCAAGCCCAAAACTCAAGAAACGAAGACGGAAAAGATTACCGTAACTATCCGCATTGGATAGAAATGATGCAAGATCCCCAAGCTAATTTCTTCGAAACTCAACGCGCTTTTAACGCCTATTGGAAAGGTCGTAAAGTTGAAAAAGGAGGTGGTTACAAACCTTTTAAACGTTGGGAACATTTCATGGCTCAGCAGGTTGACGAAAAAGGAAACAAACCTCAGGCTAATCAAATCCTTAACGAATTACAGAACGTACAAACAACATCCGTTAATCCGGAAATGGCCATCTTATCAGGTTGGCAAGAAGTTGGTCCTGTTCAGCTACCAAGTAATGGTACTGGGCAACCCAATGGTCTTGGACGTATTAATGCCATTGGATTTCATCCTACAAATGCAAATACGTTTTACGTTGGAGCACCAGCAGGAGGATTATGGACAACAACCGATGGTGGTAGTACATGGTCTTCTAATACAGATCAGTTAGCCACACTTGGTGTATCTGCTATTGTTGTTGATCATTCCAACCCAAATACAATTTACTTTGGATCTGGAGACCGTGATGCTAGTGATGCACCTGGATTGGGTGTATATAAAAGTACAGATGGTGGTGCTTCTTGGAACCAATCGAGTACTGGTATGGGTAACCTTACTGTTGGTGAATTGGTTATGGATCCTGGAAACAATTCAATTTTGATTGCAGCCACTAATGGAGGTGTATATAGATCTACAAATGGCGGTTCAACTTGGTCTCAAAGTGTTTCAGGAAATTTTAAAGATTTAAAACTTCATCCAACCAATTCATCTATTATATATGCAGCCAATGGTGGTAACTTATATAAGTCTACAGATAATGGTGCTTCATTTAGTTTATCTATGTCTGGAATTCCTTCTGGAAAATCTAGGCTTGCTATAGGTGTATCTCCTGCTTCTCCTAATACGGTTTACGTATTAGCAGCTCAAGGATCTGTGTATGGAGGTTTATTTAAATCTACAGATAGTGGTGCAACATTTACAACACAATCTACAACACCAAATATTATGGACTATTCTACGAATGGTTCAGGTACAAGTGGTCAGGCATGGTATGACATGTGTATTGCCATAAACCCAACCAATGCAAATGAAGTATATGTTGGTGGTGTTAATGTATTTAAATCTACAAACTCAGGATCTACATGGACTATTAATGCACACTGGGTTGGTTCTGGTGGTGCGTCTGCTGTTCATGCAGATCAACATATATTACGATACTCTCCTTCTGGAAAGCTTTATGTTGGTAACGATGGTGGAGTATATCATAAAGGAACATCAAATGAAAACTGGACAGACATATCAAATGGTCTAGCCATTTCTCAATGTTATAAGATTGGACAATCTCAAACGGATGTAAACCGAGTGATTGTTGGGTATCAAGATAATGGTACTGGAATTTATGACAATGGAAATTGGAGAACCGAAATTGGTGGTGATGGTATGGAATCTGCTATAGATTATACCAACTCTGCTTATATGTACGGTGAATTATATTATGGAGCCATAAGACGTTCTTCAAACAATGGATATAGTTTCTCTAATATTGCCGGTAACGGTGTTAACGGAATTACAGAATCTGGAGCTTGGGTTACACCATATGTTCTTCATGAGACAGATCCTAATACAATGTTTGTTGGATATAGAGATATATGGCGTTCTACAAACGTAAAATCGAGTTCTACGAGTAGTGTATCTTGGACAGAGATTTCTACTAACCTTGGTGGTTCTGGTGCATTTGGTTTTATTGAACACAATGAAGCTAACGGTAATATATTATACGCTTCTAAAGGGTCTGCTTTATTTAAATCAGAAAATGTAATGGCAGCTTCTGTTACTTGGTCTACATTAACAGCACCAGGAAGTGGAAGTATTCTTAGTATTGAAACGAGTGAATTGGATGAAAACGTTGTTTACATCACACAAGGAAGTCGAATTTATCAATCGACAGATAAAGGAAGTACTTGGACAGATATTTCGTCAAACATTTCAAACTCTCAAAATAAAACTTCATTAGTATATGCACCAATGGCTATTGGTCGTGGATTATATGTTGCTACTGATTATGGAGTGTTCTTTAAACCAGAAAATGAATCTGATTGGATTAATTATTCTCAAGGTTTACCTAATTATGCTAAAATAAAAGAGATTGAATTATATGAAGATGCCAGTGGAAATAACAACCATAAAATTCGTGCAGCTTCATACGGTCGTGGACTTTGGTCTAATGACATCTATTTAACAGGTGAAGTAATTACGCTTGATGCAACTTCTGCTAACATATGTTTAGGAGATACAGCTACGTTTACAGCTGATAATGCCACTACTTATTTTTGGACAGATCCTAGTGGTACAGTTGTAAGCAACTCCGCTATTCTAGAGGCTAATCCAACACAAACAACTGTTTATACCGTAAATGGTATAATGTCTAACGGAGATACAACACAAGCTAATGCCACTGTAAATATCATTACACCTGTTGTTACTGTTGCTGGTCAATCTTCTGTTTGTACAGGGTCTTCGGCCACATTAACAGCTAATGTTTCTGGTTCTGGATCTTATTCTTATTTATGGTCTAATGGTGCAACAACACAAAGTATTACCATTAATCCAACAACAAGTACTACCTATTCGGTAACAGCAACTTCTACGGAAGGGTGTTCTGCATCTGCAACTCATGTAGTAAACATGGTTGGCGCTGCCGATTATTTAATTGTTGAAATTAAAACGGACAACTTCCCAGCAGAAACATCTTGGACACTAACAGGAAACTCTGGAAATGTTTACCAAACCATATCTCAAGGGTTTTATTCAAGTGCAAGCACTATCCATTTTGACACTATTTATTGTGTTACAGATTCGTGTTTAGTATTCAATATGAATGATTCTTATGGTGATGGTATTTGCTGTTCTTATGGTCAAGGATATTATAAAATTTTCCAAAGTGATGGTACATTACTAACGTCTGGAGGAGCCTTTACAAACTCTACAACATCTAACTTTTGTCTACAATCTTCAGTTTTTGAACTTACTGTAGCCAACTCTAATATAGAAGCTTGTTTAAACGAATCGGTTACATTTTCAGCAAGTGGTGCAGATACATATGAATGGGTTAACCAATCTGGATCTGTTATCTCTACGTCTGATGAATTAACTGTACTTGCTCAATCTAATACAACGTATACCGTTTATGGATATCAAAATGGAGATACTTTATCGGAAGTTGTTAACCTAACAACTAATACAGCATTTGTATCTATATCTGGTAATACGGATACTTGTGAAAATGAGAGTATTACACTTACAGCGAGTGGATCTAATAGCTATATTTGGTCTACAGGAGAAACAACGAATTCAATAACAATACCATATACTGCAGGGGCAAGTCCTATAGCATGGGTTATTGGAGAAAGTAATGGATGTTATTCAGACACGGCATATTCTAATTTAAACTGGATTCCAAATCCGACTGTTTCTATTATTGGAGGTTCAGACATTTGCAATGGTGACAGTGTTACTCTATCAGCTATTGGAGCCGATGCTTATCTATGGTCTACTGGTGAAACAAGCCAATCAATAACGATTCTGCCAAACACTACAACAGTTTATACAGTTCAAGGAACTACAAATGGTTGTTCATCTAACGTTGCCACAGAAACTATTACGGTTAATCCGACTCCTATTGTAAGTATTGCTGGTGCAAATACCATTTGTGTTGGTGAAACAATTACATTAACAGCAACTGGAGCAGATTCATATTTATGGTCTACTGGTGAAACTTCAAATTCAATTACACTTTCTCCAAGTACAACAACAACAATCTCTGTTCAGGGTACATCTTTAGGATGTATTTCAGACCTTATATCAGCAACCATTCTTGTAAACCCAACACCTCTTGTTACGGTTAGCGGAAATGAAACTATTTGTGCTGGCGAAACGGTAACCCTTACAGCGGTTGGTGCAGATGCTTATGTTTGGTCTAATGGATCTACTGGTAGTTCAATTACAATTACTCCAGAAGCATCATTATCTATAACTGTTGAAGGAACAACTCTAGGGTGTACTTCAGATCTTGTAACACATAATATTGTTGTTAATCCTATTCCTGAAGTAACAATTACTGGAAATACAGTAGTATGTGAAGGTGATAGTGTTATTTTAACAGCCAACGGTGCTGAATCATATATTTGGTCTAACGGACAAACAGGACAATCTATCGTTATGGTTCCAAATGCAAATACAACAATATCTGTACAAGGAACAAATTTAGGATGTACTTCAGAATCTGTAACTGAATCTATAACTGTAAATGCTATTCCACAAATATCAGTTAGTGGAAACTCTCCAATATGTAATGGTGATAGTATTACGTTAATTGCAAATGGAGCAGAATCATACATTTGGTCTAATGGACAAACGGGTAATACGGTAACGCTTACACCAAATGCGTCAACAACACTTACCGTTCAAGGGTTTATTAACGGATGTGGATCTGATATTATTTCTGAAACAATTACAATTAATCCTACACCAAGTATTACAATAGAAGGAAACTCTGTTGTTTGTTTAGGTGATACCGCTGAATTATCTGTTTCTGGTGCGGATTCATACGTATGGTCTACAGGAGAAACAACAAGCTCAATATCATTTATTCCAAGTTCAACAACAACAGTTACTGTACAAGGATTCACAAATGGATGTGGTTCTGCTGTACTTTCTCATCATGTAATGGTAAATACCTCAACTGAAATTTCAGTAAGTGGAAATACAGACCTTTGTATTGGTGAAAGCACAACTTTAACAGCATCTGGTGCCGATTCTTATGTTTGGTCAGATGGTTCTACTGGAAGTTCTATTACAATTTCACCAGAAGCTACAACAACAATTACTGTACAAGGGTTTACATCTGGATGTGGATCGGATATGGTTTCTGAAACAATTCATGTATTTGCGACACCAACGATTACAGTAAGTGGAAATACAGAAGTTTGTGCTGGTGATAGTGTAACGCTTATTGCCAATGGAGCCGATACATATGTATGGTCTAACGGAAGTACAAGTAACTCAGTTACTTTATCTCCAGATTCTAACATGAATATTTCGGTTCAAGGATTTACAAATGGATGCGAATCTAATACGGTATTAAGTACAATTACAGTGAATCAATTACCTGTAATTAGTATCCTAGGAAATACAACACTATGTCCAGGAGACAGTCTTATTTTAACAGCAACTGGAGCCGATTCTTACTTATGGTCAGATGGAAGTACTGGAAACTCTATAACACTTGCACCAAATGCTACAATGTCTGTGTCTGTACAAGGATTCACATTAGAATGTTCGTCAGAAGTGATTACAAAAATGGTTATTGTTAACCCAACTCCAGCTGTTTCTATATCTGGAAATACTGAAATTTGTGCTGGTGATAGTATTACGTTAACAGCATCGGGTGCTGAATCATACATTTGGTCTGATGGATCAACAGAAGACTTTATTACAATTTTCCCTGAAGAAATGACAACGGTATCTGTTCAAGGATATACGTCAGGATGTGGATCTGATATTGTGAGTGAAACTATACAAGTACTTCCTACTCCAATTATTTCTGTAAGTGGAAATTCAGAAATTTGTGCTGGAGATAGCATTACACTTTTCGCAAGTGGTGCAGATTCTTATTTATGGTCTAACGGAAGTACAGGTAACACGGTTACTATAACGCCTAACGCCAACATGAATATTTCGGTACAAGGATTCTTAAATGGATGTGAGTCGAATACGGTATCAAACACAATTATTGTTAATCCTTTACCCGTTGTTAGTATCACAGGAAATACAACTATATGCCCTGGTGATAGTATTGTTTTAACGGCTACAGGAGCCAATAGCTATGTATGGTCTAATGGTTCTACTGGAAGTTCAATTATTCTAACTCCAGGAAGCTCAAGTTCTGTTAGCGTTCAAGGATTCTCTAACGGATGTTCTTCAGACGTTGTTTATGAAACAATAACTGTTCTTACAACACCAACTGTACAAATAACAGGGAACACAAATGTTTGTTATGGAGATAGTATTATGTTAGTTGCTAGTGGAGCACAAACATATGTATGGTCTGATGGATCTACAGGGTCTACATTAACATTTATTCCAGATTCATCTATGACGATTACGGTTGAAGGATTTATTTCTGGATGTGGATCGGATATGGTTTCTGAAGACATTACAGTGAATGCTACACCAGTAGTAACTGTATCTGGAAATACAGTATTATGTTCAGGTGAATCGATAACGTTAACTGCAAGTGGAGCCAATACTTACCTTTGGTCTACTGGAGATACAAGTTCATCAATTACAATGACTCCAGATTCTTCTATGTTAGTATTTGTAGAAGGGTTCTCTAATGGATGTTTATCTAATGTAGTTGTTGAAACTATTGAAGTAACACCAAATCCGGTTGTAACCCTTACAGGTTCAACGTCTATTTGCCCTGGAGATTCAGTATTATTAACAGCCACAGGAGCTAATTCTTACATGTGGTCTACAGGAGAAACAAGTCCATCTATTTTAGTATCGCCAATATTTACTTCGGCATATACGGTTCAAGGTTTCTCTAACGGATGTTCATCAGATGTGGTTAGTACAATCATTTCAATTGGAGCAACACCACAAATTAGCATTTCTGGTAATACCGAAATTTGTAACGGAGATAGTACTATATTAACTGTAACGGGTGCACAATCTTATTTATGGTCTAATGGAAGTACAAACTCATCAATCATCATCTCTCCAAATTCTACAACAACAATTTCTGTTCAAGGATTTACAACGGGATGTGGATCAGATATGGTTTCTGAAACTATTGTTGTAAACGCTAATCCTACTGTAACAATTTCTGGTAATACAGAAATTTGTTCTGGAGATAGTACTACGTTAACAGCAACTGGTGCCGATTCTTATATGTGGTCTAATGGATCTACTGGAAACTCTATAACTGTCGGATCTGGATCTGTAGTCTCTGTGCAAGGATTTATTAACGGATGTGCTTCTGATGTTGTGAGTGAAACTATAACAGCGTACTCAACACCTGTAGTTACAATCTCAGGAAATACATCAGTTTGTAACGGGGATAGTATTATATTAACAGCAACGGGTGCCGATTCTTACCTGTGGTCTAATGGATCTACTGGAAACTCTATAACTTTAGTACCAACATCAAGCTCTACAATATCTGTACAAGGGTTTGTTAATGGATGTGCTTCTGAACTTGTAACCGATACAATTTTTGTTAATCCAAACCCGATTGTTACAATTAGTGGTAATAATACAATTTGTGAAGGAGAATCTGTTGTCCTTACGGCAAACGGAGCTGATGCATATGTTTGGTCTAACGGATCAACAAGTCAATCTATAACAATTTCACCAAATGCATCACTTACAATATCTGTACAGGGTATTACAAACGGATGTTATTCTGATCCTGTATTAGAAACCGTAATTGTTAATGCATTACCAGTTGTTAATATTCTTGGTAACACAACTGTTTGTTTAGGAGATACAGTAACATTATCTGCTTCTACAGGAGACTCATTCTTATGGTCTACAGGAGATACAACCTCTACAATACAAGTTATACCAACATCGGATATGATGATTAGCTTAGACGTTTCTTCTAACGGATGTTTCACTTCATCTACAGCAACTATCGAGGTTATTGAAAGCCCTACGGTAGAAATTACTGGAGATGTAGATGCATGTATTGGAGAAAGCATAACACTTACAGCTTCAGGAGCCGATACATATGTATGGTCTACAGGAGATACAACTGAATCAATTACGGTAATTGTAGAAGACTCAACAACAATTACAGTGGTTGGTACCAATGGTGGATGTTCTAGTGCAACAGAAAGCATTAACATTGCTCCAAATCCTAACTCATCGTATTTTGTTATTGCTATTAAAACAGATTGGTATGCCTATGAAACCACTTGGACATTAGACGATGGACAAGGTAATAATATAGCTTCTCATACCAATACATATGGATCTTACCAAAACAACACTTGGTATAGAGATACAATATATTGTGCAACGATTGGAAATTGTTATTCATTTACAATTAATGATAGTTACGGAGATGGTATCTGTTGTGCATATGGTTCTGGAGAATACAGTATAACTCATGAAGATGGTACTATTTACGCTCAAGGTGGAGATTTTGATTATTCTGAAACATCACATTTCTGTATTGGTGAACCTTTAACTGAAATTGATGTTGAAATATCAGAAGACGATTTAACCGTTTGTAAACAAGAAGAATTTTCGCTTACAGCAAGTGGGGCGACAAGTTATATTTGGACAACATTAAATGGTAACATTGTTTCTCAAGATCCAATGCTTACGACTCAACTTAATAACACAACTACATTTGTGGTAACTGGAACAACAGGTTCTATAGTGGACACAGATACAATAACGGTTGAAGTTATTACGAATAAGATTAAGATTATTATTAAAACGGATTGGTATGGTTATGAAACATCTTGGAAACTGAAAGATAGTTCTGGTGATGTTGTTGCTGAAAGAGCTCCTTATACATATCAAAACAACCATAAATATAAGCATACAATTAAATGTTTACCAGATGAATGTTATAC
Organism: Flavobacteriales bacterium; assembly: GCA_965243605.1. Classification (GTDB taxonomy): domain Bacteria; phylum Bacteroidota; class Bacteroidia; order Flavobacteriales; family CAJXXR01; genus JBMYYR01. Next base: position 15,207 of record CBDEVQ010000050.1, read on the forward strand.
GCTTGAAGTATATGACAGTTATGGTGATGGAATGTGTTGTGCTTATGGATATGGATACTTTAAAGTCGTTGGTCCTGGAAATGTATTATTAGCAAGTGGAGGTCAATTCGGACATCAAACGTCTGCATCGTTCTGCTTTGGTGGACCAGCAGCTAAAGCATTACCTTATGAAGATATGGATGACGTGATTACTCCATATATTGAGAAGACAGCTCCTTCAGGAGTAGATCTATCAAGTATTGATAACATCACAGTATATCCTAACCCTTCTCAAGGTGATTTATTTATAGACGCGGATGATTCTGACTTCCTAATTGATCGATATGAAATTACAGATCTATCTGGACGATTATTGTTAGATGAAACAACAGATGAGCCTTTTAAGGCTAAAATGATTGATATTTCATCATTTACACAAGGACAATATCTTGTTAAACTGTTTATAGGTAATCACGTTAAAGTGGTTAAAATAATAAAAGAATAATAACAGTAATATTTAATTATTATTGGTATTAGGTATCAATAAAAAAGGAAGCCTCAAAAATTGAGGTTTCCTTTTTTTATGCGTCTATTTGTCGAAAGGTTAAATTTATCCGTGGCCATTTCACTTTTGTTGTTTTAGGAACACAATGTTTCCAATACGATTGCGTTTGCCCTTTCATCTCTATAAGGTCTCCATTTAATAACAAAAACTCTACTTTCTCATGGGTTTTATTATGCTTAAACATAAACTTGCGCTGAGCACCTAAACTTAAAGATGCTATAGAACCCTCCTTTTTTAATGCCGTTTCATCATCATTATGCCAAGACATACCTTCATTGCCATCATGATATAAATTCAACAAACACGAATTGTAAGATGCACCTGTTTTCTGTTCAACACTCTTTTTTAATTCTAACAATATATTTGTCCAAATTAGAGCTTTCCTAGTTACACCAGAATATGTGTAGTTATATGTTTTATCGGCATACCAAGCAACCTGACGTTTGGTTACAATCTGTTTCCCATACATTACAGCTTTATCATATTTCCAATCTATACGGCTTAATAATTTCTCAAAATATTCCGAAGCCACTACCCTATTAAACAATGCGCCATAGTAATACACCTCTCCGTTATAAGGCAGTCTATTCTTACTTTCATCTAATTCTTGTTCAAATAAATCAATCATATCCTTAACATTCTTCTTAATCAATATGAATAAAAAATATGACTAAAGAAAATACTTTTTAATACGAATACCTAAAACCTTGACCCTATACATTTAGTGATTCTCAACTTTTCAGCTCAAAACATAGACGAGTTTACGATTACTATTCCGGTCTCTTAAATTAGTTGTATTTTAGTCTCTAAATTTATCATATGATTAATAATCTGATTGTAAATCTTCTTTTTTACTCGTTAATATTACTGTCTTTTTTGCTCATAGCAAACCCTATTAAGGTTAATAAAAAGGCTAATATTCTATTTGGGTTATTTACGCTATTATGGTCTTCGTTCTGGCTAGAAGAAGTCGTCCTGTTAATTGGAGGCTCAGTGTTTCAAGCTCAAGATGTTCCCCTTCTTAGTTTTTTACAAATTGTTACCCCTATAATATTTTATCTAAGTGTTTGTTATTTCACAAACCCAAATTATGTTCTTAACAAAAAGAGCTTAAGTTTCTTATTAATACCGCTTATATGTCAAATCTTATTAATTCTAAACAGAGATCCAAACACCGATTATCAACCCATATTACTTGCATTAACACTTTCTCATTCTTTATTTTACTGTTGTTGGATTTATATTAAACTCAGAAAACATAAAAAAGACATCAAATTATTCTCTTCTAATCCTGATGAATACGATTTAAGATGGTTGGAACATATTATTCATATTTTCCTTATTATTCTAGTACTAATTACTCTCTTTAATATCATTTTTTATAAGGCACCTCTCAATATTTTCATGAATTCGTCTATGTTAATATGTATTTTCTTTATTGCCTATAATGCCTTAAAGCAAAAAGAAATTTACCCAATTAACAAAGAACAAACGCAAGAAGTCATTTCGATAGGAGAAGACGTATCGGATAAAGATGATAAAAAGAAGATGGTTCCTGATGATAAATTAGTTGAATTAAAAGCTAAACTGAATGCTTTAATGCAAGAAAAAGAACCCTATTTAAACAGCGATCTTAACCTTATTAATCTATCAGAATTATTGAATGTTTCTCCTCACATTTTATCCTATGTTATCAATAAAGGGTTTCAGGTTAACTTTCCTCAATTTGTCAACACCTACCGCGTAGAAAAAGCAAAGCACTTGTTAAAAGACCCAAAAACATCTAAAGCATTATCGATTCTTGGAATTGCTTATGAATCTGGTTTTAATTCTAAAACTGTTTTTAATACAACTTTTAAGAAAGTAACAGGTTTAACACCTTCTGAGTTTAAGAAAAAGGGTTTGGATTCATAAATCAGAACATTTAGTACGCGTTACCCTTTGAAAAACAAGAGATTTACAAATGGGGTTCGTTTTTATAATCTTGAACATTTCAGTGTAGTCACTCACCTAATTTTGCTCCATAATCAATCTTAAAAACTATTATGGATAAGTTAGAAGACAAACCCTATGCCGTTATTACAGGTGCAAGTCAAGGCTTAGGTAAAGCATTTGCAGAAGAACTAGCTGAACGAGGATACCCTCTTATATTAGTCAGTTTACCAAATCAGGACTTAAACAATTTAGCCTTGTTTTTAAACGCTAAATATAAAATTAAGACGGTTTGCTACGAAACTGATTTTTCGAATCCGTCCAATGTTCAAACCCTTACATCTTGGATTAATAAACAATATGATATTCAAATACTGATTAACAATGCAGGGATTGGTGGGTCTCAAAAAATGGAAGAAGCGAATCTTAATTCTATTAATAATATACTGCATGTTAATATACATGCCACCTCTATACTTTGCCATCAACTTCTACCAAATTTAAAAAGGCAAAGCCAATCTTATATTCTCAATGTTTCAAGTATTGCTGCATTTTCACCAGTGGGTTATAAAACGGTTTATCCAGCTTCTAAATCGTTTATTTATTCCTTTTCTCTTGGTTTGGCTGCCGAATTAAAAAAAGACAATGTATTTGTGAGTGTAATTAGCCCTGGGCCAATGAAAACCAATCAAGAAATTACATCTCGAATAGAAAAACAAGGATTTATTGGACGCCTAACTTTACTTGATCCGAAGAATGTGGCTCAGTTTTCTACCAAAAAAATGTTCAAAAAAGAATCGCTCATTTTAATCAATCCATTCAGTTGGATCATATCTAAATTGATACCGGTTAAAATTAAAATACAAATGCTTACTAAAATTGTTAAACGAGAATTACAACAACATGTCTAAAGTATTTGTTACAGGAGTTAATGGGTTGTTAGGAACAAACGTAACTCTAGATTTATTAAACAACGGTTTTTCGGTTATTGGACTATTGCGTAAAACCGCGCAATTCACAGGAGGTTCTCATCCGAATTTACAACTTGTAAGAGGTGGTTTATTTGATGACTTAACTCATTATTTAAAAGAAGTAGATTACGTCATTCACATTGCTGCAATAACCCAACAAAACTTGCATAAATATTCAGATTACAAATCCATAAATTGTAATGCCACAATACAATTATTACACGCATCAATACATTCAAAAGTTAAACACTTTGTTTTCATAAGTTCGGCCAATACTTTAGGCTACGGAACTTTATCTGATCCAGGAACAGAAAACACGCCAATTAAGACCCCGTTTAGCTCATCACTTTATGCTCAAAGTAAATTAGAAGCTGAACAAGAATTGTTAAAACATAAGGACAAAATTAAGCTCAATATTATAAACCCCACATTTATGCTGGGGCCTTATGACAATAAACCGAGCTCAGGAAAAATAATATATATGTGTTGGAAAAGAAAGGTTGTATTCTACCCACCAGGAGGTAAAAACTTTGTACATGTTAAAGATGTTTCTCATGGAATAATACAATGTTTAAAATTTGGAGAAAATGGAAAACGATACATCATTGCCAATGAAAACTTATCATATAAACAGTTTTTTGAGAAAGTAAACGAGCAAACAAAACAAAATCCAAAAATGATTAAAATTCCTGTATGCATTTTAATATTAATTGGATATATTGGAGATGTTTTAAGATTTTTACAATTAAAAACCAATTTGTGTTCCACTAATATGTATACTTTATATATCAAAAACTATTATTCAAATACTAAATCTATCGAAGCATTTGGTTTGTCTTATCAGTCTACTGAACTCGCCATAAAAGATACTATAGAATACTTTAATTTACACAAGTCATGATAAAAGGATTCTTAACTTTATTATGGTCAATCGTATTCTTTTATCATGGTTATGCTCAAATTCATATTCTAGATTCAGCTTCTACAATTCAACAAGTTATGAATATGTCCGATTTAGAGCCTTGGAAAGTGGTTAAACAAGAAGATGATATTACTCTAAAATATAGGTGGCTAAAAATTGGTGGAGAACTTAAAACAAGAGCTTTATCAATACATTTTACCAGTGAAACGCACACAGATACATTGCTGTCTTATTTAGTAAACACAGAAAAACATAACGAATGGAATAAAGGGATTAAGGCTTTTAATATTTTAGCAAAAGATAGTACCAATTTAAATTGGATTACTCACACTAAATATGACATCCCCTTTCCTATATCTCAACAGGATTTAGTTGTAAATAATGTGTTAATGGTTTCGGATAGCCTATTAATCATTGACATTACATCTAAGCCAAATTACATTCCTTCTTTAGAAGATTCGGATCGTATTAAACACTATATAGCCCAATGGAAAGTATATCCAATAGATTCTAACACGATAGACGTTACATTCTCAGCAATTACCTTATCAAAGTCCTATATACCAAGGTTTATTAAAGATCCTATTATTCAAAATAACTTTATTAAATCTTTTAAAGCCTTAAAAAAATCTTTAGAGTTTAGCAACCATTAATACCTAGAGTTTGTAAGACAAATTGTTCGTTTTTTCATAATTTCGTTTATGTTTTAACACCATACAATCAATCAACATGAAAACATTTTATATCCTTATAATTATGAGCTTATTCAGTCTATTTTCAAATGCTCAAACGGTAGAGCCAAACAAACCTGTTTATGATATTTCTATAACGTCTATAAAAGGGGAGCCATTAACCTTATCCGATTATAAAGGTAAATACATCTTATTTGTAAATGTGGCATCTCAATGTGGATTTACTAAACAATATGATGGGCTTCAAAACCTATACGATACTTACAATGAAAACTTAGTGGTCATTGGACTGCCTTGTAATCAGTTTGGAGAGCAAGAACCTGGTAATGCAGAAGAAATCCAATCGTTTTGTCGAGTAAATTTTGGTGTTAATTTTCCTATCAGTGAAAAATTATATGTTAAAGGAGATAATCAACATGCCATTTATTCATGGTTAACTCAAAAATCTGAAAATGGTAAAATGGATACTAAAGTAAAGTGGAATTTCCAAAAATACCTTGTTGATCCAGAAGGAAAGCTTGTTGATGTTTTTTACTCTATTACAAAGCCTATGAGTGATAAAATCACCAAGCATCTTAAATAATTGAATGCATTAATCATTTAAATTATGATTACCATAAAAAAACACTCTGGTATATTTACATTAGAAGCCACACAAGAACTACCGATAGACGTAAAGCAAGCTTGGACTTTTTTTAGTTCGCCTAAAAACTTACAAAAAATAACCCCACCACAAATGGGGTTTACAATAACGTCTAAGGTTACACAATCGGCCTATCCCGGTCAAATTATCAGCTACAAGGTTGGTATTTTACCTGGTATAAAATTAAATTGGGTTACAGAGATTACTCAAGTTAAACATGAATTATTTTTTATTGACGAACAACGATTTGGTCCATATAAAATGTGGCATCATGAGCATTTTTTTGAATCGCTACCAAACGGAAATACATTAATGAGAGATAAAATATCCTATAAGATCCCGTTCGGTTTCTTAGGGTATATTGCTCAAAGTTTATTCATTAAAAAACAATTAACTTCCATTTTTGAATACCGTTTTAAAACTTTAGATCATTTATTTAACAAATAAATGATCTAAACAATTATCTAGTTTAAGCATTCGAAAATAAAATATTTAATCCAAACCTGAGCTCTGGCAAATTTAATGGTTTATAGTACAAATCTAAATTCCCATTAATATTAGAATCTGTTTTTGTCCGAACACCTATACCTAAAAAACAGTCTATACCTACTCCACTTTCAGGAACTATACCTTGTATTCCAAACATGATACCTCCAGAATTCATGGTTCTTTTATATTCTAATTTATTATCATTCGTAGGATATCCAGAGTTATAGCCTGGTGTAATCGTGATATTCTTATTAAAATATCTAAAATATGGGCTAAAATATACACCCCTTAAATCATCAGCCCGAGAATTTAAATATATACGATATTCAATTCCTACAGCAAATCCTTTCCCAATGCGTTCATCTTCATTACCCGAAAGGTTTAACCAATTGCTCTCATTCCTATTAAAAATCTTGGTTACCATTTGTAAAGATTGGTTAGATTTAATCTGATATTCAAAAGAGAAATGAAATTCATTAGCAATATATCCAAATATATTATTCTTAATAGCAAAATGATTTTCACTTCTAGAGTTTCTAAATTGTGCTGATGCTTCTAAAGTTGTCATTACAAGCAGTATACTAATCGTTAAAATACGTATCATATTATTATAATCTAGAGGTTGTAAAAAGAATATTTAACCCAAACCTTAACTCCCCTTTATCATCAATAAATTGATTAATTTGGTAAGGTTCTCCAATGCTATATTCCACGTTATAATCTTCATAATCTCTTGCTCCAAATCCAAAATAAAAATCATAACCTATCCCATATCTTGATATTTTCTGTATCCCAATCATTAATCCATAACTAAAAACGTCACGCTTAAAAGATACACTTCCATATGGACCACTGTGTGGAGGGTTATTATCATCTGGATCATATGAAATATCTCTATAGAAATATCTAAAATAAGGACTTACATAAAAGCCACTTATAATATCGGCATCTGGATTTGTATAGTATCTATATTCTAAGCCTGCAGAATACCCTTCGGTTAACATCACATCTCCATTTGTGGTAAACCAACTTGAGTATCTATTTCTTGGTTTACTTATTTGCCAGACCCCTTGGAGTGAATGTCGACCAGAAATTCGATACTCTAGAGATAGATTAATCGTAACAACCATATAACTAAGTACATTATTCTTAATGGCGATTACTGGCAGTTTACTTCTTGTAGACTGAGCATTTGAAATAAATACACCACAAAATGTAAATAAAACGATGAGCTTTTTCATTTAATATCCTATTATTTGAATCAAATATAAACATAAAATACATATGCTATGCATGCATAGCATATGTATTTTCAAATAAGACTATAAATTAAAAACTAGATAAATGCATCCGTTCGTTATGTTTTCTGGCTTTAAAAAGGATTTAAGAAAAAAATATTTTAACCAATAAATCACTCCTGTATCGATATAAAAGGAGTGATTTATTGGTTTAATTAGATTAATCTTGATCGTTCGATCTATAGAATATCTTATTTCATCCGTTTTTCAAGAACCTCTTCTATTTCACTTAATGTAACTTGTTTTGCCTTTAACAAGATTAAAAAATGATACAGCAAATCCGCAGATTCATCTTTAAATAACTTCAAATTATCATCTTTAGATTCTATGACCACTTCTACAGCTTCTTCTCCAACTTTTTGAGCAACTTTATTAATACCTCTTTTATACAGTTGGTTTGTATAAGAATCCGTTACATCTTCATCTATTTTCTGCTTAATAATAGATTCTAGTGTATATAAGAATCCTTTACTTGTTGTGTCGTTAAAACACGTTTCTGTTCCTTTATGACACGTAGGTCCTTTAGGAAATACTTTTATTAACAGGGTATCTTGATCACAATCTATGTTTATATCCACAACTTTTAATGTATGGCCAGATGTTTCTCCTTTTGTCCATAACCGCTGTTTCCCTCTACTATAAAATGTAACAATACCTTCTTTTATCGTTTTGGTATATGCCTCTTGATTCATGTAACCAAGCATTAATACTTTCAACGTATCTTGGTGCTGTATAACAACAGGAATTAATCCATTTCCTTTCTTAAAATCTATTGACATCTTACATTTAAATTTTCGGTTTTTAAATATTGCTTCAACTCCGGAATACATATTTCTCCGTAGTGAAAAACACTTGCTGCTAATGCACCCGTTGCTTTTGTTGCTTGAAAAACATGTTTAAAATCCTCTAAAGAACCTGCTCCACCTGATGCAATCACCGGAATATCAATAATATCTGTAACCTGTTTAATAACATCAATGGCGAATCCTGATTTCATTCCATCATTATTCATAGAGGTTAATAAGATTTCGCCACCACCATATTCTTTAATTTCTTTAACCCATTCCAACGTTTCTAAATGGGTTTCTACCCGTCCTCCATGTGTAAATACTTTCCATTGTCTATTCGTAAACTTAGTATCTACGGCTACAACTACAGATTGACTACCACACTGATTTGCAATTTCGGATATAAGCTCTGGTCGTTTAACCACTGAAGAATTAAGACTTACTTTATCAGCGCCTGCATTTAATAAACGTTTTACATCATTTAAACATCTAACCCCTCCACCTACGGTAAATGGAATATTAATTTTTTTTGATATTTGCTTAACAAGCCCAATTAACGTTTCTCGCTTATCCACCGTTGCCGAAATATCAAGAAACACTAACTCATCGGCCCCTTGTTCTACATATTTCCTTGCTAATTCTATAGGGTTTCCTGCATCTTTAATATTCTCAAAATTGACTCCTTTAACAGTCCTTCCATCTTTAATATCGAGACATGGAATTATTCGTTTTTTTAACATAATAGCCTTAATTGATTTAACGATATTCGTCCTTCATAAAATGCTTTACCCACAATGGCACCATGGCATCCAATATTTTTTAATTCTACCAAATCATTAATGCACGAAACACCTCCACTCGCAATAAGTTGTGTAGAACAATTGGATAAAATTTCTTGGTATAAAGGTATAGATGGGCCTTCTAAACATCCCATCTTTCATAACATCTGTACAAATGGTATTGGTTATTCCATGCTGTTCATACATTTTTATGAAATCTAAAACGTCCCATTCTGATTGTTCAAACCACCCATGTGTTGCAATTTTTCGATTAACGCAATCGGCACCAAGAATTATTCGATCTAATCCGAATTGGCTTACCCAAGACATAAATAATTCTGGGTTATCAACAGCTATACTCCCTCCTGTAACCTGATCTGCTCCAGATTCGAAAGCTATTTTAAGGTCTTCGTTAGTCTTTAACCCTCCTCCAAAATCGATATGCAATTTTGTTTTCCGCCTAATTTCCTCCAGAATTCTGTAATTCACAATATGTTGAGATCTGGCTCCATCCAGA
>CBDEVQ010000051.1:0-23822 GCA_965243605.1 Flavobacteriales bacterium
TTCTTATAATTAATAAAGATGAAGACGAGCTTATCCAATTTAATCACATTATTGAAAATATTTGTTGGGCGTACGGTTTAAAACCTAGGAAATTAAGAAGTTGTATTTATTTATCGCACGAAGAAAAGCAATGGGCATTAAAGGCTTTAGAAGGTTTAAAACGCCCATTAGTTTGCTTACATCCTGGAGGAAATACAAAAAGTTCTATTGATTCTCCTTGGCATAAAAGAAACTGGCATTCCTTAATTAATACTTTAGAATCTGAATTTGGATTTTTCCAAGTTGGTCGTACAGAATTTGGTGATTATGATTTGGGGTTAAAGAATCCAGCTATAAAACTTAGAGAAACCATGGCATTAATCTGGGCTTGTGATTTTTACGTTGGATTTGATAGCTCTCCTATGCATATGGCAACATCATTTCAAAAGCCCCTTGTTTGCTTAATAGATATGAGACGAAAATTTGAGGCTGAAAAGCAATATTCAGATTTACATATTCCTTCTGTTACATTAAGGTGGTTGTATCCATTTAATCGAAATATATCAATTATGGAGAATGATTTTGATCAAGAGTCCTTAAAAGCAGTCATCAAACAACTATTAAAATATAAAAGTGAACTATATTAATAGTCTAAGATTTCTATTTTTATAAGGTACTAGTACTCCAATAGATTTATTTTTAGGTATGGTTTCTAAATTAAAATTACTCAATTTACTTATAGGCGATATATCTGTTATCTCTAATATTGTTAATACATTATAGATGATTTCATGACAAATATGATTTGTGTTTTGTTCGACATTTGGTAATAGATTTTCATAGGTTGAATTCAATTTTGGAATTTGAAATTTACGCTCTAACAACACCTGCAATTCTATTAGTATTTTCTCAATTCTTTCGTCATTTAAATTATTGAGAATCTTATTACAGATTAAAAATTGTCTATTAATTAGAACCTCCAAACCATCGAGCTGATTAGACATGACCATTGATAATAATAGATTATTTCCAAACACTAATTCTTCTTTAATAGAATCTAACCATATTGAACTTTGAAAAGCATCTCGAAAGTTTTCATAAGCAGATTCATAATCATTCTCTAAAGTCTGAAAAATTCCCGTTAAATTCTTCACACTAGACTCCATTGATTTCAATTCTAGCTCTTTAATTATTCTATCAAGTTGTAATTTTGTTTGTTTAGACTCAGTAATGTTTCCTAATAAAAGTTCCTGACAAGCTTTTATATACAGATTATGAGAACTCTGTCTTCTACTGGCATTACATTCTTGCAAGTAATTAGATAAAATCGATGATTGTTCTGGTAAAGCAGTCCAATATAGCTTGGTAATTTCTCCTATTATAACAGATTCTAAATCAAAATCCTCCTTCTCATCTATTATTTGTTGTAATTGTAGAGCTATAATTGCTGCTATTCTACCTTGTCTAACATTTCCTGTAAGTCTAAAATAGATCACCATTCTATTTAACAACTGAGCATATTCGACAGGTACATTACAATATTTAATAGTTGATTTACAGCACTTTAAATATTGCGAGAAATCCAATTTAGAAATACTTATATGAGATAAATTGTGGAAGTATTGACGATAAAATGGTTTTTTTTCAAAAGCATGCATATATTCAATATGATTTAGCGCTTTTACACCCATTTTATTATATTCTTCTACTCGGTTCGTTGAAATTAAATAATCGCTTAAACGAGATAGTTTTTCCAAATTTGTAAGAAATAATGCTCCAAACTTAGGAGTTAAGACTTTATTTCTTAAAACATTAAGAATTTCTAAATGACATAAATATTTTTTACTAAATGTTTGTTGAGCGTATTGTATAGCTGAGTTTAATGCATCTATTGCTTTATTATCCCTCGAAAGAGTTATTTCTAATCGAGCTAACAAAAAAGAACTCGAAAAATCAAATGGACTTATCAACTTTGTTGCTCGGTCAATTTTCACAAAGTAATTCTCTTGTATTGATGCCCATTTTTTTGTTGCTTCAAATATATATTCATGAGCCCAATCGAAATCTCCTGACTGATTGGGTTTTAACAATTCCATCTCTTGAAGATATATCATACCTTCATGGATATCTATCTCGTCTTGTTGGGATAAATGAGCTATAAGATTTTTAGAGATATTTAACCCTGAAATGGCATTGTATACAACTATAAACAGCCCATTTTTAATACCATTGTTAATGAGTTTACTATTTGCAAACTCTAATCTTCTCACTAAAATAGTTTGAATATTTGAAGTTAATTCTACAACGAAATCTCTAGTTTCAGCCAAACTAGATACATGTAATTTCCCATCATTAAGATATTCAAATATTGAATTCTCTAACAGATTAAGAATTAACATTCTTAAATAAAGAGGGTTACCTCCAGATTTTTTTAATAGAAGTTTACACGCTGCACGATTATCCGATGAAATTAAAGTTTTATCGATGTAATTCCTTAATTGTTCATATGAAAGAGGTTCTAATTTAATTTCTGTTATTTTAGAATTTAAATTGACATCAGTCCAGATCATTAACTTGCTACAACTCAAAGTTATATCGTTATTTTCACTTCTATATTCTAATATTATCCTGAATTTATTATGTAACCAATTTTTACTTTCTAACACAGATATAATAGACATTAATACAGAACTTAAGGAAGTCGACAACCTATGACAATCACTTAAATATAAAACTACTCTTTGATTTGATTTTGATAGTAATCTTATTAAAGTTGAAATTATTGATTCAATATTTATATTATCCCATTCATTATATAAAAATAAATTCTGTAACTCTTTAATTTCATGTGTGAAATCAGGTAATTCAAATTCCAAAAATGTTGTAATAAACTCAGATTTAAATCTTAAATTGGATTTATCTTGAATCAGCTTTCTAAGTTCACTAGGAAGCATAACCCATAGAATATCAGTAATAAAAGTCGCTTCAGACTCATGAGAAATTGAAGAATAGATAATATTACTTCCTTCATTTTTAAATTCCTGACAAACCCTTTCACAAAAAAAAGATTTACCTACACCTCCTTGCCCAGTTACCTTTAGAATTGGGGTGCTTTCTTGATTCCATTTTAAGTAAAACTGTTCAGCTTCTCCAAATCTAAAATCGTTTAATTTAATTGAAAGAATAGGGTCTATAACTAATTTTGGAAAATTTCCAATACCAATTATATCTTCTCCTGAACTAGATGTAATAGATAAATAGGCCTTTTGAATAACAGAAGATTCGTTGTTTAATCTAGAGAGTTCACACGTTAAAGAGATTATTCCTCCAATATTTTCCTTAAAGTTAATTTCATTTTCAACTGGACTTCTATTATCATCAAACTCAAAAATTAAACGAACTCTTTTCGTTTCTCTTGACACTTGAAGTGATTTAATATTCGCCTTAAAAAGATATTTGTATTTGGACTTAATAAAGTGACTGTTCTGAGTAATATCTTTTTCCGAAGATAAGGATATACTTGTAAAAACATCTTCTTCAATTAGCTCCCAGTTATTGATAATAAATGGTTTATTGTATTTATTTTGGTAAGTTAATTCCTTTTCTGGCTCATTGTTTGAATCGTTTTTAAGCTTAATTGATTCATCTGGACTCCATAAGAAACATGCAAAATCATTTATTTGACTCGTTAACCAATTTGCAAAATCTATAGCCGATTTAGACAAGTCTGATTTTGTTGCAATAACTAATGTTTTAGGACGATATCTTAGAGTCATCACGTAAGACTTACCTAATACGTCTAAGTCTAAATCTCTTCCATAAAATTTACATTCAATAAAGTGTTCTTTAGAATCATTTCTATTTTGAGCAATAATTTGCCCAGGCAAAGACACTTCATTCTTTCGTTCACTAATTACTATATCAATTGGATTCCTCTTACGGTATTGAATACTATATTCTCCTACTTTAAGATTCTTTTTGGCCCAATCATTCGCTATTTGCAAACAATATTTTTCAAATTCTTCAGGAGTAAGGTCTTCAAACTTATGATTTTTATAAAATACATTTGTTTTTCCTATGTTATCCATAATAATTAGTTATCCTTTATTCAAGAAATGAATTTAGGTAAAATCATTCTGAAAAAAAAGTTTTTTTTCATACTTAAAATTATTTCATCAATAGAAACATAGTTTTGATTTAATACTTTGTTTCTACTTAAACTTAATTCAAAATATAATACAACTAATTAGCACTCATATAAAACCATTAAAAGGTATTTACAATGTAAACACCTTTTAATTCCAAAATATCATTCTGAATAAATCATATCTCAATCGTTTAAGAGGAAATATGCTCTTTTTGAAAAGCAAGGCAGGCTTTTCTACGATCTATAAGGGGTTTTACAACTAAACCTATTAATAAACCTAAACTCAATACAAAGGGCATAATATTTAAGATTCCATCTCCCCATTGTTGAGCGAACATTGAAAACGTCACAAATTTATGTTGAGTAAACAATGAGGCTCCTGTCATTAAACTTCCCATCGTAGAAGCCATAATTACTCCAAATAATAGATTTTGAATCCAACTAGAGATCGTGTTTAATTTGTTCCTAATTAAATTATTTAAAGCTTTCAATACCAGCAAAGCAATTGGTAATACAACCAATATAGCCATAATATAAAAAGGTAACCAACGTTCCAAAAATGTTTCATTAGGCTCTAATCTCACCAAAGTAACAATAGATGTTACACAAACTAATAGAATTGGAATTGGAATATATTTTTTTAATTCTAAGCCCTTACTATTTGTTAACCGTTCTGTTATTTGTCTTTTCATTTCTCAATATTTTAATTGCAAATTTAAAGATTAATCTTCTTAAATAATTTGCAAAAACGGTCAAAACCTTGCTAAATTAGGTCAAGACATATTCAGGTATAAAAAGTTAAAATACCAATATTGTTTAATCCTCAATAATAATGTAATTTCCCTACTCATTCTTAAACTATGAAGATAGAACAATATAATATAGGCGAAGAAAACATATTAACTCATGTTATATTTAAACCTCCATATAGGGCAACCTACCCCCTTAATAATCAGATAAGATTTGTATTGATTGTACGAGGAAAGTCTGTTCTACATTCACCTTTAGGACGTTTTAGCTTAACCTCTGGGAAGCAAACGATGATAACTCCCTTTCTGAAGTCATCATAATTCGATTAGTACCTGGTGTTCTTCATAAAATTTACAACCCGCAACTCCCTCTAATTTTCACCTCAGATAAGTCCGAAAAACAAAGTACAGTCGTAACGTTTAAAACAGAAGAATCTCTTAAACAATATATAAATAATCTAGCCTTCTATTTGAAACATCCTCATTTACACGCTGAAGAAATATTCATCATAAAGCTTAGAGAATTCATTTTCCTTCTTTCTAAATTAGAAAACAACCAACGCATTAATGCTGTATTAAATACATTATCTCAATCTCATATTCATCAATTTTCAGACATTATTCAAGCCAATATTTTTAATCAATTAAGCCTTGAAGAACTCGCTTTTATATGCGGATTAAGTTTATCGTCTTTTCAACGAAAATTTAAAGAGACATTTAATACCTCACCAGCTCGATATATACGAGAACAACGTATTGAAAGAGCCCAATATCTGCTAAAAACATCAAATTCAAGGATATCTGAAATTGCCTACTCTACCGGTTTCGAAAATACAGCTCATTTTTCGAGAACATTCCGTAAATCCTGTCATTGTTCTCCATCTGATTTTAGAACAAAGAATCATTAGAATCGCTAAGCGCAAATAAATACTTTAAAACACTTGCGTAACCAAATAGTTACATTTACATTTGTAACCAAACAGTTACTTAATTAATTTTTAAATAAAACCTATATTATGAATACAGATCATTCAGCCGAAAACAGAACATTAACATTGAATAGAACTTTTAATGCGCCTATTAAGTTGGTTTGGGATGCCTGGACACAACCAGGACATATCGCTCAATGGTGGGGACCAAAAGGAATGGAAACAACCATCGTAAAACACGACTTTAAAGTTGGTGGAGAATGGGAATACGCGATGATCATGCCCAATGGAAATGCTTTTATTGGAGATGGTATATACATAGATATTGTTGAATTGGAAAAAATTAGATCAACTGCTAATTTTAAACCGATGACAGAAGGTGTAGAAATTCAAGCTTTATTTGAGCAAGTTGGAGATCGCACAAATTTCACATTTAATGTAATACACCCAACAGAAGAATATTGTAAACAACAAGAAGCAATGGGCTTTAAAAATGGATGGGGATCTACATTTGATCGTCTCGAAGAACTCATTAATACTCTAAATCATTAAGCCATTTATTATCCCTTACCTCAGGTAAAATAATTTAAATTTGAAACTCTAGAAATCAAACTAAAGACATGAGAAGAGACGTTTTTCAGGCTATTGCCGACCCAATACGGCGAGATATTATAAGCTTGCTTTCTAAAGAAATGCTTACGGTAAATGGTGTTGCAGAGCATTTTGATATTAGTAGACCTGCAATTTCTAAACATATTAAAATTCTGATGGAATGTGGACTTGTTACCATTCACCAAAACGGAAGGGAACGGTACTGTCAAATTAAACCAGAAACCCTTCAGCCTATAGCAGATTGGGTGAATCCATACAAGCAATTATGGGAAAATAAACTCGATCATTTCGAAACCTACTTAATGGATTTAAAAAAGAAAACCGATACGTAAACACGTATCGGTAAACCATTTTAGAATGTCTAATACACGAATATACCGATACAATAATAACGGCTTCTCCCCGCTTATACTTGGAATATATAAACCATATTTTAGATTACGTTTAGAAAAAAAACATACAGACTTGTCTGTTTTGAATAATTTTATCTATATTTGTCCCATGAAAATGAAAAAAACCAGGCGTAAAAGATAGAATTATTGAAGCAGCATCAGAGCTTTTCTACTTTAAAGGATATAATCAAACAGGGATTAACCAAATTATAGAAGTCGCTCAAGTTGCCAAGGCCAGTATGTATCAACATTTCAGATCTAAAGAAGATATTGCAGTGGCATACTTACAAAGAAGGCATATAACCTGGATGGGAGAACTTACAACCTTTGTTTCTACTCAAAAAACTAATAAAGAAAAACTGATAGCAGCTTTTGATTATTTAGAGCATTGGTTAGAACAAGTTGATTTTAGAGGTTGTGGTTTTCAGAATATTGTATGTGATCTTCCAGAAGACCAACAAAAAATAAAAGACCAAGTTCTTTTACATAAAAATGATGTAAAAGCTCTGGTCTATAATTTACTAAAAGAAGATAGTCTTTACTCTATAGATAAAGCTGAAGCCTTAGGAAATGAATTATTGGTTTTACTCGAAGGATCTATCATATTATCGCAAATACAAAAGAATAAATGGCCAATTACAGCAGGTAAAAATGCAGCAAAGCAATTATTAGCCTAATACTTAAAGGAGAACATAAGCGTCTCCTTTTTTATCAACCTAAAACAAACAGACTTGTCTGTTCTTAATTAATCTTAAAATCGTAAAATCATGAAGAAAATCATTCCACCTTACACAGAAGAAACAGCAAAAGCTAAAGTACAAGCGGCTGAAGATGCATGGAATAGTAAAAACCCAGAACGTGTTTCATTAGCTTATACACCAGATTCTCAATGGAGAAACAGAGACCTTTTCTTTACAGGAAGAGAGGCCATTGTTACGTTTTTAACAGATAAATGGAAATCTGAATCCTATTATAAATTAAAAAAACACTTATGGTCTTATACCGACAATAGAATTTCTGTTCGATTTGAATACGAATGGTTTAACAAATCCGAAAATCAATGGTATAGAACGCACGGGAACGAACATTGGGAATTTGATGAAGAAGGACTGATGCGTGTAAGAGATATGAGTGCAAACGACGTGAAAATTAATCAATCGGATCTTCGATTATAATATATAACCTAGATACCTTAAAAATGAAGACAACAACCATATTATCAACCATTCGTATAGTTTTAATCTTTGTATTATCATCTATACTATTTTCTTTTAAATCAATAAATACAATGGAGAATTCTAAACCCAATCATCAACCAACAACACATAAAACCATTGAAATAAATGGTGTAAATATTTTTTACAGAGAAGCTGGAAACGAATCTAAGCCAACTATTTTGTTGTTACATGGATACCCAACATCGTCTCATATGTTTCGAAATTTAATAACAGACCTGTCTGTTCAATATCATGTACTTGCTCCAGATTATCCAGGTTATGGAAGAAGCGATCAGCCTAAAATGAGTGAATTTGATTACACATTTGATCATATGGCTACTATTGTTGAGGCTTTTCTAGATAAAAAGAACATCATAACATATAGTATTTACCTCATGGATTATGGAGCTCCAATCGGATTTAGAATTGCATCTAAATATCCTGAACGAGTAGAGTCTTTAATTATTCAGAATGGAAATGCCTATGAAGAAGGTTTACGAGATTTCTGGATACCAATTAAAAAATATTGGAACGAATATACCAAAGAAAATGGAAAAGCATTAGAAGGTTTTCATTCTCCAGATGGATTAAAATGGCAGTATACACACGGAGTTGAAGAAGTCTCTAATATTAGTCCAGACAATTGGCATATTGACCTTCAACATTTGGCTCGCGAAGAAAATGACAAAATACAATTGGCTATGTTTTATGATTATAGAACAAATGTACCATTATACCCTGAATGGCAACAATATTTTAGAGATCACCAACCGCCAACATTAATTGTTTGGGGTAAACATGATTATATTTTTCCTGAAGAGGGAGCTCATCCATATAAGAAGCATTTAAAAAATTTAGAGTTTCATTTACTAAACACAGGGCATTTTGCATTAGAAGAAAAAGGCGATGAAATAGCAAATTACATTCTTAAATTCCTAAAGAAAAACCATATTCAATAAAACGGAGTTACCATATCAGGTTTATTAACTATAGACTTGATATGGTTTTATAGGTTTAACCAAACAATATAAATCATGAAAAAAACAGACTTAAAATACACGAGTGATATAGCATTTACACCTTCTGTTAAAAGCCTTCAAGAAAAATTTAAATCGCGTGCAAGTTATGCTCGAATGGAAGAATTTGGAGGTTGGGCTTCTGAGGTTACAACAGACTTAGAGTTTTTCTTAAGTACAATAGATTCTTTTTATTTAGCCACAGCCAATACAAATGGTCAACCTTATATTCAGCACCGAGGTGGTTCTAAAGGTTTTCTAAAAGTATTAGATAATACACGTTTAGCCTTTGCCGATTTTAAAGGAAATAAACAATTTATTACCTCTGGAAATTTAGCTGAAAATAATCAAGCATTTATATTTTTAATGGACTACCCTAACCAAGCTCGTATAAAAATTTGGGGCACTTCAGAAGTGGTTTATGATGATTTAGAACTAATAAATTCTTTACATGATTCCTCTTATAAAGCTAAACCAGAGCGTGCTATTGTTTTTACCATTACCGCTTGGGATGTAAATTGCCCTCAACATATTAAACCGCGTTATACCGAAGAGGATATCCAAAAACAAATTTATCCCCTACATGAAAAAATCAAAGAATTAGAAAATCAAATTAAACTTCTAAAACATTAATCATCTAAGATTTTAATATCATTTCTCTATGTTTTGATCCCCAATTATGAAGTTCATCAATTACTTTTATACAGGTTTCTCCATATGGAGTAATTGTATACGTAATGGTTACAGGTCTGGTATCAATTACGGTTCTGGTTATTAATAAATTTGTTTCTAAATCTTTAAGTTCCTTTGATAACATACGTGGTGTAATACCTGCTACCAAACGTTCTAATTCTTTAAATCCACATGATTTCTTATAACACAATGCACTAATTATTGGTATTTTCCACTTACCACTAAATACATCTAAGGCATCTTTAATGGCTAATAAATAGGATTTATATTGATCGCAATTTTCACTTTGAGTTTCTTCTTTACACTCCATAATCTCTATAACTATACTTAAGTATACTACTATATTTTATATACTTAGTTCTTTTATCGTATCAAAAATACTACATTTACCCCAATAACAACCATACTAAAACCTATTTATACATGAACAAAAAAGATATCATCATTTACAGAATTGTAACTGGTTTATTTAGCCTTTTAATATTAATGGGTGCCGGAATGTATTTATTCCAATACGAAAATGTTGCTGAGATTTATGTTAAACTTGGATTTCCTACTTATATCATTTATCCATTAGCTTTTGCAAAAATTGCAGGGCTTATTACCATTTGGGCCAATCTAAAAACACTTAAAGAATGGGCCTATGCTGGCTTTGTTTTTGACTTCATTTTAGCCATTGCCGCACACATGATGATTAATGATGGAGAGCAATTTGGTGCCATAATTGCTTTGATATTAGTAAGTATATCCTATATTTACAACCGAAAGCTATCAAATGCTAAAAAAAAATAATCAAATCTAAATACAAATACAATCACTTCCCTTATCCTGTCTTATGAAATAAGATGGGATTTTTTATGTCTTATTTTTCCAACTTTTTAAGATCTTTATTTATATTAGCCTGTGTTACAAATTGTTTTAAATTTAACCGAATCCTTCAATTATGTTTATTATTGACTTAACCTACAAAGTGCATTTAGACCAAATCAATCTATATTTAGAAGATCATATTCAATATTTAGAACATCAATACGAACTCGGAAATTTTCAAACTTCAGGGAAGAAAGTTCCAAGAACAGGTGGAATTATTTTATCGACCTTATCAGACAAAAATAAACTTATGGCTTGTTTAGAAAAAGACCCCTTTAAAATTCATGATTTGGCTGATTATTCTATAACCGAATTTATCCCAAGTAAAACTAATGATGATTTTAAATTTTTATTAAAATAATACATTTTTAATTCTGCTGAATATGTCTTCAAAAATTACACTTGTCCCCCTAAAACAAAATCTTCTCATTACGAAAGCAAGTGGTGCAATAGATTACTCAGATGTATTTCAACTTAAATCTAAAAAATTAGTAAATCCGCCAGAACCTAAAGATTGTATGATTGCCTTTTTTAAAGCCTTTCCTAAATCGTTCAAGTTTTTATTAAACGTAAGAGAAAAGATAGCTAAACAACTTCGTTTAAAAACAGCGCCAGAAACAGATAAGGCATCTCGATTAGAGCGTTTGCACAATTTTAAAGGCGAAGTTGGTGATGCCATTGCCATATTTGAAGTTTTAGATAAATCAAATATTGAGTTGTTAACCGGACAGACTGATGATCATTTGGATTTTAAACTCTCTTTTGTAAGTTACACAGCAGATAACCCAATTATTGAATTGGCTACAACCGTGAAAATTAATAATAAAATTGGTAAATTATATTTCTCAATTGTAAGACCAATACATAAATATTACATGAAAGTTATTATGTTAAGAATGGAAAAGATTCTCCTTAACAAAGATTGGTAAATTTTAAAACAGAAAGACTCACAAATGAATTATGTGTTAGAATTAATAAAAAACATAATTCCATTTTATATACCCTGATTAGAGAGGATAAAATGTTATTTAACCTCTGTTTTTTCCCATAAATCATCTTCATGATATATATAGTTGTATTGTTTCGCTCAGCTACAGTCAAATTTATGGTGTTATCTAAGTAGTGAATTTAAATATTACAGATCGATTAATGTCTATCAATACCTAAATATCCTTTAAATTTCATATATTTAATTACCATTCAAATATAATATATACATCATACAATATGACAATTCTAAAACTACACTCACCGGCACAGGTTCGTTTTATCCTGGATTCTGGTGAATCTGCACTTGGTGATTTATTAAGAGTGGTATTTGCTGATTTACTTTTGAAACAAGTCCTTAACATTCACGAAAAAGAAAAAACGTACAATGAATATAGGCGAGATGTAAATGCGTCTTATATTACTTTAGGACCTAAATTTGAATCGTATTTACCAATGGTAAGCGTACAGCCATTTTTAATTCCGTTTAATGGCAATAAAAACCTGAAAATAAAATTTAAGTACTATGTTCGTAAGGTATTTAACGAAGCTTATGTGAATTCAGATTACAAAACTAATTTCATTAACCAACAAGACATTAAACCATATTTTAAACAAGGATACTTTCAAAAATTGTTTAACAAGCATCCTTTAACAGATCAAGGAATACGCATTCAATCCGAAATTCAAGCACATTTAAATCATTTAGAAAACACTATTAACTCCAACCTTAAAATCCATTCTAAAATGATGCCTACATTATTAGAAATCGGTGGACATCTCTTTTTGTTAAACCAATTAGATATTAATTGGATTAAAGAATCTATTCTTAAACAGAATAATGCGGCAGAAATAATACGGATTGAACGTATTGAAAATATTATCGATTTTGTTATTGCTTTTAGTTTACTAAGTAGTGAATTTGGACATTCATCAAAAAATTTCACTGGGTATTTTACATGTTAGTGCCATAAATTATGATTATTTTAATACTTCATATACTAATCATCCCACACATTGAATACGCCATCTAAATACACCAGCTTAATACCCACCTTAGGTATCGGATTATTTATCTGCTTATATATTTATGCAACGCGCCTATACCCTGGTGGTTCTCAGGCTAACGAAAATAGTATTGGATTTAGTTGGGTGCACAATTATTGGTGTAATTTAATGAATGAACAAAGTATAAACGGACAACACAATTCAGCACGTCCAATTGCCATTTCGGCAATGGTTGTTTTGTGTTTTAGTTTAATGCTTTTTTTTATCCAATTTTCGCAAGTATTTACAAAAAGTTTAATGTGGAAACGCATCATAAGTTTAGGTGGTATAGGTTCTATGTTATGTGCCCTCTTTATTTTTACATCTTACCATGATCTTATGACATCCTTATCGAGTATATTCGGATTATTTGTGGTTATTGGAATTCTAAAAGAAATTTATCAGCAATCTAAACCATTCTATAAAATATCTGGTTTAGCTTGTTTACTTCTCTTAGGGCTTAATAATTTCATTTATTACTCAGGAATCTATTTATACATGCTTCCTCTCCTTCAGAAAATTACGTTTGCAATTGTGCTTTTTTACATTGTTGGATTAAACCTAAAAATACATCGAGAAATTAAAAACAATAACATCTAATTTTATATTTATCTACTTTTATAAATAATAAATTATTTATAAAATGAAGCTTTTTAAATTTATAATTGTATTATTAATCACAACTCTAGCCTCTTGTCAATCGCTAAAAAACATTTGCAACCCTCCTAATGATGCTGTATTATATCAAAATTCTATTGAGGAATCTATGTCCCCTGCTCCAAGCAAAATTTATTCAGATCTAGTATCCATTACTCCTCTAAACAAAAATCTTATAACAAAAACCATAAATGGCGAAAACCATATTTTAGTCGTGACCTGGAAACAGAACGTTTCGTATTACAAACCCTATTTAGATTCGGCATATTACAACACAGGAAGTTACCCCATTTGGATAACCACAGCTCCAGAATTATTAGGACGCATAAAAAAGGAGAAAACTAAAGATGTTAATCTACGTTTAAAACAATTACTTGGTTTACCACCTAATTCTGTTTATAATTATTTTGTTGAATTTTGGGTAAAACCAGAAGATCTTTTCCGCCCATGTCCCGACAATGAAATTACAGATAATACATGCGAATTATGTTTTCCAGAAAACACTACAGAAACCTTCAAATCTTGGATTAACAGCAATAGAATAAGCCGATACTACCCTTGTGAATTATACGATAAATATCCATGGACTCAACTTGGGTATACCTATGACTGGAATCCCAAAAATAAATCTCATGTTGGATTAAGTGAATTTGTCATTGGTGAAAACAAACATATTGTTGTTGAAGCCATTTATACAACAGACGAATATTTATCTAAAGACATTAATAAAACAAAGCCTTAGACAGCTCACCTTTTTTATAAGCCTTAATGAATTTTCTTAAAGCCTTATTGGGTTTCACTTGAGATTCGTTCATGAGATATGGTATAAAAATCTCACCACCTTTTAGCATAATCTCCCACATATCATCTTGTGTCATAATAGGATTTCCTGCTTCTTGTTGAGGTAAAATATATCTATTTTTTTCGAAACGTTCGTTTAAAAGGTATTTAGCCATAGATGCCATATACATATTGAGCATAAGCCTATCTTCTCCGCATGCCTTAGCTAATCTACCATCTAAAATAATTGCATATTTTTGAGTTCCATTCATCCAAGTAATCATACTTTTTAAGGCAAATAAATACGATTCGCTTTGTTCCTTATATGGATGGGTCAGTAAATAATCGACAGCTTTAACGATTTCTACATCTGCATCATCAAACTGTTCTTGTTTATCGTAAGTAGATAATTGCTTATGTAATGCTTTAAAATCTTGAGAGATTCCATTAACATGAAAAAGAGTAATAAGAAGAAGTGTAATCAAATTTTTCATAAGTCATTATCTAATGGTTATACACGAACTTAATAAAAGTATTTGAATTTAACCATTGATATACAACAATAATTACATCCTTTTATATCATAAAAATATTTTACTTTCGTGATATATACCTTTCAAACTATACATTATGAAAATAAGAACAATAAGTATCCCGGTACTTGACCAAGCAGAAGCCTTAGCATTTTATACAGATAAATTAAATTTTGTAACAAAAAACGACATTCCAGTAGGTGGAGGTAATCGTTGGTTAACCGTGGTATCTAAAGACGATATTAACGGTCCTGAATTGTTGCTTGAACCAGCTCCTAAACATTTCGAACCTTCAAAAGTATATCAAACTGCCCTATTTGAAGCTGGAATTCCATGTACTCAGTTTAATGTTGAAGACACCCAAGCAGAATATGAACGTTTACTAAAATTAGATGTTGAATTTAAAATGCAACCTACAGATGTAGGTTCAGCTAAAATTGCCATATTGAACGATACCTGTGGTAATTTAATCCAATTGGTAGAGGTTTATAAAACCAAATAAAAGACAAGTATTCATATAAACAAAAGCCCTAATCTTCGCTTAAGATTAGGGCTTTTGTTATTTAATTTCCTTTTCAGAATCTTCATTATCTTCTTCTTCTGAGTCTTCAACTAATTCAATCTTGGGACATGGAGATTCTTCCTTTTTATAAGATCCTGAAATTGGTACACCTCCACCAAGGCCTATACCTACAGTAGCTAATACGATAAAGCATACCAATCGTATTACCCTCCATATTTTTTTAAAAAAATACATAGAATTTACCTTTAACCCTCTAATTTGGGCATTGATATTGATTAATTTGTAAACATTTGGGTAAGATGGTAATCCGAACAATTACCGTTTAATACGCTCTACACAACAAAGGATATTCGGTATATACGAATGGTTTGTAATGCGCTATATTCACCTCAGAAAGTCGAATAATAGTATACGCTTTTTGAATATTCGTTTTAAACCAAATACATTCAATAATACTTTTAATTCTAGATGAATACTTTAGGTTGAAAACCTGAAAACAACTTTTATATAAACGATGTATAACATGTTTATAGGATTCTACATAACGTATAGATGTTGTATGAAATACACCTATCTGCTCTGTTTGAGCTGGTGTTTTTTGAGGGGTATGTATATGTCCTGTATATCCCGAAAATGAGAATATACTTAGTAATAAGATTAAAGACCTTAATCCGTTTTTAATATGTAATGTATTAATCTTGCTTTTTACTTTCATATACGAATACAAAGGTATCACATTCTTTACACATGACTAAAATAGATGGGATATTATCCTTCTTAAAAATGAATTTTATATACTTTTGAACTTCTATCAGACCCTAAAATGGAAAACGAAAAATACATTTCTGCATTTAAGGCTAAACTTAATAGCTATTCACCTATTAGCGAGCGATCTTGGAATTTAATTCATCAATTAATTACATTTAAAACCGTAAAAAAAGACGAAACTATTCTAAATCAAGGACGTGTTGCAAAAGACATTTATTTTGTTTGTAAAGGTGTTTTAAGAGCATATACTACCGATATTGAAGGCAATTTTTATACTAAAAATTTATTCTTAGAAAATCAATTAGCTGGATCTACAGTTAGCTACTTACTTTCTAAACCTTCTCGTTTTATTATTGATGCTTTAGAAGACTCTATCATAATATCAATAAATTACAAGGCTTACAGACATTTAATAGATACCAACACAGATCTTAAAGACTTTTACATTGCCTATCTAGAGAAAAATTGGGTAATAGACAAAGAACCAAGAGAGGTTTCATTAGTTATGGAAGATGCAAAAAAACGTTATCTGCATTTACTGGATACTCACACAGATATTGATCAACGTATTCAACAAAAACATTTAGCTTCTCACCTTGGTATTACTCCAACCCAACTCAGTCGAATAAAAAAAGATTTAAAAAAATAAAAACGTCACCCAATCAACATATGTAAATGCACACCTGTTCTATGATATCTACTTTTGTATTATAATTAAAAACAGAAACACATGCATTTATTAAACCATCTACAATGGCGTTATGCCACTAAACTATTCGATACGACTAAAGTTGTCAATAAAGACCAAATCCAACTTCTTAAACAAGCCATTCAATTATCGCCATCATCTTATGGGTTACAGCTATATAAAGTTCTTATTATAGAAAACCCGATGCTTAAAAAGGCTCTAAAACCACATTCGTGGAACCAAGAACAAATTACAGAAGCCTCTCATCTTTTTGTGTTTTGTAATTTTGTACAAGTCTCAAATGATCATATCGATGAATATATAAAGCAAACTGCCGAGCTTCGAAATTTAGATAGGAATGACTTAAAAGGCTATGGTGATTTTATGAAATCTAAAATTATCGAATTTTCAGATATTGAACGATTACATTGGACTAAAAGACAAACCTATTTGGCTTTAGGTAATTTACTAAATGCATGCGCAGAGCTTAAAATTGATGCTTGCCCAATGGAAGGTTTTGACGCCGAGGCCTATAATGACATATTGGATTTAAACGATCAGAATTTAAATGCAGCAGTTATCGCCCCAATTGGTTACCGATCATCAAAAGATCAGACCCAATTCAATTCCAAAGTAAGAAAACCATTATCGGAATTATTCATATCCCTATGAATGGAATAATATTAACACTACTCGCTATTTTTGGTGGTATTTGTTTAGCAGCACAAAGTGGATTTAACTCAACTTTAGGTGTGATGCTAAAAAGCCCTTTATTAGCAACGGTATCCGCTTTTATGACCAGTACTTGTTTTGCTTTTATTTATGTTTTATTTAATGCAAAACAATTACCAAAATGGAATTCTTTTGAACAAATCCCTATTCATTTATGGTTCACAGGAGGCTTACTAAGTTTACTTGGTATCACCATTTACTATTATACTATTCCTAAGTTAGGAATGTCTACAATGATTTCTCTTGGCCTTGGTGGTCAAATACTTTTTTCGGTAATAGCTGGCCACTTTGGCTGGTTAAACTTACCAACAGAACCTCTTACTTTTAAACGCCTTTTTGGCGTAATAATGATGCTCTCAGGTGTCTTTTTAATTCATAAACCATGACAACAACATATATACAAGAAAACGTTAACAACCTTACTTCAATTTGGAAATTAATTGGAACAATCTACAATGCCCATAACACTCAAAAAGAAATAGAATGGGTAGATATGAATACTAAAACTTGGCCGAATAGACTCTGGATTAATAGCCCTATAACACCTTCTTTTTTAAAAAAAGCAAAGCAAATTCTTCAATCAACATCCACTTCTATATTAATTCCATATTACTCCAACACCCCAGAAACAACCAATGCTTTTTTTTCAACGCATGGGTTCCAACCTCAATTTCAACAAATTGGAATGTCCTTAAAATTGGATAAAACATTCCCTATTCAATCCAACATTCAACTAAAACGTGTAGAAACGGAAGAAGAAGCCAAACTCTGGTCTCAATATTTTGAACAATCATTTGGATATTTTATTTGTCCTGATACCATTAACGTTACAAAAACTACAATAGAATACTATTTAACCTATTCAAACCTTGATCCTGTTGGGACTTTAATATTACACCAAACGAATACTTTTTTAGGAATTCATGCCATGGGTGTACTTCCGCATATGAGACGTAAAGGTTTAGCAGATCAAATTATGAAAACGATTATTAACTTATCTAAAAATAGACAGGCTGATACGATCACTTTACAAGCTTCAGAATTGGGAAAGAAGGTATACGACAAACTTGGATTTACAACAGACTTTACCTTAATAACATATAGTCTTAAAGGGTAGTTAAGTCTATTAAACAATAATAATATTTAGATATTAAAACTAAATTCTGTAGGCCATTTAATAAGGTTAAAGTAATTTTGAGATGTATAATACCAAGAATCCATTTAATGAAATTATATGCTCTTAGTGGTTTAGGCGTTGACTCTAGATTGTTTAAACATTTAGATATTAACTATGAATTGATTCCAATAGAATGGATTGAACCATTACCGGATGAATCTATAGATTCTTACACAAAACGGTTAAGTCAACCCATAAATACATCCGAAGAGTTTGGGATTTTAGGTGTAAGTTTTGGTGGAATAATAGCCACCGAAATGAGTAAATTATTAGAACCAAAGCTCACTGTATTAATATCATCGGCAGAAACAAAACATGAGTTAAGAACAATCTATAGATTCTTGGGATATTTGAACATCATAAAATACATTCCAATATCTTGGTTTAAGATTCCAAAATTTCCTTCTCTTTATATTTTCGGAACAAAAAACAAAGCCCTGCTCTACCCTATTTTAGAAGATACAGATCCTAAATTTGCCAAATGGGCAATTAATACGCTTTTAATCTGGAAAAATAATACCAAGCTTAAAGAGGTTCTAAAAATAAGTGGTAGTCATGATAAATTACTGCCAGCGAACAAGCATTCTAATATTGTCTTAATTCCAAATGAAGGGCATTTTATTATTGCTGATCGAGCAAAAAAAGTCAGTCAGTTAATAAATACGTATATTTCTTCAAAATTACCTACTATCTAAACCTATGGAAGATCAGAAAAAGAAACGATTATCCAGATTAACATCTATTCTAACACAATTACAATCTAAACGTATTGTAACGTCAACATATTTAGCCGAAAAACACAAGGTTAGTGTACGGACTATTTATAGAGACATAAGAGCGTTGGAAGAATCTGGAGTTCCTATTATGGTAGAAGAAGGTAAAGGGTATTCGTTAATGCCAGGCTACCAAT
Source organism: Flavobacteriales bacterium (assembly GCA_965243605.1). Lineage (GTDB taxonomy): Bacteria > Bacteroidota > Bacteroidia > Flavobacteriales > CAJXXR01 > JBMYYR01. Next base: position 19,407 of record CBDEVQ010000051.1, read on the forward strand.
TACCACCCGTAATGTTTACGGAAGAAGAAGCGAATGCCTTAATTACAGCAGAAAAATTAATTAGTACGTCTAAAGATCAGTCCTTAATTGAGCATTACCATGCTGCAATCACCAAAATAAAATCGACACTAAAGTTTAACCAAAAAGAAAAAGCCGATTTATTAAGCGATCGTATTTTTTATAATGCCAATTTTAAACCTGAAACAACCAGTTCATATTTAATAAAGCTACAATCTACAATAACCACGTTTAATCTTGTTCAGATTGAATATTTGTCACTTCAGAAAGTAACGACTAAACGACTTATTGAACCTTTTGCTTTATATAGTACTCAAGGCAATTGGATTTTAATTGCATATTGCAGATTAAGAAATGACTTTAGGGCTTTTAGGGTCGATTTAATTCAATCTATGGCCGTGCACAACGAAAATTTCGAACCACATAATATGACCTTAGACACGTACTTTCAGTTATATATTCAAAATAAAAAATAGCAGCATGTTAAATATGCTGCTATTTTTTGATATTATTGAAATACAATTTATTCAATTATACTCAATTAATAAATCTAATAAATAAGATTATAATCTAATGATCTGTGTGATATGCGCTGTTCCGTGAATTGGCTTATATATTTCTACTATTGCTTCCCAAATTACTTCTGAAGGTGGAATAGAAGCATTACACTTAAAACGATAATTTGTACCGTTTACTATTTGTGTTGAAACCGAAATTGGTTCATAATTTACTCCAACAAAACCTTTCATAGCCTCGTTAAATACTGCTCTATCTTCGGCCGTTAAATCATGAAATGGAGTCCATCCTCCAACGAATACTTTATCTTCTGTTTGTGTAGAATTAATCATAATAAATACTTATATTTTAAACTCTTACTCTATTTAATAGGTTTTTCAGAATCCACCTTTTATTACTTCATCGCGATCAAAATAACAATTCAAAGATCATTAAAACATTTCATCAATTTACACGTACAAACACCTGAATTACAAATCCGTACATCTACATAATACAACTAAGTATATATTCAAAATGAAATCACATTGTTTCAATAATCAAATATTACACTGAAAATAAAGACGTTTAATTAAGACATAATAATTCCCCAATACTTAAAATATGATTATTTATCCTAACCCCTGACATACCCTTGTCAATCCTGACCTTTATTTTTGCCTATATTATAAAAATAGAAGAATATTATCATGCAAAACAAAACATTAGAGGCTTTAAAAATAGTTGGTATAGCCGTTAAAACAAGTAACGAAAATGGACAGGCGGCTAAGGATATTCCCGAGATCTGGAATCGTTTTATTACAGAAGATATTTTAAATAAAATTCCAAATAAATTAAGTACAGATATCTATTCTATTTACACCAATTATGAAGGGAATTATATGAACCCTTACACAACAATATTAGGATGTAAAGTTTCTTCTTTCGACAACCTCCCAGAAGGGTTTGTAACAAAGACTATAGATATTGGTAATTATGTGAAATTTACAACAAAAGGAAACCTACAAGACAATATTGTTTACAACGAATGGGTAAATATTTGGGAAATGGAAAAAGACATGAACCGCGCTTATATTGCAGATTTTGAAATTTATGGAGATAAAGCAAAAGACATGTCTAATGCCGAAGTCGATATTTTTGTTTCTGTTAAATAAATAGATGAAATCCCTTTAGAAACACTAAAGGGATTTTTTTTACAATTTTTATATAATATGTTCAATATTAAATTTTAATGAACCCATTTAAAACATTGTAGTATATTCGCAGTCTAACACACCACAAATCTTAAATCATTAACCGAAATATTACCATGTTCTTATTTTGAAATACATGATTAGACCCTATACTTCTGCTGATCTAAATGCTGTATTAGATTTGCTTAAACTAAACACTCCTGAATACTTTCATCCTTCAGAAGAGAAGGACTTTATTGATTATTTAAATCATAAGATTGACGCTTATTTTGTTGTTGAAGATCAAGGAAACATTGTAGGTTGTGGTGGCTATAACCTAGGATTTAACGAGGGTAAAACTGCCCGAATATCTTGGGATATGATTCACCCTAAATCACAAGGTGCAGGTGTTGGATCTTTTCTTACCAACTACAGAATTGAAACGCTTAAACGACAAACAGGAATTGAAAAAATTGTGGTTAGAACGTCTCAACTGGCGTATTTATTTTACGCAAAATTCGAATTTAAGTTGGACTCCATTATAGAAGATTATTGGTCTCATGGATACCATTTATACGAAATGAGTATTCAAGTTGATAAATAAGAAGGTATTTCTTTTTCTCATTCAGAAAAAACAATATCTTCGTCACTGTTTTGAAAAAAGCCATCTCCATAGTATTAGTTTTCTTGTTAATATTCTCTAATTTAAGTAGAATATGGATTCTTGTTGACTTTGCCGTTAACCAAGATTTCATTGCCACGGTGCTTTGTATTAACAAAGATAAGCCTGAATTGCAATGTAATGGTAAATGTCATTTAGCTAACCAAATTAAACAACAAGAGGAAAAAGAAAATAACAGTACAGCTCCGGAATCTAAAACCAAAATAGAAGTTATTTATATTCATCACCAATGTTTAGAAATACCTATTGCAAACTTTACCTCTAAGTACCCAAATACCATCGGTATTTATACCCCTATATTTAATAGTTCAGATCATCTAGATAGACTATTTAGACCTCCACAAATTTCTTAAGTACATATTAAAACGTATTCTTACGGCCTATCATTATGTTTAATTACAGGTACATTGTATCAGCTTTAGATTCAACTCTAACAGTTAAATACATACACGTATAAATTTCGTTTTACACTTCCGCTTTTTTCAACACTTACAAGTGTAAAAAGCCTGAAAATTTATAGTGTTAAATATTTAGAAACCATCAATAATAATGGTCATCAAAATATTATGCTAACACTCTATGACGCCAGGATATTTATCCAAGGCATAACGAAGTATGTCTAAAATTTTAGACAAAAAACACATTTATTTACTTAAGAAATGAAATCCACATTATTATACATGTGTTTATTGGCATCTCTATGCTCAATAGCACAAACAACAATTCAAGGAACTATTACAAACCATACACTCGGTGAACCTCTTCAGTTTGTAACCGTTTATAATTTAAGCAATAACCAAACAACAACGACAAATAGACAAGGCCATTTTAGTATTTCAGCTGCACTCAATACCGATTCTATAAAATTTTCATTTATTGGGTACGAAGATCAAGTTGAATTAGCAAAACAACCTATGGATATTCACTTAAAGACCGCTCAACTGGCCTTAGATGAAGTGGTTGTAAGTGTAGACCGAGAACAGGAGAAACGAGCAGAATCTCCAATTGCAATTTCAAATATTTCTCAAAGAACAATTCAACAAATAAAACCGACCACAATAGATCAGGTTCTAAACCAAACCCCTGGTGTTAACATGGTTGATTTAGGGAATGAACAACATACCATGAGTATTAGAAGACCTATAGATTATGGGGCGTCTTACTTATATATGGAAGATGGAATTCCGATTAGAACATCGGGTGTTTTTAACCACAATGCTCTGTTAGAAATAAATATGGCTAACACAAGTAATATAGAAGTTGTTAGAGGTCCTGCAGCTAATATATATGGAAGTGAGTCTATTGGTGGTGCTATTAATTTTATTAGCAAAAAACCATCCTTACATCCTACTGCTGGTCTCTCTTTCCAAAGCAATGACATAGGCTATAAACGATCAGATTTTTATGCTTCGAATACAATTAACAAAAAACTAGGAATACGATTTTCTGGATATTATGCCAATCAAAAAGATGGAATTATTTCGCATTCCGACTTTGATAAACTGGCCTTGAGTTTATCTGCCCATTATTTTATATCATCTAATACTGAGCTTATTTGGAGCACCAGTTATGTTGATTATTATGCAGATATGTCGGGATCGTTGGATAGCACAAAATTTTACGATAAGTCCTATGAATCATCTCAATCATTTACCAATAGACAAGTGGATGCTTTTAGAACAAAGCTGGCTTTAAATCATTATTGGAATGAAAATTCGAAATCAACAATTACAGCGTATTTTAGAGACAATTCCGTAAAACAAAATCCTTCTTACCGTGTAAAAGATGACTATAAACCTTGGATTCCAGCAGGAAATCCAAACCTTGCTCATGGAGAAATAAACGACAATAGTTTTAAAAGTTTTGGAATAATAGCCCAACAAAAAATCACATTTAAATGGTTAAATTCATCATTAATTGTTGGAGGTAGTTTAGATAATAGTCCCAATACATATAATGCCAACTATATTGAAATTAACAAAAATGATAATGGAATTTATGATCGTTTTACCTTAACGGATAGTTTAC
>CBDEVQ010000052.1:0-44193 GCA_965243605.1 Flavobacteriales bacterium
TCAAAATTTCCTCAGGAACTTCTTGGGATCCAATATCTTTATTCTCTTTTGAGGTTTGAACTGTTCCTTGGAAATTTCCAGAAATAGATACTTTATCTTCCTGAGCAACTGCCTTACTAGAAAGTAAAAGGCAACCGATTAAGGTTGCCGATAATAATGTAATTTTATTCATAGAATTTAGGTGTGTGATTCTATTTTACTAGTTCTTCAATATGTTCGTATAATTCTTCTTCGTCTCCGTCACTGTATCCTGTATGTTGAGAAATGATATTCCCTTCACCATCAATTAAGAATGTATGAGGAATAGTTCCAACACCTAAAGCACGTTTAAGATCTGAATTTGTATCTAATAAAACATCAAATTCCCAGGCTTTACCATTTACTAAAGGTGCAACACGTGAAACATTTCTACTATCATCAATAGAAATAGCATATACCTTTACTCCTGTTTCATCAACCCAGTCTTCATATACATCATTTATTGCATCAAGCTCACGTTGACATGGCTTACACCACGTTGCCCAAAAGCTAATTACCATTGGTTTTCCATCATTAGATAACTTAGCGGCATCAATCACCTCTTTGTCTAATGTTTTAATAGAAACTGAAGGAAGCTTTTGTTGAGCCATTAATAACGTCATGCTCATCAAGAATAGTGATAAAAATATTTTTTTCATGTTTTAGGGTTTTATTGAAGTATAACTCTTTCTAGGTATTAGAAATAAGCCTATGCATCATAATACTTCGCAAATTAGTAATTATTATTTTATTGAAGAAGTGACAATTTCTGTACCAAATTGGTTTTTAACAAGAATTAACTCATCTAGTTACTTGATTGCCTTTAATATAGTTGATCCATTACTCCCTTGAACATCTACAATGTAGATTCCGCTTTCCCATTGAGTCGTATTAATATCTAATTTTGAACTGTTAACAGATATGGCATCAATAAATTTTCCATCTATCGTGTAGACTTTAACCAATTTATCTGCATCTGATAATCCATCAATAATTAGATTAGACGTAAATGGATTCTTTGAAATCTGAATTTTTGTTTCAGTAACATCAACAACTCCAAGTGTCTTGTTCACAGAAAACTTTCTATTTATTACATGTTCGTAATTTATCTCATCGATCAATAACTCGTCGTTATTATCTGTTGTTATTGTTAATTGCCCTAAAGCTTCTCCATCAGGTGTTGTACCATTAATTAGTCCATCTCCAAAAGTATCTTCTACATAAAACTCATAACATCCTTCAGGAAATAATGTAAAATCGAATGTAAATTGGTAAGCTGTATTTGGTAGATATGTATGGTTAAAGTTATTAGAAATGGTATCACCTGTAAAGTCTTGAATGATATACCATCTGATTTGATCAGGATTAAAATCTGTGATTAAGTCCATTGTTAAACCTGTTCTGATCTCTTTTCCTTCGTTAAATATCTGTACAAAACTATTATTGGATGTATACGTATCTAACACTCCATTTACTTCTTCTATTTCAAACGTTATTATATCAACACCTGAAATATCATTAAGCTCTATAGTTACAGCGTCTAATTCATAAGGTTCTAAATTTCCAGTCCAAAGTAATGAACCTTTTTCTATACCACCTTCTTTAGCCACTATTTTTGCCGAAGTTAAATTGTTAGACATACTATAGTTCTGTAAATAAAAAGAAGCTTCTGTTTGTCCGCTACAATATTGAGGCTTACCAAAATATTCAAAAACCTTTCCATCGTTTACCTGTGCAGATAAAGATGAACAATTTGATGACATAGAAGTAATATATGTTTCGTCGTCAAATATAGATCCATAACGTACTTGCCACAATCTGTCAGGACAAATTATTATAAACATTGGTGTATTCACATCCGGATTATATGCCGTAAACTTCTGAATACTATCTGTAATAGCACTATTTATACCATATGCTGCTTTAAAGGCCGCTTCCGTATTCGTTGTAGAATCTAAGTCTATAGATAGGATTGCATGTGAAATATCTCCTCCTAAACCAAACATATTATATAAATCTGCAACTCCAGGACGAGAATTTATAGAAGATGTATGCGTAGAATTATAAAACTCTAACACAACCGTTCTATTTTGATTTAAGTACGTATACAAATGATGGTTATTTCCATCTATATCTTGCACTGTAACATCAGGCGCGTATGGTGTTAAAGGCTGTGAAAAACCAGAAAGGGTGAAAATAAAAAGGGTAAGACAAAAAAGAAGTTTTTTCATTGTTCAAATTTTAAGATGAGACATTTTATCGTCCAACATCCAAAGATATAAAAATATAGGAAAAAGCATATTTATATTATCTAGATAATAATGTGATTGTTAATTAGTGATATCTTAAAATGTAAAAAAGGAGTGAAAATCAATTTCCACCCCTTAATAAGTCTATATTATTGTGTTATCCTATTTATTCAATAACCAATCGTTGTGACGAAGTTCCATTTTCGGTTGATACGTTTACATAATACACCCCCGTTTTAAGCGCTGATACATCTATTGACTTTCCTTGAGAAAAATCAAAATTAGATTGAGATATTACACTTTGTCCTAATGAATTGAATACATCTACTTTTGCATTTCCATCTACAGTTCCTTTAATTGTAAACGACTCATGTGTTGAGTTAGGGAATAATGTGAATTCTTGATTATTCTCAACAATTCCAATGGCTACTTCTGTTAAATTAAATGGTTTTAATTCTTCTTTTCCAAACTGAGCATTAGAATGAATTACCTCAGCTCCTAGCTCATCTTTGAATGTATATGATCCAGCACCTGACGTTCCGTTAAATCCATCACCATATGAATCTTTCATGAAAACAGTATAACATCCTGCAGCACTTAAAGTTATAGATTCAACATGTTCTTGTGTACCACTTGCAGATAAATCTGAATAAGGTCCTCCAGAAACAACAACATTATTAGAATCATCTAGAATATCCCAAGTAATTTCTGACCCATATTGATCTTGAACTACCGTTAAAGTATAATCTGCACCAGTAGTAAATACAGTTGTTTGCTCAAATTCAGTCATTCCAGTATTATCACTTACAACACTATCCGTATTTCCATTCACACTTGCTATAGATACATTTATTACTCCAGTCGGAATCCCTGTTACATCTATTCCAGTTAATTCAATGTCTGCTGTTTCATAGTAATCAATAGATCCATACCACGTTTCTGTCATTGGAGTACCTCCATTAATATCATATGATAACTCTAAAGAAGTAATTTCAGTTACGCCTTGGTTTGTAAATTGAACCGTTGCATTTGTAAAGTTTCCACAAATTTCTTCTCTAGAGTTTACGGTATCAATACTTGCATTATCACTGGCTAACCCTAGAAATTCAATCGGGCCTTTAGCTCCAGTCATAATTTCCTGTTGCCCTTCTACTACAAAAGCAACAATCTCAAGATTTCCTAATTCATAAGGAATTCCATTTAAATCTTCAGGTACTGTCTATGTATATTGATTCGTAATTGTTGTTCCTTGCGCAGATGTAGAGATTACATCTCCCCACTGTCCAGTTAAAAGATGACGTAACATATGATTTTGTTCATACTGTCCATCTTCTAATATTTGATCAGGATTTCCTAAACCACCAGTTTGAGGCCCTGCAATATGGCTTTGTAATAATGCAATATTTAAATTAAGATTACTTGGTGCCACACCCGTAAAGTGTGTTTCAACATCCACAGTTAGTACTCTTGTATCTACATCAATTGTTCCCTGTAGAGCAATATTTACATATGAAACTTCATCAAGAACTATATTCGAAGCCGCAGCCCAGTTGGCTATACCCATAGCCGTACCTCCAGCATTCATTTCAAATCCTGTAAAGACTTGTCTATTAACCGTTGCTGCAGGATAACCATCTGAAATTGATTGATTGGCTATATTTGATTGATTGGCAAGCGTATCTCCAAAAGGTGTTCTAAAATCAGGATCATTTCCTTATGGGATTGCATTATCTCCAGCATGTACTTTAATCACAACCACATTATCTGGGTTAGGATTCTCTATGGAGTGTGATATTATATGCCCTAGAGGACAAAATCCACCATAAATTCCTGTGAATTCTTCAAATACAACTTTTCTCATTTCTACTGTTTCGCTTACTGGTAATTGAGCAAAAGCACAAGCCCCTGACATCAAAAACAAATTAATTAGCAATATTTTTTTCATAACTTTATGTTTTATAACCACCTCAAATGCATGCACTTAATCAACATATGTATTCTCTAAGCGAATAAAAAATCGGGATAAAATCATGCTTTTTTAATTAGTGAAAATATCTATTAATGTAACAATTAATAATCTAATACAGTTAATACATCTGGTGATATAGAAGACCATATATGCCATGTAAACCAGCTTCATAATTTAATTGACATTATCTCTATTGAAATCAATACAGTAACCTGTATAATAATAACTTATAAGTAAATGATTGAATTCGGCGAGTCAAAAGGAAATTTCTTAAATAAATTCTTAAAGTTACCATATGATATACCTTCAAAAGGTACTTTTGATAGAGTCTTTTCTATTATTGACAGTCAATAATTTGAATCTTGTTTTATGGAGTGGATAAATTCTATTTCAGACTTAAACAAAGGTTAAATAATTGCTATTTATGGTAATACAATTTGCGGCACGAAATCACATGAATAGAAATATCCAATACATATTTGTGATAATAATCTCACCATGAGGCAAATTTAAAACATCTGAAAAATCTAATAATATAAAAGCCATACTAGAGCAACTCAACATTCTTTATATTACAAAAAATAAGATTACTATTGATTCTATGGGAACTCAAAAAGAAATGAAACTACAATCTGTACTGTTAATAAAGATTTTGAGGTTATTGAAAACGGCCGTGGTTGGCAAAGTTTACAAAATATCATAAAGATAGAACGTGCTCATAAAATTAAAACAGCAATAACAGCCTTTTTCATTCGAACATTATGAGCATTTAAATCCACCTTGCCCTAAAAATTTAGCCAAATTTGCTTTGATAGAATCATCATTTGGGCGTTCTTCTATAAAGTTTAGGATGTTTACCCCATTAAATTATAACAATAGTCAGTAATTTAGAACTTTAATATACAGAAATTATGTTTATGAATCTTTAAATTAATACATAGATCAATCCTTTATATTTAGAAATTATTCTAAATATGAAATCAAATTAACATTAATAAATTTTTAATCTTCACACTATTTAACATTTGCATGTGTAATAAATAGCCATAACGTATTCACTTCAGTAAAGTATTTTTTAGATATTTGGTAGCAAACTTAAAAACCTAAACCAATAAATAATATGAAGAAGATTTACTTTTCTGCATTTCTACTAGCAAGTTTGAGCGCAAATGCTCAGATTTTCAGTGAAAATTTTGACTCAGGACTTCCTACAACATGGACAGTTATTGATAACGATGGGAATACTCCTAATTCTGCCACTGCAAATCTTTCTTCAGCTGGATGGCATGAAGTTACTCAATCTGGAAACGGAGTTGTAGGTAACACAAGTTGGTATACTCCTGCTGGAGCTGCTGACGATTGGTTAATTACACCACAAATTGCAATTCCTGCTGGAGCTACGAACCCTTATTTCTTATATGACGTTCGTTCTCCTGATGCATCTTACCCTAACGACTATAAAGTTTTAGTATCTACTACAGGAACTTCAATGTCAGATTTTACAGCTGTAACTGGAACACTTGTACCAACTACAACGTCAACAACAAATGGTGTTGATTTATCTAATTACGCTGGACAATCAGTGTATATTGCTCTTCAAGATGTTTCTAATAATAAATTTGTATTATTTATTGATAATGTACAGGTTGTTGAATTAGAATCTACTGAAATCTCTTTAGAAAATGTTGCTTACAACCAATATGTTGGGTCTCCAAATACTCAATCTTTATCGGTTACTGTAAAAAACAATGGTGCGGATGATATCACTGCGTATACTGTTAACTGGTCATACGGAGGAAATGATTATTCTTATAATGTAACAGGTGTTTCATTAGGATTTAATGAAACTCACGAACAAGATGTTGATTTAGATATTGCAATTACTGCTGCTGGAGCAACTGACTTTACTGTTGATGTAGAAGTATCAGGTGATGCTGACGCTACAAACAACGATTCAGACGGAACTATTTACGGTCTTAGTGAAGTTCCTCAAAAACGAGTAGTATTAGAAGAAGCTACTGGAACATGGTGTGGATGGTGTCCTAGAGGTGCTGTTGGTTTAGATGATATTGAAGCTGCTGAAGGTGACAATGTTATTGGTATCGCAGTTCACAATGGAGATCCAATGGCAGTTGCAGAGCATGACGGTAATATGAATGTATCTGGATACCCAAGTGCAAATGGAGACAGAATTTTAAGAGCTTTTGATCCAGGAAATTTCCAACAAGCATATGATGTATTAAAAGAATTAGTTTCTCCTGCTGATGTTTCAGTAGCTGCAACTTATGACGCTGCAAGTGGTAACGTAACAGTTACACCAACAGTTACTTTTAAGACTGATTTAACAGGTGACTATAGCGTTTCTGTTATTGCTATTGAAGACTGGGTTCAGGGAACTGGAACTGGATTTAACCAAGCGAATTACTATGCAAATGGTGCTGCTGGAACTATGGGTGGATACGAAAGTTTACCAAACCCAGTATTAGCTGCTGACATGTACTACCGTCACGTATCTCGTGGATTTGTAAATGGAGGATTTGAAGGTGATGATGCTGTAGTTCCTAATACTGTAGTTGCTGAAACAGCATATTCAACAGATTATACTTACACTATTCCTACTGATGTTTCACAAGGTCATTTAGAATTTGCTGTAATCTTAATTGATAACTCAAACGGAACGATTTTAAACGGATCTAAAACACATGGTATTACTAATATCGTTGGTGTTAAAGAATTCTCTGGAGAATTTACATTATCTCCTAATCCAACTAACGATGTATTTACATTAAAGTCTTCTACAGATGTAGATGCTACTGTAAGAATCGTTAATTCTTTAGGACAAGTTGTAGATACTTATGTTAATAATACATTATTAAGTGGATCTACTTATGATGTTTCTAATTATAAAGCAGGAGTTTACTTCGTAACAATTACTGAAGGAAATAAAATTGCAACTAAGAGATTAGTAATTAGCAAATAATTCTTAATCAGAATATAAAAAAGGCCTCAATAGAGTTTGTTCTATTGAGGCTTTTTTACGTCTATACTTTTTATAATTTAAACAATAACACATATTAAATACGGTATGATTTGAGCGTTTTTTGTTCGTAGATATAACCATTAATAAAGACTGAATAGATTGGTTTGATGGGCTATAATATATAAAACGCTTTACTGACCATACTTACTCGTTTAGGTCTTATTCAATTATACCATACGGATCATTCATAAAGAACCGATTCCATAACCAAATACATTCATTTAAATGAATACCAAAAAAAGAGGCTATACAATTAATTTTAAGCGGAGTTTATATTCATTGTTATAACCATTATTAAAGACTGAATAGATTGGTTTAATGGGTTATTATATATAAAACGCTACTGACCATACTCAATCTTTTAGGTCTTATTCAATTATACCATACGGATCATTCATAAAGAACCGATTCCATAACCAATTACATTCATTTAAATGAATACCAAAAAAAAGAGGGTAAACAATTAAGTTTACCCTCTTTTCTAAGTTTTATTTAAAGTGACTAATTTAACACAATCTTTCTTGATTGTACCTTTCCTTCAACTTCAAATCTTAGGAAGAATATTCCTGATTCATTATAATCAAATTGACGAACCTCTTCACCTTGTAATTCAAAATCTAATAAACGATATACTTCTTGTCCTTGAATATTATATAATACAATATTAGAAACCGTTCCGTTACCTTCAAAGATTAATTCGTTATAAGAGTTAAAGAACACTTCAATAGTTTCGCTAGGCTGAGCCATTCTTCTATCTCCACTTCTACAACCTTCTACAACACATACATCAGGACACTTTTGAGTCCCTACACAAATTTGTGAAGAAGCTCCTACTGTATATGTAAAAGAAGTACCTACTGATCCGTTTTGTACTACTCCATCAACTTTCCATACCATATTTCCATTAATAGCATCTGATCCAGTGGCAACAAATACTCTTTTACAAGGATATTTATTTCCATCAATTGGCATATTAACTATCATAGAAATATCACATGATGGACCTTCTTTCACCTTAACTATTTCGTAACAATGTTCTATATGACACCCTTTAAATTCAATGGTAATACAAACTTTATCACCGTAATTTAACCCATTTATAGTTGCATGGTTACCAATTGAATTTAATATGCTTAAAGGCTGTGCAACACCGTTTATAGAAACAAACACAATAGAACTTGGTGTTAAACTAGCACTTACCATTGAACCACCAGATAAATAAGTAACGATTGGATAAATTACAACTGCTTCACTTGGGTTACCAGGTACAGCAATTTGTTCAAATATAGTCGCACTACCTAATTGTAATCTTCTACAATCTACATTCCCATCATATCTAACATTAACATCAACACAGAATTCATCATAACATGCATCCACATTTGATCCAGAAGGTCCAGAAGGCCAAGCACTAGTATATCCATTCACGATATAACAAAATTCAAAATTTACATTTGCAGGAATCATTACATTATTATTTGCATCTACTGGGTAGTTTGTTGTAACAACCCCATTTTCCTTTACAATCCACTCACCAGTAAAACCAAATAATCCTGGATTATTTGCATCCTCATCAGTCATTAAGGTTAAAGAAGCAATTCCTCCTGCTGTAATATAGTTTTCATAAACTGTAAATTCTGCACTTACATCACAAGCGTCAAAACACAATTCCATTTCATATGTTGCACTCACACAAGGGTGAGAAACCGTATGACGAATAATTACACATTTATTTTTAAAAACAGTTCCATAATTCCAAACTTCAAAAATATCTAAGTCCGCTGAAACTGCTGGATTGGCACCATTAGTTAAATAAATGGTATTAAAATTTGTAGGGTCTGAAACATATGCATATTCCCAAGAATGAGTAACCTCTGGGTCAGTAAAACTAGACTGAAGGTCTGTTGGAAGACCATTCGCATCTAATGTATACGTAAACGCTGACGTTATTATTGTATTTGGATGAACTCTAACTATATAATGGCTATAATTAAATTCACAACTATTAGTAGAATATGGGCCTGCCGATGAAGTAGTATTATCTACAACAATTCTATATTCTTCAATTGTATTACCAGAAAGATTAAAAACCACAGATGAAGGAGTCGTTGAAGTTGGAGCTAACACATATTGAGTAGGATAATATGAATTACCTGAAGAAATACAATCTAGATTGTATCCTACTTTATAAACTCTATGGTAGGTCGTTGATTGACTAGGATCGGATAAATCAAATGTAATGGATTCTCCATCGCAAATATTAATAGTTTTAACTCCTAAATCACCTGGCCCGACATTATAGGTTTGACCATTATGGGTAGCTCCAGAAGTCACTTGCTCTTGAGTTGCCATTGCAATACTTACACTACATAAACTAAATAGTAGTAAGCTCAATTTTTTTAATTGACTAATTATTCTCATTATATTAAAAATTAAAGATTACATTTTCATTAAGCTATACAATATTTGTACAACTTTCATATGCTAAATCTATCAAAATATTTTTGTAAAAAAAGGGTGTTGTTTGTAAATGGTCGTATAAAGTTTGAGAATGGTAAATATGCATTTGTATTCTGTAAAAAGACATAGCTACTTTCTAAAAGTCTTTAAAAATAGGCCGATACATAAGCCTAAAGCATCTATTTTTCATTAAAAAACATGATATAAGTCATATTTTTTAATGAATTCCATCATGTTAATCTATGTGAAAACTGCCGTACTTTGTAATACAAAATCAGGATAAACAATTCTAAAAGGTGGTCTTATGGAAATTATCTACTTACTTATTGCAATCAGCTTTATCGTTGCGCTCTTTTTCCTTTTCGCATTTATGTGGTCTGTGAAGTCAGGGCAATACGAGGATGACTATACTCCAAGTGTACGCATTTTATTCGACAATCATAAATCAGTTAACAAACAAAAAACTAAATAATCGCTATGTCATTAGAAAGGTTTCAATACGATAATCGTATCGTCAAGAACTTTATGTTCGCATCCCTTTTTTGGGCTGTTATCGGAATGCTAGTTGGGCTATTATTAGCTTTCCAACTATATCTTCCAGTTCTAAATGCAGAAGTACCATGGTTAACATTCGGTCGATTACGTCCGATACATACCAATGCTGTAATTTTTGCATTTGTTGGTAATAATATTTTTGCCGGGGTCTATTATTCCATGCAAAGACTTCTAAAAGCTCGTGTATACAGTGATGTGCTTTCCAAAATTCATTTTTGGGGATGGCAAATCATGATTGTATTTGCAGCTCTATCTTTATTTTTAGGATATACGACAAGTAAAGAGTATGCCGAATTAGAATGGCCGCTTGATATAGCAATTGCTGGACTTTGGGTTGTTTTTGGAGCAAACTTAATAGGAACAATTGCTAAACGTAGAGAGCGTCATTTATATGTTGCTATCTGGTTTTACTTGGCAACCTTTGTAACTGTAGCCGTATTACATATTGTAAACAGTTTCGAATTACCTGTTAATTTCACAAAGAGTTACTCGGCTTATTCTGGTGTACAAGATGCTCTTGTACAATGGTGGTATGGACATAATGCCGTAGCATTCTTCTTAACAACTCCAATCTTAGGTTTAATGTATTACTTCTTACCTAAGGCTGCTAACCGTCCAGTATTCTCATATAGATTATCTATTATTCACTTCTGGGCCTTAATATTTATTTACATCTGGGCTGGACCTCACCACTTACTATATACAGCTTTACCAGACTGGGCTCAAACCTTAGGAACCGTTTTCTCTATTATGCTTATTGCTCCATCTTGGGGAGGTATGTTAAATGGTCTTCTTACATTAAGAGGGGCATGGGATAGAGTTCGTGAAGATGCTGTACTTAAGTTTATGGTTGTTGCCGTAACGTGTTATGGTATGGCTACTTTAGAAGGTCCTTTATTATCGCTTAAAGGATTAAACGCACTTGCTCACTATACAGATTGGATTCCTGCTCACGTTCACGTTGGAACTTTAGGTTGGAATGGATTTATGGCATTTGGGGTATTCTATTGGTTAGTGCCAAGATTATTTGACACAACAATGTACTCTAAAAAGTTAATGAATGTACACTTCTGGATTGGTACATTAGGAATTATATTCTGGGTATTACCAATGTATTTTGGAGGATTCATGCAGAGTTTAATGTGGAAAGAATTTGCTGCAGATGGTAGTTTAGTTTATGGTAACTTCCTTGAAACAGTAACAGAAATCATCCCACTTTATATTCTACGTTCTTTAGGAGGTACGATGTATGTAATTGGATTATTCATTATGATCTACAATGTGTGGAAAACAGTTGCTAAAGGTAAATTAGTACCTACAGAAGAAGCTGAAGCTCCTGCATTAACAAAAACATATAAGAAACACGCTGGTGAACACTGGCATAGAATTATAGAGCGTAAGCCTGTACAGTTAACCATTTTTGCAACCATAGCCATCTTAATTGGAGGTATTATTGAGATCATTCCAATGATAAAGGTAGAATCTAACATTCCTAAGATTGCATCGGTTAAGCCTTATACACCTTTAGAATTAGAAGGTCGTGATTTATATATACGTGAAGGGTGTAACAACTGTCACTCTCAAATGGTAAGACCTTTCCGTTCTGAAACTGAACGTTACGGAGAGTATTCTAAAGCGGGTGAATATGTGTATGACCATCCACATTTGTGGGGATCTAAACGTACAGGTCCAGATTTACACCGAGTTGGAGCTAAATATCCTCATTCTTGGCACTTTAATCATATGTATGACCCTACATCAATGTCACCAGGATCTATTATGCCAGCTTACCCTTGGTTTATTAATGATGATTTAGATGTATCGCAAACAGCTGCTAAAATGGAAACACTTAAGAAATTAGGCGTTCCATATTCAGAAGAGGAAATTGCTAATGCTGATCAGTTAAGAGATACTCAGGCTAAAGAAATTGCAGATGAATTAAACAAGTCTGATGATATCGAT
Source organism: Flavobacteriales bacterium (assembly GCA_965243605.1). Lineage (GTDB taxonomy): Bacteria > Bacteroidota > Bacteroidia > Flavobacteriales > CAJXXR01 > JBMYYR01. Next base: position 12,254 of record CBDEVQ010000052.1, read on the forward strand.
ATCTCTAAGGATAAAGAAATCATTTCTCTTATTGCCTACTTACAACGTTTAGGTACTGATATTAAAGCTTCAAAAAAATAAGCCATGTTAAAGTATATAAAACAACATATGGAAACCATTGATGGGATAGAAATCTATCCTGTCATTTCCTTCGTCATTTTCTTTCTCTTTTTTATTGGTGTAGGTATATACGCTTGGAAAACCAAAAAGAGTTTTGCAGATAGAATGAGTAATCTTCCATTAGAATAGCTGTACAAATACAAAAAAGACAACAATGAAAAAAACATTCAGCATATTAGGATTTATAGCCGGAGGTCTTACGCTTCAGGCTCAAAGCACACTGACGTCAACATTGCAAAACCCATACTACCTTATAGCTATTCTATTATTTGTGGTATTAATTGCAATTGCGCTTATCTTACCTACGGTTATTAAGGCATTAGCTAACCAAGTGAAAGAAAAGAAAAACAGAACAAAAAATCTAATGATATTATTGTTCGGATCTTTAGGTTTATCTGCTCAAGCTCAAGATGCATCAACAAGTGCAGTTGCTGGGTTAGTTAAAAATATCGATGCAGCAACATTCATGTTAATTTTAGCTTGTATCATACTAGTAATTACATTCCTAGTTATGTTTAAAGCAATATTTAAGTTATCTCATTTCCTTAAATCTGATGAAGAATTAGCTGAAGAAGCTAAAAAAGGATCGTCATGGGATAATTTCATGAAGAAAATGACCGATGCTAAAGAAATTGAAGAAGAAGGAGATATTCTTTTAGATCATGATTATGATGGAATTAAGGAATTAGATAATAATCTTCCACCTTGGTGGGTTGGTTTCTTCTACTTAACCATTCTTTTTGGAGCTATTTATGTCGCAAGATATTATGTTATGGATCACCCATTACAAACCGAAGAGTATAATATTGAAGTTGCCGAAGCTCAAGCTAAATTAGAGCGTTATAAGGCTACAGCAACCAACTTGATTGACGAAACAACGGTTACCTTATTAACCGATGGATCTTCTTTAGAGACTGGTGCAAAATTATATAAATCTCTTTGTGCCACATGTCATGGACCAAGTGGAGAAGGATTGGTTGGACCTAATTTAACGGATGAATATTGGTTACATGGTGGTGATATTAAGGCTGTATTCTCTACAATTAAATATGGTGTACCAGAAAAGGGTATGATTCCATGGAAGAGTCAATTAAAAGCTCAGCAAATGCAAAATATTGCTAGTTATATTCTAAACAAACTACAAGGAACTAATCCTACTGGTGCTAAAGCTCCAGAAGGTGAGAAATATGTTCCTGTGGTTGAAGAAACCGTAACTGAGCAAGTAGAACAATCCGATTCTACAAGTCAACAATAAGCTTATCTGGAGGTTTAATGCCTCCAGATAAACTAAACAACTATGAATTCCACTATCAGCAAATTTTGGATTCATAACCTTAAGAAAGGTCGTAAGTCGTAAGACCACCACCTATTTTGTTACTTCAACAGAATGACTTACGACCTTTCGTTTATAACACAAGAATACCATGAGCGACGCAAATTATGATCAAGAAGCTTATCGAGATTCAATATCAACCATAGGAGAAGACGGAAAACGTAATTTCATCTATCCTAAAAAGCCAAAAGGAAAATTTTATCAGTGGAGAACTTGGGTTTCCATTATTCTACTTATACTCCTATTTGGTCTACCACATGTTTACTTTCAAGGTGAACCTTTATTCTTATTTAATATTCTAGAACGTAAGTTTATCGTTTTTGGAATTATATTCTGGCCACAAGACTTTTTTATTTTTGTATTATCGGCATTAACAGCTGTTGTAGGTATTATCTTATTTACAGTAGTCTACGGTCGTGTATGGTGTGGATGGATGTGTCCTCAAACCATATTTATGGAAATGGTTTTCCGTAAAATTGAATATTGGATAGATGGCGACTTTGGTCAACAAAAAAGACTAAACAAGCTTCCTTGGAACGCCGAAAAGATTAGAAAAAGGGGACTTAAATGGAGTATCTTCTGGGTGATTTCATTCCTAATAGCCAATACATTTTTAAGTTACATTATTGGAGCTAAAGAACTATGGGCTATTGTAACGGATCCACCTTCTGAACATGTTGGAGGTCTTATTGCCTTAGTCATCTTTACATTTGTTTTCTTCTTTGTTTTCTTATGGTTTAGAGAACAAGCCTGTATTGCTGTTTGTCCTTACGGACGTTTACAGGGGGTTTTACTTGATAAAAAATCGATTCAGGTTGCCTATGATTATGTACGAGGTGAAAATAGAGGGCGTTTTAAAAAGCGTGAAGATCGTAAAGAGGAAGGAAAAGGTGATTGTATAGATTGTGATTTATGTGTGGCCGTTTGTCCTACAGGAATCGATATTCGAAATGGTTCGCAGATGGAATGTGTAAACTGTACAGCTTGTATAGATGCATGTGATTCTGTCATGGAAAAAGTAAATTTACAAAAAGGACTTATCCGATATGCTTCGGAAGAAATGATCTCGGAGAAGAAGCCTTTTGAATTTAGTTTTAGAATGAAAGCCTATACGGCCGTTTTAGCCATTTTAATGGTTGTAGTTACTGCTATTCTATTAAACCGAAGTATTGTTGAAACAAAAATATTAAGAGTTCCAGGGTCTATTTACAAAAAAGTAGATGACAGAATTTTAAACATTTACAATTACACATTAATCAATAAATCTCATGAAGAAATGGATTTAACATTCCAACTTATTTCTCATGATGGTAGTATTGTAATTGTAGGAAAAGAGGATGGAAACATCCATATTGGTAACCAAGACCTTGCTGAAGGTACTATTATGATCTATCTTGATAAAGAAGACACAGACTCTAGAAAAACCAAAATTGAAATTGCGGTTAATCATCAAGATAAAACAATAGAGACAATAGATTTATCATTCAGCAGTCCTTTTAAATAACATATTATGAAAATATCTTGGGGAACAGGAATCGTTATAACATTTGTAATTTTTATTGGATTACTATCATGGGCTGTAACGGTAAGTTTTAAAGCTGATCACTATTTAGTGACAGAAGATTATTACGAACAAGAGCTCGATTATGGGCAACGTATGGAAGAAATTGAAAACCTAAATACTTTAGGTTCTGAATTCTCTATTAAGCAAAGCACATCTGGAATAGAAATTAACTTTCCAAAACATTGGTCTTCTAAAGACGTTAAAGGACATGTTCAAATGTATAAACCAGATAACATTAAGCTCGATTTTAAAGAGGCTATCCATATTGAAAACCACCAACAAATCATTCCATTATCTAAACTTTCACAAGGAAAATGGAAAGTAAAAATTAGTTTTAAAAGAAATAACACGTCTTATTTTAAAGAAGACGTATTTTTCTTCTAATGATCTAATAAAACGGTACGTTGGAGATTTTGGGGGAAATATACATGGTACCGTTTTATTAAACATTTTAAATAATCAATCATAGTATTGGTCTTAATCAATACTATGATTATAATACACAGGTGATGGAATTATTTATTACAGCATTTTCTTTAGGAATACTTTCGAGTATGCACTGTGTTGGTATGTGTGGGCCTTTAGCTCTTGCACTTCCACTAGATCGCTCCTCTAAAAACAAAACCTATCTTGGTATTTTTGTATACCATTTTGGAAAACTATTGTCGTATTCTATTTTAGGTTTAGTTATTGGGCTCTTTGGTAAACATCTACCTTTAGCAGCTACTCAACAACGTTTATCTATTTTTGCAGGGGCCTTTATTATTATTTTCGCCTTATATCCACTTGTATTTAAACACAGTAACTTTATTCAATCTCAAGTGTTTAAAGTTATGCAACCCATTCAAAAAGCACTGGCTAAACGCATAAAAACAAAACGCACATCTACTTTATTTTCTATAGGTATCTTAAACGGATTTTTACCGTGTGCTATGGTATATATGGCTTTAGTTGGAGCCTTAACGGCCGGAGGTTTTACACATAGTGTATTGTTTATGGTTGTGTTTGCCATTGGAACCTTACCTGCCATGCTCGGGTTACAAATTTTAGGGGCTTCTATTGGGCAAAAATTACGATTTAGAATACAATCTTACATTCCTTATATTATGGTTGCTATTGGTCTTTTTTTTATCCTTAGAGGTATGGGATTAGGTATAGAGTTTATTAGTCCTAATAATGGTAGTTTAACGGTAATAAATCCAACTGAGTGTAAGTAATATCCCACCCTTTCTTTATTAAAAAGTAGCATTCTACAGCATCATTATATACTTCTATTAGTTCAAAGTTCTTATTGGTAATTTTACGTCGTATCTGAGTATATTCACTTTGCAAACAACTAATAAACATAAATCCTCCTGGCTTTAATCCAGATTCAAACTCCGATAAATACACATCCATTTTATATGGATCATCGTTTGAAATCAATATAAAATCTGAAAGCTCTAAATCTGAATGTACAAATCTAGATTTCTCTAGACATTGAATTTGCCAACCAGGATCTACAATAGACTCCGTGAAATATGCTTCTTTATTATTTATAGTTGTAACAATACCTGTAAAATTAGAATCTAAAAACATCGAAAACGGCATATCGATCAATTTATGACCAGAAATGAGAATTCTCATTTCTGGTTTTATATAACGTGTAATCGTTTCTAAAAATGGCGTTGTTTTATGTAAATTTTCCATAAGTCATTAAATCAAACAGATTATTGTACTGTATATACACCCTTTATCGTTTCTGTTAACCTAAAGTATCCCAGTGTAAAATCTTTATCATTACTTGTATTCATACAATTCCCTTTAAGCTCTACAGGCACGCCGTTAAAAAGACCTCCAGATCCTAACTGATTCACCAATATTTGCATGTAGTTGTAATAACGTTCAGAAATTCCATACATCTCATATTGCACAAGATCTCCAGGTTTTAATTCCTCTTTCTTATCGGTATCCTCATCATCTTCCTTTTCAAAGCTTTCTTCCATTAAATTCCCATCTGTAAATTCGTCACTCATGGGTACAATAGAAGGTAATACATCGCCTACTCTATTAAATTTAAAAAAGTAATAATTCTCTATATTCGCTGGGTCATGAAAATGAATGTTCATTTCTATTTCTTCGGAATTAAACCCTCCGTCTACAGATTGATCGATTAAAACAATATCTGTAACTGGTGTCATTTTTTCTTGGGCCATATATACAACATCATCATACGTTATGGTAAGCGAATACTCATCGTTTAAAACCGGTATAAATGTTTCCGTTGTATAGTCTCCATCGTTCTGATCAGTGAATACAAACTGGTCTCCAGTATTTAGATTTTCCACCACAACATTTGCCCCAATAACTTCATTCTGCTCTTGAGTAGAATAATAAGGTGTAAGCGTAGATAATGTAATTCTTTGCTGGTTACCACTTGTTCCTTTTTCCCAATCTATAGATGCCTCTACTACTAATTTCGGATCTCCTGTTGGTACATCAACATCTATTACATCTGTACAAGAAAATAATACAGTCGTTATAATAAGAGTTTGTATAATTCGTGCTATTTGTATTTTCATGATGTTAAAATTTAAAGTTATACGTTACAGAAGGAATAATTCCAAAAATTGCGGTTCTGGTTGCTTCATTCTTTCCTGTATTAGCGTTTTGACTAAATGTAATTGTTGAAGCATTTTTTTGATTGTAAAGGTTATAAATCCCGAAGTTCCATTCTCCCTTCCATTTTTTATTTGGCTTTTTATTTGGCTTATAAATCGCTCCAACATCTAAACGATGGTAAACTGGTAAGTTATCCGCATTTCTTTCTGCATAACTGGCAATAGACAATCCTTCATAGCTATATTGTCCGTTCGGGTAGGTTACAGGTCTTCCAGATTGAATAACCACATTGGCACTTAAAGACCATTTTTTATTCAACTGGTATATCCCCGTAATCGATAAATCATGTCTTCTATCGTGTCCAGCAGCATACCACTCTCCGTAATTAATACCAGGTCCACCTACTTTACCTCCATCTGTTTTTTGTTCAGATTTAGAAAGCGTATAAGCAACCCAACCGGTTAGTTTACCCGTGTTTTTTCTCAATAAAACCTCAATTCCATAAGAACGCATCTTTCCGTTCAACAATTCATTTTCTATATAATTGTTCCCAACCAAGTTCGATCCATCTATATAATCTATCCTATTGTCTACAGTTTTATAGTAGGCTTCTGTTTCTAGTTCATATGCGTTATTATCAAACGTTCTAAAATATCCTAAGGCATATTGGTTCCCAAGTTGTGGCTTAATATAGTCTCCACTTGGCATCCAAACATCAATTGGCGTAACCGCTGTGGTATTCGATAATAGATGTACGTATTGAGCAGATCTGTTAAAACTTGCTTTAATAGATGTTTGATCTGATAATTGATATGAAAATGCGATTCTTGGTTCTAAATTGTAGAATTCAGAAAGAACATCGCCTCTAGAAAATGACTCTTCACCAACAACAACCCCTTCTTCGTAAATTCCCAATTCTTCGTTATAAACGACAGGTAAATTGTTCTGATACTTTTGAATGGTTTGATCTCCTAATCTGAAAAATGAACTTTGTCTTAATCCATAATATCCTGTAAATACAGGCGAAATTTTATGTTCTGCATTTAAGTATAATCCACCTTCAAAGGCATATTTAGGATCAATTTTATATCTATTGATTGGCGAATCATCTGCTGTAGGTTTTATTTGCCCAGGATGAAAGTCATAATATATTCCAGAAATTCCAAAATCGTATTTTATTTTTTCACTTCTATAATATTTAAAATCATATTTAAAGTTCAAATTGGTAATATCGGCTGTCCAATCCATCTTTAAAACATCCAATAAGATTTGATAATCGTATTTACTATATATTAAAGATAAGTTAGAGAACAACTTCTCTGAATGTACATGGTTCCATCTAATGTTTGCCGTTGCATTTCCGTAGTTACTTCCAAAGTTATTCGTAGAAAAATCGTCTCGCCCTAAGTATCCAGACAAGTATAATTTGTTCTTCGAATTTATTTGATAATTACTTTTCAGGTTTAAATCGTAAAAGGCAACACTATTATCCGTATCCGCCATCTTTAAAAACAAATGCGCATAAGAACCTCTACCCGCAATTAAAAATGAACCCTTATCATTAAACATTGGACCTTCTGCCGTCAATCGACTCGAAATAACACCTATCCCTCCAGATAAATGAAATTCTTTATTGTTTCCATCTTTTTGTCTCACATCCAATACCGAAGATGTTCTTCCTCCAAACTGTGCTGGAATACTCCCTTTATAGAGTTTTAAATCTTTTATGGCATCGGCATTAAACACAGAAACAAATCCTAATAAATGAGATGTATTATAGATAATGGCTTCATCTAATAATACCAGGTTTTGATCGACGGCTCCACCTCTAATATTAAATCCACTTGTACCGTCACCTCCATTGGTAACTCCAGGTAAAGTTTGTATCGATTTTAATACATCTATTTCTCCCAATACAACAGGGATTTGTTTTATGGTTTTGGTCTTTAATTTTAAGGTTCCCATTTCTGGTCGCTTTAAAGACATTTGAGGAGATTCTTCAGTGGTTAAAGTCACCTCATTTAATTGTTCTGCGCTTTCGCTTAATTCGATGTTTAATTTCTTGTTTCCATCAAACGTTATCGATTGTTTTTTGGTATCATATCCGATGTATGATATGACTAAGGTATAGGTTCCTTTTTCTGCTGTAAGCGAATAAAACCCATAAGTGTTTGTTGTTCCTCCAACAGAATTTTCTTCTAAATAGATAGAGGCACCAATTAAAGTTTCTCCATTGCTTGCGTCTGTTATTACTCCACTTAGGGAATATTCCTGCGCTATTGCAATTTTAGAAAGAAGCATAAAAATAACAAGTATGTTTTTCATGAGAATAATTTGATTTTGTGCAAATCTATTATTCATCATTGTTTTACACGACCTAACTTATAAGATGGTCCTAAAAAAAGGTTCGAGCTTATAATCTAAAACGTATTACCTGTTGATTTTAAGGTATTTAAACCTCATTTACATTTACTAAATAATTCTTTGGTGTTGTACCTGTATAGAGCTTAAAGTGCTTATTAAAGGTCGATTTAGAGTTAAAACCACACTGAAATGCAATGGCTAATAGGGTTAATTTTTTATTTTCAGGACGCTGAGCTTGATTAATAAACTCTTTAATACGGAGTGAATTTATATAGGTATAAAAATTTTTATCTTCTTTTTCATTAATCACCTGCGACAAATGATTTTGATGAATATTGAGCGTTTTAGCCAATTCTATTAAAGACAAATCGTTATTTAAATATGCTTTTTCGGTCTGCATTAATTCCATCAATTCTGAATAAATCTGAGTTGATTTCTCTGTCGATAATCCCGATTTTGCATACCGTTTTATTTCTTCCTTCTCAACATCTTCTATATCTATTTTCTCCTCTATTTCCTCTTCTACATCATAGAATATTTGATTTGGAGTTGTGTGTTGATGAGAGGTGAAAATTGACATTTGGTTGATCCCGAAAAACCCAATGAAAAGTATAAATAAAACGACAGCCGAAAATATCATTTCTGGACTATCGGTAAACACCACAGTAAGCCAAATTATTGAAAGTGCAATCGCTTGATATTTGAGCCAATCTAATTCCTTCTTTTCAATATTAGAAAATTTATTTCTAATGTTTTTGGCGTGTTTTAAGGTTAAAATATAAGTCCAAATGGCGTATCCAAAACCAGAAACAATCATGGTTCCATTATTTATATAAACGTACCATTCAAATCCTTCTCCATCTGTTTCTATAACTCGTAATTTTTCAGAAGCGGATAAACTATAAAATGGTATAGCCAATAAGCCAACAACCATTGCTGGCATAAGATGAACAAAGACCGTTTTCCAATTTAATTTATTTTCTGTTAAGGCTTTAGCGTATATAAATAATAATACACCTTGTACAATAGGTAAGGCAAAATCTAACCCTAATAAATGGGGGTGTTTAAATGAATACCCCGTAGAAAACGAATAAAAAATAGATAAATGTATAATATTAATAAATAGCCATACACCTAGAGTCTTATCGGCAATAGACTTGTTCTTTTTCATTAAGAGAAGCATCTCTAAAAAGAAAGCGACTGCTATTCCAAAAATAAAAAACATGGTTTAAATTCTTATAATTGATTCAAAAGTACAAAATGTCTTGTTTATACTTAATAATATTTAGATTTAATGTGCTTGCAGCCAATTATCTCCTTCGTTAGCATCTACAATTAATGGAATAGATAATTCTACAATATTTTCCATTTTAGCCGTAATTAATGCTTTTATCTCCTCTTTTTGAGACGCCAAACAATCAAATACAAGTTCATCATGCACCTGAAGGATCATTTTTGCATCTAGATTACTATGCTTTAAATCATTTTGAATTTCTATCATGGCTAATTTAATTAAATCAGCCGCAGAACCTTGAACAGGGGCATTTACAGCATTTCTTTCGGCATGTTGTCTTACCACGGCATTTCTAGAATGGATATCTCTTAAAATACGTCTTCTATTAAAGATTGTTTCAACATAACCTTTATCTCTAGCCGTTTCTACCAACTCCTCCATATACGCTTTAAGCCTTGGGAATGTTAAATAGTAATTATCTATAATTTCTTTAGACTCTTTTCGACTTAAATCCGTTTGTTGACTTAATCCAAAGGCAGATACCCCGTAAATTATTCCAAAGTTTACCGTTTTTGCATACGATCTGTATTCTCTAGAAACCATTTCTACAGGAATATTAAACAATCGACTGGCTGTTGCGGCATGAAAATCGGATCCTTCATTAAACGCTTTAATCATTTCCGGATCTTGACTCATATGCGCAATCAGTCTTAGTTCAACCTGAGAATAATCGGCCGCAATTAGAACACGATCACTTGCCGATGGAATAAATGCTTCTCTGACCTTTCTACCGTTTTCGGTTCTAATTGGTATATTCTGTAAATTCGGATTTGTAGAACTTAATCTTCCGGTTGCTGCAACAGTTTGTCTGTAATTTGTATGAATATGTTTGGTTACTGGATGTACCATTTTAGGTAAGGCATCAACGTAAGTAGAAAGTAATTTTTGTATCCCTCTAAACGTTAATATTTTTTCAATAATTGGATGTTTAGATTTCAACTTAACTAAAACGCCTTCTGCTGTAGAGTATTGACCTGATTTTGTTTTTTTAGCTTTAGCATCTAATTCTAAATCATCAAATAATATAAATCCTAACTGCTTTGGAGAGGCAATGTTAAATTCTTTACCAGCCAATTCGTATATCTCTTTCTCTAAAGTCTCTATTTGCTGAGTTAAAATTTCAGATTGCTTTTTTAAATTTTCGATATCTAAATGCACACCATGTAATTCCATTTCTGCTAATACAGGAACTAACGGCATTTCCATAGTATCAAACAAGGTCTTCAATCCTTGTTCTTCAATTTTCGCACTTAGTATGTGATAGATTTGAGCCGTAACATCTGCAATTTTAAAAGCATGATCTACACGTTTATCTCTGTCTATCTCTCTTAAATTAACATCCTTAAAACTTTTCTTTCCAACTAGGTCTTCTAAAGTAAGTATACTCTTGTTTAAGTACAATTCAGACAATCTTAATAGATCATGCTTCATATCTGGTTCTAACAAATAGTGGGCAATCTCAATGTCAAACAATTGATCTCCTAAATCTAAATTATACTTTTTTAATACCTGGATATCATATTTAATATCTGTTGATACCCGTGTAGACCAATTGTACGTTAACAATGGGCTTATACGTTGTAACTTCTTTACAATTCCTTCATGATCTTCTGGAAATTCGACATAAAATGCCTGATTGGCTTGTCCAGAAAAACAAACACCAACCAATTGAGCATCTATAGGATTTAAAGATGTTGTATCCAGTTTATAGGCAAATGTTGGATGCTTAAAGATGGTTTCAATCATTGAATTCAACTCTTCTTCCGTTTCAATAATTTTATATTGAAGGGCCGAAACATCCGCCGATTTATCTCCAACGACAATCGGTTGATCTACCGATTCAAATTGAGAGAATAAATCCATATTCCCATTACTCATTACCGTTCTGTTCGCGGCATCCGATTTTTCAAAGTTCTGGTCTTTAACATCAGATAAACTTAGATGCAATCGTTTGGCACTCGAATAGAATTCCAACTCCTTAAAAAGTGGAATTAATTTATCGTCATTATAGGCCTCTCGCTTATATTCATCTAAGTCGAAATCTAATTCTATATCGGTTTTAATAGTGGCTAAATCTTTCGATAAAAATGCCAACTCTCTATTTTGTTCTACTTTTTCCTTTTGCTTCCCTTTTAGGCTGTCTAGGTTTTCATATAACCCTTCCATGCTACCAAAGGCTTTAAGGAATTTTTTAGCGGTTTTATCTCCAACACCCGGAATACCAGGAATATTATCAGAGGCATCTCCCATCATTCCTAAATAATCGATCACTCGAATTGGAGTATCCACTTCAAATTTAGCTTTCACCTCTTCTTCTCCCCATATTTCTACACCTTTACCCATTCTAGAGGGCTTATACATAAAAATATTAGGACGTATAAGTTGAGCATAATCCTTATCTGGCGTCATCATATAGACATCCAACTCTGGCGAAGCGGCTTTCCAAGCAATGGTACCTACCAAATCATCGGCTTCAAACCCAGGCATTTTTAAGACTTTAATATTAAGGGCCTCTAAGAGGTTAAATATATGTGGAATGGCCGTTTGTATACCTTCTGGCATAGCTTCACGTTGAGCTTTATACTCTTTGTATTGAATATGTCTGAACGTAGGTTCTGATGTATCAAAAACGACTCCTAAATATTTCGGATTTTCTTTTTCAATAAGATCAAGTAATGTATTCATAAAACCAAAAACTGCTGAGGTATTTTCCCCTTTAGAATTAATTCTAGGATTCTTGCTAAACGCAAAAAATGATCTATAAATTAATGCGAATGCATCTAGCAAAAACAGTTTTTCTTTATGGTTCTCCATGATAGGGTGTTTAACTTAGAAATAAAAAAGCAAGTTAGGATATTTTTATGCCTTCTTAGTCTTCTCATCTAAAAAAATAAAATTCTTCTTTCCAGTGGCATTTACCTATAACAAAGTGTAAAACAAATACTTATCCATTTCACCCATTTGCATAAGGACTTAAAAATCATTATCTTAGACAGAACCAATAATTGAATATGTTATGAATTCTAAAGTATTTATGATTATCCGTTACATTTTGGCCTTAGGACTTTTATTTTTTGGAACCAATAAGTTGTTCCACTTTATGACTCCGCCACCAGCACCCGAAGAAGCTATGGGATATTGGCAAGCCTTAACAGCTTCTAATACCATGATGCTTGTTGGTATTGTAGAAGCCGTTGCTGGTCTTTCTTTACTTATTAATAAATATGCCGCCTTAATGATGGTAATATTAATGAGTGTTTCTATAAATGCAGTTATGTATCATGCCGCATTTGATCCAGATTCTATTATTATGGCTATCGTTTTATTAGTGTTTAATATCATAATGCTTGTCGCGTATAAAGACAAGTACAAGGAACTCCTCAAATAAATACAAAAAGCCCTTAGTTAATGTTTAACTAAGGGCTTTTTATGTTATATAAAACTAGTGTATTTATTCTGGTTGTTGTTTCATACGCTTGCTGCGTTTCGTGTTAATGTTTACACCAAATACAACATTAAATTGAGTAAAGAAAAAATCTTGTTGAGCTTCATCAACGTCAGATTGAGTTGTTCTTATGTTTTGCATATTGATATATCCACCCTTAAATTCTGATTGGATAAAATAACGTTCAAAAAATGTAACGTTTACTCCAACCACAGCACCTAATCCATATCCAGATGTATGTACCTCGTCATAACGTTCTTTTCCTAATAAGGTTGTATTGGTTCTTGGGATTAATAGTCCAGCACCAAATCCTTCAGTTAAGTTAAACGTAATGTCTTTCGTGGCATAAATTTCATCAAAACGTCTTACTTCAAGGTTTACATAGTTTAAACCATCCGTGTGCTCAAAACGTAAAAAGTCTTTATTAATGGCTTGCTCTACATTATTATAAATCCCATCATAATCGGTTCCCGAATTCTGAATTTCTCCATTCATAGTTACGGTCTGATAAGGCTTTACAACATATTTCATATGATCGAAACCAAGAGAAACATTGTAATTTTCGTGGAAGAAATATCCTAATCTAAAGTTAAATTGAGGAATCGTAATTTGTGCCGGATTAAAATAATCGTGTGCATTAAAAGGTGTTGGTCTATCAAATGCTTCTACATCATCTAATGTAAATTCATAATCTTCACCTTTAAAGGTAATATCGGAATCTGTATACCAAGATACATTCCATCCCCAATACACATGAAACTGACCTTTTCTATTAATGGATACTTCATTGGAAATGACTTGACTGTCTTGTGCAAATACACCACCAATTGTACATAAAAAAACGGATAGTAATCCTAATACTTTCATATTAATCGTTTAGATTCTTATAAAGTCCTATTTTTCGGAACTAAAATAATTGGACAAAGCTAATTAATATTGTTGACCTAAAAACTGAAAATTGTCAGGTTTTTAATTCATTTTACAAATCGGCTCTTTTTCATAAACTTATCATTTCTATACTTTTTGTCATGAAAAAAGACAATATGACATAATTTTTCATTTGGTATATTAATTGCCAAAGTCCACCCTATAAATAACAAAAAAAACAAACTCAAGATATGTCAGTAACGTTAAAACCATTAGCAGACCGCGTTCTTATAGAACCTTTAGCCGCTGAAACAAAAACAGCCTCAGGAATTATTATTCCAGATGCCGCTAAAGAAAAGCCACAAGAAGGAATTATTGTAGCCGTTGGAAATGGAACAAAAGATGTTGATATGACAGTTTCTGTTGGCGACAAAGTTCTTTACGGAAAATATGGAGGAACAGAGGTAAAATTAGATGGTAAGGAATACCTTATTATGAGAGAAGCTGACGTATTAGCGATTCTTTAATTTATCAAATTACATAACAGACTTTAGAATAAAATCATGGCAAAAGATATAAAATTTAATTCGGACGCAAGAGATGGATTAAAAGCTGGTGTTGATGCATTAGCAAACGCAGTAAAAGTAACACTAGGACCTAAAGGTCGTAATGTTGTTATCGGAAAACAATTTGGAGCACCTCACATTACTAAAGATGGAGTGTCTGTAGCTCGTGAAATTGAATTGGAAGATGAATTGGCTAACATGGGCGCTTCTATGGTTAAAGAAGTGGCTTCTAAAACAGCTGATGTTGCTGGTGATGGTACAACTACCGCTACAGTATTGGCTCAGGCTATTATTAATACGGGACTTAAAAATGTTACCGCTGGGGCTAACCCAATGGACATTAAACGTGGTATTGATAAGGCAGTAGCTGCTATTACTAAAGATTTAAGAGTACAATCTCAAGAAGTTGGAGATAGTTATGATAAAATTGAACAAGTAGGTTCGGTTTCTGCAAACAACGATTCTTCTGTAGGTAAGCTTATTGCTGAAGCTATGGAACGCGTTGGTAAAGAAGGTGTAATTACAGTTGAAGAAGCGAAAGGTATTGAAACAACAGTAGACGTTGTTGAAGGTATGCAATTTGACCGTGGATATTTATCGCCATACTTTGTTACCAATACAGAGAAAATGGAAGCTGATTTAGATAATCCATACATCTTAATTTACGACCAAAAAGTATCTACAATGAAGGATTTACTTCCAGTACTTGAGCCTGTAGCTCAATCGGGACGTCCTTTATTAATTATTGCCGAAGATATTGACGGAGAAGCTTTAACTACGCTTGTACTTAACCGTATTCGTGGTTCTCTAAAAGTGGCTGCTGTTAAAGCACCAGGATTTGGAGACCGTAGAAAAGCGATGTTAGAAGATATTGCCATTCTTACAGGTGGTACAGTGGTATCTTCTGAACAAGGATTCTCTTTAGAAACGGCTACTATTGAAATGTTAGGTACAGCAGAGAAAGTAAACATTAACAAAGACAATACAACGGTTGTTAATGGTGCTGGAAATGAGGATAACATTAAACTACGTGTTAACCAAATTAAAGCTCAATACGAAGCGTCTACGTCTGAATACGACAAAGAGAAACTTCAAGAGCGTATGGCTAAATTAGCCGGTGGAGTTGCTGTTATGTATGTTGGTGCCGCTTCTGAAATTGAAATGAAGGAAAAGAAAGACCGTATTGACGATGCATTACATGCAACACGTGCAGCGGTTGAAGAAGGTATTGTACCTGGTGGTGGAGTTGCTTTAGTAAGAGCTTCTCAAGCAACACAAAACGTAGCTACATTAAACGAAGACGAGCAAATTGGTGTTCAGATTGTAACACGTGCTATTGAAGAGCCATTAAGACAAATTGTGGCCAATGCAGGTGGTGAAGGTTCTGTAGTTATTAACAAAGTAAAAGAAGGTTCTGGAGACTTTGGATATAATGCAAAAACAGACGAATATGTAGATATGTTTAAAGCTGGAATTATTGACCCAACAAAAGTAACACGTGTTGCTCTAGAAAATGCCGCTTCTGTAGCTGGTATGTTCTTAACAACAGAGTGTGTACTTGTAAACATTCCAGAAAAAGAAGAGGCACATGCTCACCCACCAATGGGCGGAGGTATGCCAGGAATGATGTAAGACACAACAACCATACATTATATATTTAGGAACCACCCTTATTGTTTTACACAGTAAGGGTGGTTTTCTTGTTTAAAGTCAGGTGTTTTTACGGGTAAATATTTAGGGTGGGTTTGTTAAATTCGTGGATTATAAATAAATGCTTGGAAAAATATGGCAGAATTTGACATAAATAAAGTAACCTCTGAATTTTTAAATTCACAAATTGATAACATTTTTAGTTTAGGAAAAAATTTTATTAAAGGAACTAATGACACAATGATATTCCTACAAAATTTGGTAGAAAAAGTTAAGCCACTCGTTTAATTTGTTTGTATCTTAATTCTTGTTCTTTTTCGGTAGGTGTTTTGTAGTCTAGAGTAGAGTGTAATCTAGAGTTATTATACCAGTTCATATATTTAAAGATTTCGGTCTCCAAATGTTTCTTAGATTCAAATGTAATGAGGTAGCATAGTTCAGTTTTAATTGTTTTAAAAAAAGACTCGGCAACGGCATTATCCCAGCAATTTCCTTTTCTACTCATAGATTGTTTCGCTTTTGTATTTAAGTTAATAATCTGTTTAAAATCATCACATGTATATTGTACTCCACGATCCGAGTGTAATATAAAGTCATCTTCTATATTTCGATTTAATCGCGCATGTTTCCAAGCTGTAATAACAGTATCTGTAGCTGTTAGATTAGAACTTACAGACCACCCTACAACCTTACGGTCTGCTAAATCAATCATTGTAGTTAAATATTGCCAGGTCTGATTAACTTTGATATAAGTAATATCCGATACCCATACTTTCCCAAGTTCTAATACCTCAAAATTCCGATCTAAATGATTTTCTTCTACTCTATGACTATGATTTGAGTCCGTTGTATTAGTAAATTTCCTACGTGTCTTAGAATATAGCCCCATTTCTTTCATCAATCTAGAAATATAAGACCTCGAGTAAAAAACACCTTTTCTCTCTAGAGCTTTTTGGAGTTTAGGAGCTCCGTACAATCCTCTATTTTCTGCATAAACCGCTTGAATAGACTCTTTTAATTCTATTGTGATGCTAGAACGTTCTATATCTAGCCTACGTTTCCATGAATAATACGCATTAGAACTTATATTTAAAGACTTACACATCTTCTCGACACAATAGGTTGCTGAATATTCCAAAATTATAGCGTACCTGTTCTGTCTTTCTTGGAGAAAATGCTTACTGCCTTTTTTAAGATGTCACGTTCCATGGTTACATCTTTTAATTTTTCTTTTAAATGCTTTAGTTCTTTTTGTTCATCAGTCAAAGCTGCATTGCCTCTGCCCGTAAAACTGGGACGCTTTGGGTTTAAATATTCTCGACGCCAACGATATAACATATTCAAATTTATTGAATATTCAGACGATAAGCTAGACATCGATTGTCCGCCTTTGTATAAATCCATTATCATTAACTTAAAGGATTCTTCGTAAGTACTTCTCTTCATAACTGCTAAAATAAGTTTTGTCTTAACTTACTCTACCAACAAAGGTAGAAATACCACAATACAACTTTCTTTAAAAACAGTTTATAAAGATTATCTAACTCGTTCATATCAAAGATATGGAAAATCGAAATCTTTCTTCATTAGAGAAGAACCAGTAAACTTATATGACTTTTATGTTCCAATGGGACTTATTTGCAACAAGATTGAAATACCTTCTTCAAATATTAAAACAGTTCTAGAAGTTAATAGATATTGTATAATATCCGGAACAGGCGGAGCAGGAAAATCAATAATGCTTAAACACCTATTTGTTGATTCATTGAAACTAAAAAAACAAATTCCAATTTTTATTGAACTAAGAGATTTAAATTCAAATGATCAGTCAATAGAAGAATTAATTAAAGAAACCTCTTCTAATTTCGGCTTAAAAATTGAAAACAAATTTTTCTCTAAAGCACTAGAAAAAGGTCATTTCATTTTATTTCTAGATGGTTTAGACGAAGTTACTAAAACTAAAAAAGAAGTAATATTAGATGAAATAAATAAACTAACCATAAAGTACCCTAAACTTAGTGTAATATTATCAACAAGACCTGACATAAAATTATCGAAATTAGATATTTTCACTTCATTTAAAACGTTACCTCTAACGAAAGAACAAAGTGTAGATCTGATTAAAAAGCTTCCCACAGCTGATGAAGATTTAAGATTAAAGTTTATTTCTGATCTAAATAATGGACTTTTTGAGAAACACGAATCTTTTCTATCAAATCCACTTCTTCTTTCTATGATGATGCTTACTTATGGATTCAGTGCAGATATTCCAAACAAATCAAGTATTTTCTATGACCAAGCATTTCAAGCTTTATTTCAAAGGCACGATTCTTTCAAAGGCTCTTATAAAAGGAAAAGAGAAACAAACCTAGACATTAGACAATTTGGTAAAGTTTTTTCTGCTTTTTGTATTCTAAGTTACGAACAAAGAAAGTTTAAATTCACAAAAAAAGAAGTAGAATCATATCTTTTACAAGCTCAAAAAATCACAAATATCGACTTTGATATTGAGTGTTACTATCTTGATTTATTACAAGCAGTAAGCTTATTAATAGAAGATGGAATGTCTATTTATTTTACTCACAGGTCATTTCAAGAATATTTTGCTACGATATTTATAGTTGAATCTAATACTGAAAGAAAAATCAAATTATTTAATAAATATCAAAAATATGCTAGTAGTGATGATGTTTTTGAATTAGCTAGAGAAATCGATGAAAATTTTATTGACTTTGAGGTTGTCCAACCATTTATTAATAATTTCTTTCAATCAATTAATTTGAAAAAGAATATTGGAATAACTAATTATTTAAATTACATAAAATTAGTTTGGGAAAGGTTTGAATTCAAAAATGGAGATTTATATGGAATTGTAAAAGATATAAAAACAAAAGAAATGATGTATTTCATCTTTTATAATGTTTGTAAAAATGTACTAACGCAGGAATTAAGTAATATTGATAAAAGTACTCTAGTAAGAGAATACAAAAACAAAAGTTTATCGGAAAATAAAGAGTTTGTATTTGAAACCAAAAAAATGAAAACGACTGACACCATTGTAAAAGAAATTTATAAAAATGGAGTTTTATTTTCTAAATCACCTTTGAAGGTTTTACAAAAAGCCAATAAAGATATTACAGACAAGAAAAACAATTTAGAAGAAAGTCTAACTGATTTACTATTGAACGATTAATTATTACATAACAACATGTAAAAATAATAGCGGTTTAATCACTAAAAAGTAAGTAAATATAAAAAAGGTCTGTATTTAACCGAAAAGTTAGTTTATGAAAATCCACTACAATTTTTATACTAGACCGTTATACATAATTTTAGAAAATGGGTTTAGACATCAGTTTAAGAGTAAATAATGATAGTGACATAAGTACACCTGAATACTTTGACAATAGTAATCTATATTCTTTGAGTAGGGAGTTTTGCAATCTAATGTGCAGACCGAATGTCATTCAACACACGCCTGAATTTGACCAAATTGGAGAAATGACGAATATCGATATATCTCATTTGTACAAAATGACCGAATACCCAAGTCTAGATGAAGAACTTGATAGGATTGAGTTTGCGGAAAACGAAGAAGAAAAGGAACGGTTAAGATCTGATTTTGAAAAAAGAAAACAGAATTTAAATGGAAATATAAACCAAGTAAAAATCCTCGTAGAAAAGTTAATTAAGAGTCTGGAAAATATTGATAACCTTTATGAAAAACTAATAAAAACAGATTTTGATTCCATGAACTCTAAATACTATTTCTCAGACTTCAATAAAGATAAAGGAAAAGGTTATATTGGGAATAACTTTGGCCAAGACTTGAGGAATTTCAAAAGATTTATTGATTATGCGATTAACCGAAATTCAGCAACAGTTTGGTTTGAATTTGAATAAAAAACTACAAACAACAAGGGCTACAATTAATACGAGGATAGATTTACTTTTATAGAGTCCGCTAAATATAAAATTTGACATTTATAGAAGAAAAGATAAAAGCAATATATTTATATTTAGCTAAGTAATAACCCTAAACGAAAGTACCAATCAACTGTCCTACATTTCTAATAATAAACATTCTACAAAATGAAAAACGACCTCAATAAGAATGAGTTTTTAGAAAAGTATCTCTTCTTCGGATTAACAAATCTAAATGATGGATTTGATGTTAAATCAATAAAATATTTTTCTGAAGCTGATTTTTCAATTATTCTAAAACGAGTTGAAGACAATAAGATTGGTATTACTGGTATTGAACCTTGGCTTAATGGAGATTTTTATGATGTCTTAACTTATGAGGATTACTCTACAGAGCCAACTGACCCTAAATGGTATAAAAAAGCATTTGAAAAATTAAAAAAAGATAAAGAACAATTACAGTATGCTGCATCTTACTTTATTCCCACTAAAAATTAATCAAATCCCCTAATCTCACCTCCAAAGCCTTAGCAATCTCTAAAAGCGAATAGATAGTCGGATTAACTTTTCCATTTTCCAACTTTTCAAGAGCTTGTCTGTCCTTATTGCAAGCTCTAGCCAAATCAGACTGACTCCAACCCTTTTGACTTCTTAACTCAACAATACGCTGACCGACTTTCTTTTTAAGTTGTTCTTTATCCATAAAACAAATGTCAATTAATAATACGACAATTTTGTCATATAAAAGTTTGACAAATTATTTTAAATCATTAAGTTTGTCATATAAATAGTTGACAATTGGAAAAATTTAGAATATTAAAAATATATAGAAAGTTCCGTTACCGCAAATGGGGAAAGAACTATACTGTACCAGAAATTAGACTGGAAGGACAATGGCTAGAACAACTTGGGTTTGAGCAAGGGAATGAAGTTCTTATTCAACAGGAAAATAATAAACTGGTAATAACCGTACTTCCAGAACAATGTAAGAAACTATAACCATACATTATATATTTAGGAGCCACCTTTATTGTTTTATATAGCAATGGTATTTTTTTTGTTTAAAATAAGGTGATTTTACGAGTAAATATTTAGAGTGATTTTGTTAGATTAGAGAATTATAAATGAATATTTAGATATACGCAATGTCTATATCTAGGTGTTGTAAGCAATTTGAATGAATAGCTTAAATCCAAAAGAAATACTAATAGAAGATACTTCAAATTTAATTTGGATAATTAATTCACGACCCAAATTTTGGACTGATGATACTAAAGATTTAGCAAAAGATGAAATAAAGAGGAGAAGAGTACCTCTTTCTGTCCAGAATAAAATTTTAGAAGACTATTTGGGTTGGGACATTGAAACTGAAACAGAATGGGAACAAATATACCTTCATTCTAAGTCAGAAAGAAATGAATTAGATAAAGTAGAGAAAGATGGATTTTCTGTTATTGATAAAGTTTTAATTATTATAAGTGCTCCATTTAATATTTTTAATCATGGTAGAGGCCCTGACCTGTATTCTCTGTTTAAAGATGGGAAAATGAAAATGTTTTGGGAAAAGTTAATACTTCTAATTTTTGGTGTTTCAACTTGGATGGGATTAATGTATTACATTTATCAAGAGTCTGAGAATAAGAGGATGGAGGAAATAGAAAAAATTGACATTTCAGATTGGGAGAAAGAGCATGGTTATGATTAAAACGACTCACAATCAAATGAAAATCACTAAAAATACACATAACCTCTTCTGTAAGCACGGTAGCGAACTACTATGGGTTAGCGGTCCAATGAGAGAACCAAGACCAAAAGGGACAAATGAAAAAACGGATGAAGCATTTAATGTTTTAGCCGATTTAGATGAAAACATGGAATTGTTTTTAACGATTTCTATAGTCAAAAAATGAAAATGGTATATAAGGATAAAATTGATAATTTAAAGACCAAAGTGACCGATGAAGCATTCCAATTAATAGAAAATAAATACAAAAAATAAATATCAATGCCCTAAGTCGCTTTTTTAAGAAAAACAGGGTTTTTAGATTATTAGATTAAATTAGTACTTTACTAAATGAATATCGGAAATACGCATTACGCATATCTGAGTGTTGTGCTTAAGCTGACAGAACTCTTAACCAAAGAACTCACAAAACAGAATGGAAAACCTGAATAAATATGTTTCAATTTATCAAGACCAATTAAAAAAGGGAGACATATTAATTGCTTACAATGAATTAGTGAAATTCGTTATGAATTTAAGAACAAAATTCACTAAAACGCTTTCTGACCAATATTCATTTGCTGGAATTCTTCACGGATATATGGACTATACATATTTCTACTATTCAAACGATTTTTTAAAAAGCAAAAAATTAAAACTTGGACTTGTATTAAATCACTTGGATATGAGGTTTGAGATTTGGCTTTTGGGTAATACCATTCCAAATCAAAAGAAATATTGGGAATTATTAAAAACAACAAAGTGGAATAAAGATAAAACGGAAATGCCTAAATATTCAATTCTTGAAGCGACTTTAGTTGAAAACCCTGATTTCAATAACCTGGATGCATTAAGTGAACAAATAGAAACCAAAATGATTAAAATTTCGGATGAGATATTAGACCATCTGAATACATTAAATTGAAAAATATGAGGAATAAAAATTACGCACAACACCCTCTATAATTTAGTGCTTAACCACGCAACCAACCATACACAAACCCGTTAAGCACAATTAAAATAAGCCAGTTATGAACAAAATAATTTTTTACTACTTCATTGTAAGTTTGATAGTGTTATCAGGATGTAATAAGGATGACAACAACAAAGGCTCATGCTATTCAAATCCTGATGTTCAAACGATAATGCATGATGGAGAAAACAGAGAATATGTGTTATACGTGCCCAATTCTTACAATGGTACATCACCTATTCCACTCCTATTCAATTTTCATGGATTTGGTGATAATGCAACTGATTATATGAACAATGCTGACATGCGTTCTGAGGCAGAATCTGAGACTTTTATTTTGGTCTATCCACAAGGTAGTTGTTCAGATGGCTTCTCCCATTGGAATCCTTGCCCATTAGGTGGAGATAATAAGAGTACGGCAGATGATTTAGGATTTGTTGAATCTATGATTAGTGAGATTTCATCTGATTATAATGTAGATATGGAGAGGGTTTATGCAGCAGGTTACTCAAACGGGGGTATGATGGCCTACGGCCTTGCGCATTATAAAAGTAATTTAATGGCTGCGGTAGCATCTGTTTCAGGAGCAATGTTAGATTGTACTGGACCTACAAGTCACCCAATGCCGGTAATACACCTTCATGGAACGTCTGATGGTGTTCTACCTTATAACGGAGACAATTACTATAGCTCTGCACAAAGTACTGTAGACTATTGGGTTGATTTCAACAATACAACCCCAACCCCAACTGTAAACAGCGACAATAATGGAGGAATAACGATTGAGCATTATGTCTACGACCAAGGAGATAGCTCCGTTTCTGTTGAGCATTACAAATATATTGGAGGAAACCATGTTTGGTTTAACACAACCTATCAAGGTCAAAACACATCTGAATTGGTTTGGAACTTTGTGTCAAAATATGACATTAATGGATTAAAATAAAGAATAACTATGTATATATGTCTACTCGGCGTTTATACGGAAATGTAAAGCATTTAAATGAACCGCTTTAAAAAAACATCAATCATATTACCAATCATAATTTTATCAATGGGATTTTCTATATTCAATAAACAACAAAAAGAGGACAAGTTTTGGAATTGGTTTACTAAAAACCAAATGACATATTACAATGAAATTGAAAATCTCGAAATTCGAGAAAAAATATTTAACGAATTATCGACTGAATTAAAAAAAAATCATCAAGATTTAGTCTTTGAATTTAGCCCAATTCACGAAAATGGAATTAGAGAATTTACCGTTTCGGCAGAAGGCATTAAACAACTCTTTCCAATTGTGGAGAAATTAATTGAAAAAGCACCTGAAATTGAAAACTGGCAATTTAATGCCTTTAGACAAAGGATTCCTGGAGATAAATTTGAAATCCAATATGGAGATCTTAAAGTTGGATATTCGGATATATATTTCAGATACGTAGATGGAGAATATGGAAAACTCGGAATTGAATTAAATATTCGAAATTTTGACGATAGTGGTCAATCAAAAAATGCAATATATATTTTGTTAGACGGATTAATTGGAGAATATGATATAACTATTGGCCTTGATTGGATAGAATGGGTGAAATTAGACGAATCAAATATTGATAATTTGAATCCAATAACAAGTTTAAGAACATTGATTGACCAAAAGAAAAATTAACAAAAAACACTTTATATCTACAGATATAATAAATGCTGAGAAACGCACTATATCCAAATTGTTGGTGCTGCGAGCAAGCAGATATCCCTAAGAAAGAACAGAAATATTACGAGAGAATAAAATCAAGTTTTATTGGAAAAACAATAACGGAAATATAATATAAAGAACTTGATTATAACACAGACTCTGAATTTTGGGAACTGTCAGATGACATTCATTCCGTTGATATGAATGTCATTTCTGCCCTTGAAATTGATGATGAAAATAGAACTCATTTCTGGGCCGACCATTTGAGCGTAATATTTATAAACACCCCAAACCGTTAGATTACCCGGCAAGGAAATATTCTGAAAATTAAGCTTTTAAAAATGGATAAATTAAAAACTTAATAATGTGGCTAAGTACTAACTCAAAAATAAGTACTTTTAAATACGCTACGTTTCATACACATACCCTTCTCTGCAAGCTGAAAAAAGCAAAGAACAAAGTGTATTGTCTTTGCCAATGATAAAATTAAAAATGAATAAATGTTATTAAATATAACTACAACACATAAACCAGCAAATGACTTAGGTTATTTGTTGCATAAGCATCCTGACAAATTGCAGTCCATTGATTTATCGATTGGAAAAGCACATATTTTTTATCCTGAAAATTCTAAAGACAGAACTACCGTTTCCTTATTATTGGACATTGACCCAATTGATATGGTCCGAGGTAGCAGAAATCTATCAGGAAAAGGCTTTTCGCTTGGACAATATGTAAATGATAGACCTTATGTTGCTTCTTCGTTTATGAGCGTTGCCATTTCAAAAGCATTTTCTACTGCAATGAATGGTAAGTGTAGTAAAAAACCTGAGCTGGTAGATATAAAAATGCCATTTGAAGTGAATATTTCGGTGTTACCAGCCCCAAAAGGTGGAGAAATTCTCATTCGAAAAATGTTTGAACCCCTTGGTTATACAGTTGAATTAGAAGGACACATTTTGGACGACAAATTCATGGATTGGGGCGATAGTAAATATTTCACTTTAAAATTAAATCACACCATTACTCTTCAAGAATTGTTGTCTCATTTGTACGTAATGATTCCAGTTTTGGACAATGACAAACATTATTATGTAAGTCAAAATGAGATTGAAAAATTGTTAGAAAAAGGAAAAGGTTGGCTGGCTGACCACCCCGAAAAAGAACAAATTACAAAGCGTTATCTATTTAATCTTCATTCTCTTTCTAGACAGGCATTGGAGAAATTGAACGATAATGATGAATCGGAAGCATTGCAAGAAGACATAGATTCGGAAGAAGTAAAGAAAAAAGAGACTTTACATCAACAAAGGTTATCATTGGTCTTAAGTAAACTCAAAGAATCTGGTGCTACTAAAGTACTCGATTTAGGATGTGGAGAAGGTAAGCTTATTCGAATGTTATTGAAGGAAAAACAATTCAGTAATATCAGTGGAATGGACGTGTCTTACCAAGAGCTAACAAAATGTAAAGACCGATTACATTGGGATGAAATGGCTCCACGACAAAAAGAACGAATACATCTATTTCAAGGTGCTTTAACCTATAAAGACAAAAGACTGGAAGGCTTTGATGCAGCAGCCATTGTTGAAGTTATTGAGCATATGGATGAAAACCGACTAAAATCTTTTGAAAGAGTTGTTTTTGAATTTGCCCAACCTAAAACGGTTGTATTAACAACACCAAATGGAGAATACAACGTACTATTTGAAAATATGGAAGCAGAAACAATGCGTCATACCGACCATAGATTTGAATGGTCAAGAACTGAATTTGAGACTTGGGCAAAACAAGTTGCAAAAACAAATAATTATAATGTGCAATTCCTGCCTATTGGCGAGGAAGACAAAAAAGTAGGAGCACCTTCACAAATGGCAATTTTTAAATATGGAAATTAATGTACCCGAATTATCATTAGTACTACTTGTTGGTGCTTCTGGTTCAGGAAAGAGCACTTTTGCAAAAAAGCATTTCGAAAAACACGAAGTTGTTTCTTCTGATATATGTAGAGGAATTGTTTCTAATGATGAGAATAGCCAAAGTGCAACAAAAGATGCTTTTGATGTATTAAATTATATAATAGGTAAACGACTAAAAAATGGACATTTAACTGTTGTTGATGCTACTAATGTTCAAAAAGAAGCACGAAAAGGATTAATAAATCTTGCAAAGCAATATCATACTCTACCCGTTGCTATTGTTTTGGATTTACCTCAAAGCGTATCTGAAGATCGAAATGAAAGTCGTGAAGATAGAAACTTTGGAAATCACGTCATAAGACAACAAAAACAACAACTCAAAAGATCGATAAAAGGACTTAAAAAAGAGGGGTTTAGAAAAATATATGTTCTAAAAAGTGAAGAAGAAGTAAACGAAGTCTCTAATATCATTAGAGAAAAACTCTACAATGATAAAAAAGAACTTCAAGGGCCTTTTGACATCATTGGAGATATACACGGTTGCTATGAGGAAACGATTCTACTTTTAGAAAAATTAGGCTACACGATCAATTCTATTAATGATGATGGAAAGAATTATGGAATAAACGTAAAACATCCTGAAAATAGACAAGTGATATTTTTAGGAGATTTAGTTGATAGAGGTCCAAATTCACCAGCGGTTCTAAAATTAGTAATGAGTATGGTTAGAAGCGGTTCAGCATTGTGTGTTCCTGGAAATCATGACTTAAAACTTCAAAAGAAATTAAATGGAAAAAATGTTCAATTGAAACACGGTTTAGCCGAGACAATGGAACAATTAGAAAGCGAGTCACCTGAATTTATTACCGACGTTAAAGAGTTTTTATACAGTCTTGTAAGTCATTATATTTTAGATGATGGAAAGTTGGCTGTTTCACACGCTGGTATAAAAGAAGAAATGCAAGGAAGAGGTTCTGGTGCAGTGAGATCGTTTTGCTTATATGGAGAAACAACTGGTGAAATTGACGAATTCGGTTTACCTGTACGTTATAATTGGGCTTCTGAATATAGAGGTAAAGCCAAAGTTGTTTATGGTCATACGCCTGTTCCAAAAGCAGAATGGCTCAATAAAACGATTGATATTGACACGGGTTGCGTATTCGGTGGAGAACTAACGGCGTTGCGATATCCTGAGGAGGAATTAATTTCTGTTAAAGCTGCAAAAGTTTATTCAGAACCTGTAAAACCATTGGAATTAGAAACAGAATCTAATCTTAGCCATCAGCAGGAATATGATGATTTACTAAACATTGATGATGTTATTGGGAAAAGAATTGTTCAAACTCGACTTAGAAATAATCTGACCATCAGAGAAGAAAATTCGATTGCAGCATTGGAAGTCATGAGTCGATTTGCCATCAACCCTAAATGGCTCATTTATTTACCACCTACAATGTCGCCTTGTTCAACAAGTGAATTGCCAAATTATTTAGAACATCCTGAACAAGCCATCAACTATTATCGAAAACGAGGAGTTGAGAAAATTGTTTGCGAAGAGAAACATATGGGTTCTCGCGCTATTTTGGTGGTTTGTAGAAACGAAGAAGCTGTTTTAAATCGTTTCGGAATTGAAAATGAAGGTATCGGAATATGCTATACAAGGACGGGGCGTAATTTCTTTAATGACAGCATTATAGAAAAAGAATTTATTAGTAGAGTTCAAAACGCATTAACTAAGTCTGGATTTTGGGATAAATTCCAAACGGATTGGGTTTGTTTAGATGCAGAATTAATGCCTTGGTCTGCAAAAGCACAATCGCTATTAAAAGACCAATATGCTTCTGTAGGTTCTTCAGCTAAAAACTCTTTAACAGCAGTAGAACAAATGCTTCAACAAACAAAAGACAGAGGGATTTCGAATGTTGATACGTTATTGGAGAAATTTAGCTACAAGAAAAAAGCAGTTTCTAAATTTATTGATGCTTATAGAAACTATTGTTGGGATGTTAATTCTGTAGAAGACTATAAATTGGCACCATTCCATATTCTTGCAACAGAAGGAGCTGTACACGTTGATAAAGACCATCAATGGCATATGGAGAACATTAAAGACGTTTGCCTTGCCGATGAGAAAATATTTAGAATTACACCTTACAAAGTTGTTGAGACAAATAATAAAGAGAGTGTACAAACAGCCATTGATTGGTGGACAGAAATGACAGACAAAGGTGGAGAAGGAATGGTCGTTAAATCGTTTGATTTCATTTCTTATGCTAAAGAAGGATTATTACAACCAGCGGTTAAATGCCGAGGAAGTGAGTATCTAAGAATAATTTATGGACCTGAATATGACTTGCCAGAAAATTTGCAGAGACTCAAAAGCAGAGGACTATCAAGAAAGCGTTCTTTAGCGTTAAGAGAATTTGCACTGGGCGTAGAAGGCTTAGAACGGTTTGTGAAACAAGAACCCTTAAGAAGAATACACGAAAGTGTTTTTGGAGTATTAGCATTAGAAAGTGAAGACGTTGACCCGAGATTATAAAAGCCAACGCTGAACAAACGAAAGAAATTCAGTAGAGAATAATGTATACAAACAATAGCGGTTTAATTGCCAAATTAGTGCATAAAAATCCGCTATTGTTTTTTATACTACACATTGTACGCCTTACCGAAAAATAAAATGCCAGAATTAAGTAACATAGAGACATATGAAAAATTGAATGGTAATAATATAAAACCTTCAATTGAAAAATTTGCTAAAGTTTTGGCACGAATTGGTGTATGGAACTCTGACCTTGAAAAACAATTTGAATCCTTAGAGTGGAAAGTGGAAGACAATGGATTCGTTTACCTTTCAAACTCTAACTTCGGGTTTTTTAAAACCCATTTTTCGGAAATAAAAGTGCGTCCGTATATATTGGTCTGGACACCTGCAATTGACAAAACGTTTAAGGATAATTGGATTTCTTGCGACTTGCTAATTGAAACGGAAACAATACGGAATTTTGAAAATGGGAATTATAAAGAGTTAACGTTTGAGTTTATCAAAATGCTTGTGAAAGAAATGGCCACGGAATTTGACGAAACCGGTATTTATTTTACCGATGAAGCTCAAGATGGTAAAGATTTTGATGGAATTCGAGCAACTGACCGAAATAAACTGTGGAACTTTGATTATGCACTCATCCCTAAAAAACTGAAAGAACTTTACGGAGAAAAACCAGAGAACTATAAAATTAACGAAACTGACAATTGGGTGGAAACTTGGAATTCGGACCATTGGAATGAAAAAAAATAAAAGTAAGAACGCACAACAATGGCTATAGGTAATTGCTAGCTCTCTCCTATTTCTTTATACTAGACCGTTATAACCAATTCCAAAATAAGACTTTATCTAACCATATTATACCCAAAAGGGTACAATAACAATAAAACACCTCAATTTTATACCCAAAAGGGTACATTTTAACTGCAACTACTGCATATTATACCCAAAAGGGTACAATATCCGTTTATTTTTATATATTTATACCTGAAAAGGTATAATATGGAGCAATTATCATTACATAAATTTGTCCGGTCGAAAAGGAAGTCATTAAAAATGACACAAAAAGAGATGTCTGAAAAATCTGGGGTTGGAATAAGATTCATTAGAGAGCTTGAACGAGGAAAGGAAACATTAAAAATGGATAAGGTGAATCAAGTATTAAGTTTATTCGGATATGAATTAGGACCAATAGAAACAAATAGGAATAGTGAAGATAGCTAAAGTATTTATGCATAAAAATTGGGCTGGCACCCTAATTGAAAATGATGAAGGTTTCCATTTTAAATATGAAAATGAATATTTAACTATTGAAAACCCAGAGCCCATCAGTTTAACACTTCCATTAACGTCATCAACCTATTCAAGTAAAATACTGTTTCCCTTTTTTGATGGATTAATACCTGAAGGATGGTTATTAGACCTTGCTAAGAAGAATTGGAAGTTGGACATGAGAGATAGAATGAGTATATTATTAGTTACCTGTAAAGATTGTATTGGAGCAGTATCTATTGAACCTGTTGAATTAAGTAAAGATGAATAAGTGTCTGTTATGCTATAAACAAATAGAAGATGAAGAATTCATAGAATATGAGTTCCATAAATCATGTAGCAGAACGTTTTTTGGAAAAAACAGACCTCCTGTATTGGATTATACCCAAAGTGATATGCTTGAATTAGCAGAAAGAATAGTTAAAAGCCAAAGAACGGTCACTGGAGTTCAACCTAAGTTATCGATGAGCAGAAATAAGATGCCTGAAAATCCTGCAACCGATAGGCTTACAATTGTCGGATTATGGGGAGAATTCATTTTAAAACCACAAACTACTCTTTACGAACAGCTTCCTGAGATTGAGGATTTAACAATGAATCTGGCTAAAGTATCAAAAATAAAAACAGTAGAACACTCTTTAATAAGACTTAAATCTGGGGAATTAGCATATATAACCAAAAGAATTGACAGAGTAAAAAGTAGAAAATTACACATGGAAGATATGTGTCAATTAACAGAAAGACAGACCGAACATAAGTATAAAGGTTCTCATGAACAAGTTGCAAAAACCATAAACAAATATTCAAAGAACCCAGGTTTTGATATTGTTAACTTTTATGAATTAGTATTATTCTGCTTTTTAACGGGTAACAATGATATGCATCTAAAAAACTTCTCTTTATTAAAAGATGTAAACTTAGACTATAACTTATGCCCAGCCTATGATCTAGTTGCTTCAGAATTAGTTGTTGAAGGAGACGATGAAGAATTAGCACTAAACCTTAATGGCAAAAAGAAAAAGATCAAAAGACATGATTTTATTATTGCAATGCAAACCAGTGGAATGAACGATAAATCTATTGAAAATGTATTTGAGAAATTTAAAAAAATTCAATCTAAATGGCATACTCTGATTAATGAA
This sequence comes from Flavobacteriales bacterium, assembly GCA_965243605.1. Lineage (GTDB taxonomy): Bacteria > Bacteroidota > Bacteroidia > Flavobacteriales > CAJXXR01 > JBMYYR01. The sequence goes on from CBDEVQ010000052.1 coordinate 43,249, forward strand.
AGTTTTCTGTCAAATGCGTTCAAAGAAAATTATCACAATATGATTAAAGAAAAATATAACCAATTGGACATTAATTAACACAGGCTATAACAATATGCATGGTGCTTTTCTAAGTGATTCAACGGTAACATATTTCAACCACCATACATAATATATTTAAAACCACTCTTATTGTTCTATACAGTAATAGTGGTTTTTTTGTTTAAAATTTATGTCTAAAAATTCGACTTAAAATTCGTATTTTAGTAATCTGAATTCAGACATCATAGAATCGTTATCACATACATTTGAAGACCATTTTGTTAACGTCAACAAAATGGTTAACCTGGATTCAGTTAGGGCTTCCTAAAGGACGTATTCTTCCTGATTTTTCACCAAGCATAACCAAAAAACAAATGACATCCCCAATGCCTACTCTTAAAATGCACAGACTAAAGTTCACTATTAATATACCGGCTTCCAAACCTAAAATTTGGGAGGCCCTTTGGAATGAAGACGCCTATAAGGATTGGTCTTCTGTATTTGCTGAAGGTTCCCATGCTGTAACAAACAATTGGGAAGAAGGTAGCATTGTGCTCTTCTTAGGCGCCAATAAAAGTGGGATTTATAGTAAAATTGAGACCCATATTCCCAATGAAACCATTACGTTTAGACATATAGGAAATGTCCTTAATGCAAAAAAACAACCCCTAAATGACGACTCAAAAACATGGTCAGGTGCTTCGGAAACGTATAGTATTACAAAAGGTGAAAAATTTAATACACTAAGTATTGATATAGACATTATGGATGAGCATTTAGAGTTTATGAAATCTATACTTCCAAAAGCCTTAGAACGTATAAAACATAATTGTAAATAAAAGATGGGACATAAAAGAGTTTGCTTACAATGCCATAGAGTCGAAAATTTAGGAACAAACTTAACTCACCTAAACATCGGATATT
>CBDEVQ010000053.1:0-32788 GCA_965243605.1 Flavobacteriales bacterium
TTCTCTATGGTTTCTAGTTCCACCATTTCCAATTTCTACATCATGGTACTCCGATTCAGGAACAATTCCATATTTATCAATAATGTGAGATACATCATGAAAAGCTCCACCTTCACCAAAGTTGGCCGAACCATGCAATTCTTACATACTGTACTGCTTTTTCAAAATATGTATTTCTAACAATAAACATTTCAGATAGAATATGTTCTCCATGTCCCATTCTAATAACTTCTGATTCAAAGAATGAAAGTGTAGAAAAGCTCCAACATGTTCCTGTACGTCCTTGATTTTGTACGGGTGTTGCATCTAAATTTTTCACTACAGAAAATTCGTACCCACCATCTTTTTTATTCGTGGCATGACTTTGAGCCATTGATGCTACTGAAACAGAAGATAAAGCTCCAAGTAACAAAAGTTTTAATGTTTTTTGTCATAATTAGTTTTAGTAAATTTTGAATAGGCAAGTTAACAAAAGGTTACCTATTATGTTCAGTTATCTATGAAATGTTATGTTATTATTTCTAAAATCACTTGTTCATCGAATATTTCACTATAATATTTAGATTTTGTTACTTTTGTAAAAAACAATTTTTTATGAAAAAGAATATCGTAAGTATTTTAACATACGCTGCATTAGGTTTATCTACATTAATGGTTTCATGTGGAGGAGAATCAAATTCTGGAGAAGCTAACAAAGTTACTAATGTAGCTAGCGAAATTGCTTTTGTAAGAGTTGACATTTCAGGAATGACATGTGCCGTTGGTTGTGCTAAGACCATTGAGAAAATGTTATCAGAAACAGATGGTGTAGAATCTGCAGAAGTTAACTTCGAAAAAGAAGCCGCTTTTATCAACTACGATAAAGCAAAAGTTTCTGAAACTGATTTAATTGCAGCAATCGCTAAATTTAAAGATGGATCTTATTCAGCTAAATTAAGCGACAAAAACTGTAAGTCTGAATGTAAAAAGACATGTTGTGCTAAAAAAGATGACAAAAAAGCCACAGGTAAAACAGTTAAAGACGTTAAAGAAGTAGAGTCTAAAAGAGTAGGTAAAGAAATTGAAAAGGCTGGAAAAGACCTTAAATCTTCGGTACGTAATACAAGACATACACTAGACGAAAAAGCAACTGAGGCTATTGTTAAAGGACACAATGCTGTAAATAAAACTACAGAAAGTGTTAAAACAGTAAAAGACAATGCTGAAAAAGATCTTTCAGCAATTAAAAAATCAGCTAAAGAAATGAACGCTAAAGTTGGTGATGAAGTAAGAAGTCTTGATGCTTCAGCTAAAAAAGTGATGAAGAAATAATCACCTTTTACATATATTAATAGAAAAGTGATGCTTTTAGCGTCACTTTTTTTATGAAATAGAGGTAGTATACAAACATTATCAATAGTTTTGCAAAAAATATACAATCATGTACTTAGAGAAACTGAAATTTAAGAATCGTCAATTACAATCGATTTATGATGCCGGTATAGAAGATTTTACCAAAGATCAAATGAAGATTGTTAAGCGTTTTAATAGTGGACAAAACAGTGCCATACGTACTCAGCTTGACATAGAGAAAGAAGATGCGTATTTAAGTGGTCTTGTATATAAACTTTCTCATGCCCAAGGACATGTTGCAAGAGCTATGGTTCTTGTACCAAATAAAGAATCTGTTGTTCGTTTAAGCGAACGCTTTCAGGAATTAAGTGCGCATACAGATCTTGAAGTTATTGAATTGGCTTCTGGTTTAGACCAAACAGGTCTTGTAGACCGCTTAGAAGCTCGTTGTGATGTTATTTTTGCAACTCCAGGTAAAGTTTGGAATATTTTCATGTCTAATCTTATTAAGTTTAACGACTTAAAACATTTTATTGTAGATTCTGTCGATCAGCAATTTGACCAAAACTACCAAGGAGAACTTAACCATATTCTAATGGAAATTCCTGTAAAATGTCAGCATTTGTTTTTCTCTGAGCAATTCTATGAAAAACCAATGACATGGATTACAGACAATGTAAAGTACTTTGAAGTTTACAGAATGGATAATCACCTTAAGCCTTATGAAGGTGATTTAGTTGAAAATATTCTATTTGAAACGCCAAACAATCATACCAAAGTAAGATTGATTAAGAACTTAGTACAGAAATTAGAACCTACTGATAAAATGTTAGTATATACACGTTCTTCTTCTGCGGCTACTTTATTGGCTCAATATCTTGAAAAAAATACGATTGGTAGTTTTGGACTCGTTCACAACAACCAATCCGATGAAAAAAATGAACATGACCTTGAACAATTTAACAATGGTATGTTTAACCTATTAATTTGTCCTCAACAATTTATTCATGAGGCAGACTTAGAAACAACCCACCAACTTGTTAATTTTGACATGCCTTTACGTGTTGAAGATGCCATACATTTCTCTAAGGTTGAAAACCGATTAGAAAATGGAATAACATTCAACTTTGTAACCGAAGAAGAAGTTATTAACTGGGTTGAATTGGGTGAATTATTGAATTTATCGTTCACCTTGCAAGATGTTCCTAAAGATGCTTTAGTTGATGAAAAGAAATTATCAATTATATATACAAAGCGTGAAGAAAAAGCGCAGCTATACTCTAAAGGAAATACAATGGTTGATAAAAAAGCGCAACGTCATGCTGGACCACAAAACACAAGAAAGCTTGATAAAGTAAGAAAATCAAGAAAGAAAAAATAGTTTTCTTATCCTATAAAAAAAGCATATAATCTAAGGTTATATGCTTTTTTTATGCCCTAATTTTCTAAGAGACATATGCATTATGTAAGAATTCATTATCTTTAAAAATTAAATTATTTCTGTAACTTTGATAATCAAATCAATACTTATGCGCATTTTACGTTCTATTTTACTTTTTTCTTCTTCTTTATTTTTATTCGCATGTGCTTCAGATGATGACAATTTTACAACTTCGTCATATACATTTACGAATTCACAATCTATACTTCCTATTCCTACATACCCTGACAATCCAACTTCTGTTGAAGGTGTTGCATTAGGAAAAAAATTATTTTACGACGTTCGTTTAAGCGGAGACAATACAATGTCTTGTAATTCTTGTCATAAACAAGAAAATGCATTTGCCACAAATCTTGCTGTAGAAGAAGGTATTGATGGTATTGCAGGTACTCGTAGCTCTATGCCTTTGTTTAATCTTGTTTGGAACCAAGAATTATTCTTTTGGGATGGACGTGCCCTCACTTTGGAAGAGCAAACTCAAATGCCTGTTGAAGATCCGATAGAGATGCACGAAACTTGGGAAAATGCAATTGTTGAAATTCAGGCGGACGAACAGTATCCACAAATGTTTAAAAATGCTTTTAATGTTTCTTCGGACGGAATTACTCAAGAATTAGCGGGTAAAGCCATGAGTCAATTTTTGCGTACATTAATCTCTACAAACTCTAAATACGATCAATATAAACGTGATGAAGCTGCTTTAACTCAAAGTGAATTGGCTGGATTAGCTATGTTTAAAGTTGAAGGTCCTATTGATGGTATTTCTATAGGTGGAGCCGATTGTTTCCATTGCCATGGCGCGCCTACATTTACAGACTATTTATTCCATAACAATGGATTAGATACCGATGCTTCTTTTACAGACTTTGGAAGAGAAAATCATACTGGAGATATCTCTGACCGAGCTAAGTTTAAGACTCCATCCTTAAGAAACCTATTGTATACCGCTCCTTATATGCACGATGGACGTTTTAATACACTAGAAGAAGTGATAGAACACTATAACGCTGGTGGACACGCAAGTTCTACCATAGATCCGGATATGAAGAATCTAGAATATGGTCTACTGTTAACCCAAACCGAAAAAGACAATTTATTAGCGTTCTTAAAAACCTTATCTGACCCGAGCTTTATTACAAATCCAGAGTATCAAGAGTAGACTCTTAATTATGCATCCATACAAAAACTCAACACATGCTCTAAGCGGTCTCCATCTTTAAAATGATAGGTATCTAACCCCGCTTGTTGAGCTCCTTTTATATGATGTAACGTATCGTCTATAAACAAACCGTTTTCTGGTTTTAATCCTTCTTTCTCTAATAAGGTCGTAAATGAAACGGCGTGTGGTTTCCTGTGTCCAAATGTGTGCGATAAATAAACCGTCTTAAAACACCCATGAAATCGATCCATAAAGGCTTCTCCAGCACGCCTAGACAGTTCTGTGTAATGAAATGCATTGGTGTTTGAGTATAAATACAAATCTTTTGTCTTACTCAGTTCTTCTAAAAACGATACGGTGTCTTCCCTAAATCCGATTAATAAAGCATTCCAGGCATCTTTAATAGAATTATGACTAACATCTGGTTTATTAAAGTGGTTTTTCAGAAATGTACAAAACTCGTCACCCGTAATTTTACCCTCCTCAAATAGGTCTACATTTTCCCATTGTGCCTTTTTTGAAAAAAAAGCATATAAATCTTCATCAAACAAATCAGATAAGGCATCAATCGTTTTCTGGTAATTTATATCGTAAATTACAGCGCCTAAGTCAATTAGTAAATACTCCTTTTTTTTCATGTTTCTTGTGCTTTTCACAAATGTAAAAAAAACAGCAAAAATACGGGCTAAAGGCTTGTGAGAATAAAAAAAATGCTTTAATATTGCATTCCAATTAAGGCGGTCCTATAGCTCAGTTGGTTAGAGCACCTGACTCATAATCAGGGGGTCCATGGTTCGAGCCCATGTGGGACCACTATATTTTTCAATAGTATCTATTTGAAAATGTGCATGATAAACGATTTTATTATGTCAAAACTTTTAAATAGATTGCGTACCGAATACTTAACCGAATACGAATTGAAAAAATACACTACACCGTCAATTTACCACGGCGGAAAAACATTTGATCTCTCGAAACGATGGTACGTTTACTATTCGTTTCGAGATCCATCAACAGGTCAAATGGAAAGACAAACCCCTCTTTACAACAATATCAATAAGGATTTCAAAACAGTGGCTTCGAGAATGAAGGCCCTGAAAATATTAGCTGCTTCTTTATTAGAGTTGTTGAAATCTGGATATTCCCCTTATGAAAATGAAGAAGGAGAATCTATTTACTCAAGTTTTTCAGCTATTGATTTTGCTCTTGTATTAAAAAAAGAATCAGTTAATAAGAAAACGTTTGACGATTATCAAAACAAGATTAATGTTTTTAAGAGATACTTAAAACGCAAGAATCTTGATTCAATCAATATTCAGGATCTTAGAAAATCACATATCATTGATTTCTTAAACGAAATACTAATTAAAAACTCTCCATCTACAAGAAACAGCTATAGACGTGTTATTTCTTCAATATTCGGTGTACTGGCAGATAATGAATACATTCAAAATAATTTTGTCGAAAAAATTAATGTATTAAAAGCTGCCCCAGAAAGAAACAAAACTTATGAGCTCCAGAAAGTTGATGAAATTTACAAATACTTAGAAGATAACGAACCACACCTTTTATTGTTGGTTAAATTCGTTTCTTATAACTTTTTAAGACCAGTTGAAGCATGCCGTTTACAAGTTAAAGATTTAGAATTAAATAGTAAACCGCCTATTCTTCGTGTTCGTGCGAAAAATAAACCTGTAAAGACTAAAATCATACCTTCAATAATAGTTGATGAACTTCTAAAATTAAACTTATCAAATCCTGATCATTATTTATTTACAAATAAAGGTGTAGGTCCAAGTGAATTAAATGAGGATAAAAGAAGAAGTTATTTCACTAAAAAATATAAAAAGAAGGTAAAAGACCAATTAAAACTTGATGATGATTTTACAATATATTCTTTTCGTCATACGTTTATTACAAAGCTTTATCGAGAATTCAGAAAAACAATGTCGGAAACTGAAACACATGATAAACTTCGATTAATTACTGGCCATTCTACATTGCAAGCATTACAATCATATTTAAGAGATATAGACGCTGTTCTTCCTGAAGACTATACAAAATACTTAAAATAAAAAAAGCACTAATCAATAAAGGTTAGTGCTTTTTGCATGAGTTATATAATTCATCTGTTTTATTGTACTTTTTTATATATAAAAAATCGCAATAGTTGTATTTTCATTTTTATGGAGGGTTCCGCAATTTATTAAGTCTTTCCTGAAGTTTTCTTTGTCGCTTTGGCCGTTTACCTTCACTCTTTAAATTATTAAGTCTTTCCTGAAGCTTCAATATTTTCATTTGATTCTTTACAGGAATAATTGCTTTTTTTTCTTGTACTGGTGAATCAACGTTTAATTGTTGAATTTCTGTATCTGGAATAAAATGTAATTGGGACCCATCCTTTACTTTTACATCTTCAACATTGTTATGAACACTTATTTTCGGCTTTTTGGCATTATCTCTTAATTCCACAAGCTCGCTTTTAACACCTTTAATTTCACCCTTAAGTTCAGCTTTTCCTTCTGAACCAAGCCAAAAACCAAAGCCTAATATAATGGCAACGATAGAGAAATGTAGTGCGTGTCTGCTTATTGATTTTGTTAGCATAATCTTCTGTATTGTAAAAGTTTTGATTTTGGGTAAGCCTTTATATTAACTTGGTTGTTTTGATTACCTCCAAGGCAATAAATATAATTTCTTGTTTCTCGTATAAAGATTCCAACATGGCCCTTCCAACTTTGAGGATCTTCACGCCAGAAGACAACTACATCACCAATTTTTGGTTTTTTAACTTCCCAACCAACTTTTAACCAAGATCTAGCGTTTAGTTTATTTGGATATTCAAGCCCTGAATTATGACATACCCAATTCATAAAAGCAGAACACCAAGCTGTCTCGTCTTTTAATTTGGTCCCGTTAAAACCTGTTGCATTGAAATATTTTAAGATTTCAGGATTATCTCTTTGCCCCTTAATTTCTTTAATCCCTATCTGGGAAAGTGCTTTCGTCAGATGTTCCATTTGTAAATGTTTTTATGTTAGGGTTTTTGTTAAAAGATTGAATCTTATCAATCCATCCTGTAGGTGGAAATTTACCGCCTGTTAATAATGACATATTGACAAATGCAGAACCTGCAGGATACATAAACACAATAAGACTTGTTGTAACTTTAAAATATAACTCTAAAGTATCAGCTCCTTTAAGTATCACACTCATTCCTTCAAATAAATAGAACGCTGATACACATAAAAAAAGTTTCATTAAAAGACCTTTTGCGTTTTCTTTCCAAGACCAATCTTTTTTTATCCAAAGATGAACTGCGGAACCAACTGCATGATCAATAATTATAGCAAATGAAATAACTATCATAATATCAAAATCCATCCCCTTTAAGAGTGAATGAATGTAAACAAATGGTGAAGCTACAGCACCTAATGCAAAAGAACTTTTGAGCTTAACAGCAATTGTTCCTGTGTGTATTGACAATAGATGATTAATAATAAATAATAATATGCTTTTCATAATTCTAAACTGAAATTTTACCACTCCACACATAACCTCCCAATACCCTTACAGTTTTATACCTTAGATACGGATCTATATTTTCATCTCTTAGATGTTTTGCCCACAAATACATTTCTTTATCGCTAAAGGATCTATTATATAATTTAGTTACATAAAGATAATCGTGTATTAAATAGGCTATTAAATCAACCCCAAACGGAGGGAAAAAACCCCAAAGTAATTTTGGAACAGATGCTAAATCCGTTTTAAACCCTTTAGGAATGGTTATCCAATCTCCATTTGATAATTCTACATTTAAATCTTCACAAAGTGTAAACCACTTACCACCCTTTGACTCTGGTAAGAAATCTAAATGTATTTTGTCTGGTTGTTCTAAATATCTAAGTCTTTTCATTATTCAGGTGTAATTTCTGCATTAAGCATAAGCCAAAGCATTTATTTCTTCATCAGTCATAAATCTCCAATTCGAAAGATTTATTTCTCCTAATCCATTAGGTAACGTTATTCTACTTTGAAGAATAAACCACATTTTACCATATTCATTTGTCAGATAAACACCATCTTCATCAAAATCAATATAATTTTCAGTTGCATGAGTTACAGTAGGAACCCCAACATCAAGTATGTTTTCCCCTTCAAATATTTCTGGTATATTGCTTTTGTCAAATGCTACTCGAAATTTAATAGGAGTTTCCTCTAATGGGGAATGTGCATACAACTGAAAATTTAAAATAAGGTATTCACCTTTTTTGTATTTCCATTCTGTAATTTTCAGAACAGCATTAGGGTATAATCCTTTTTCAACACTTTTAAATGTGGGAGTGTTATCCGATCGTTTTAAGTAATTTTTTTGTTTCATCATACGTAATTATCAACTTGGTTATTTACGATTTCGTCTTTGTTTTCTATATCATAAGTTACTATCTCATATATATTCATATACGTGTAAGTATAGAGGTATGCATAAGCGTTAAAGTTTAATTGCGGTAATGGAGGATCTACATTAATTGCGGTTGAAACATGTAAATATTTAGCATTACCGTAATAATGAATAGCATGAGCAACTGGTGTTGTACCATTATTAATATAAACTTCTGCTCCTTCATTATTTGGAGAAACAATATTTACACTATATAATTTATTACCATAAAATAAATAATCGCCTCCCGTATCCCCCGTAATCGCTCTCATATTACCATTACCAGCAAGGAATTTGTACACCATAGATATACAATTACCTTTCATTATGGCATTACTTTTCATTGTGGAAGAGTAGTGCCAAGTGTGAAGTTTTAAACGACCTTCAGTATCTAAAGATATCTTTGGAGATTTGGCATAGTTAACAGAAGTAAAAGGTGTACCTCCTTTTTGATCTGCCCAGAAAATAACACGTCCATCATTTCCATCTATATAAGATTTGATATCTCCTATTTGTTCAAGTTCAAAATCTTGTTGAATAGAATCAGACAAAGCAATTGTAATATTTATACCTGTAAACTCTTGCACTACACGCCTTAAAGAAAATGCTTGTAGTACAGGTAAATCAACAGGTACTTCTTTTAAGTATGAATTACCTAGTATTTTTTGTTTAAAGTATAATAATGGGCTTCTCATATTATTCTGGAATTAAATCGCCATCAAGAAGGTAAACACCATCTGCAATTTTTGTTATAGAAGCGTAATGCAACATACCTTTAACCTCTTTTGTTACACCTGCCCTTGTTAGCAATTGCACTCCTGAACCTTCAACAAAATTATATCCTCCCGTATTGATTGATTGAAAACCTCGCATCCATCCAATAGGTAAATCATTGGTAATTACCAATGCAACACTTGTTTCTGTACTATTATTGATAATTACAAGTTTTTCGGATTTCGTAGTATTATTATAGGTTGTATTAGAAGTTATAGTTTCTAACTCAACAATTCTATCGGGTTTAAGAGATTCTTTTTCTTCTTCTGTTAACTCATTAAAATGAAGTTTTAAAGTATCTTTTTCAGATTCCGTAAGATGCTCAAATCTTAATTTCAAACTATCTTTTTCAGCTTGTGTTAACTCATTAAAATGAAGTTTTAAAGTATCTTTTTCAGATTCCGTAAGATGTTCAAATCTTAATTTCAAACTATCTTTTTCAGCTTGCGTTAACTCATTAAAATGAAGTTTTAAAGTATCTTTTTCAGATTCCGTAAGATGCTCAAATCTTAATTTCAAACTATCTTTTTCAGCTTGTGTTAACTCATTAAAATGAAGTTTTAAAGTATCTTTTTCAGATTCCGTAAGATGTTCAAATCTTAATTTCAAACTATCTTTTTCAGCTTGTGTTAACTCATTAAAATGAAGTTTTAAAGTATCTTTTTCAGATTCCGTAAGATCTGAAAAGTGAAGTTTTAACCCAAGTAGTTGCTGCGGTGTAAAATCTTCAAAAACAAAAGCATCTCCTTTTTCACCTTTTAATAAATCTTTTTCTAATTCTGTTAAATGCTCAAACTTCAACTTTAAAGAATTCTTTTCTTCTTCTGTAAGTTGCTCAAACTTCAACTTTAAAGAATTCTTTTCTTCTTCTGTTAAATCTGAAAAATGAAGTTTTAAAAGGTTTAATTGTTCTGCTGTGAAATCTTCATAAACAAAAGGATCTCCTTTAATAGAAGCCTTTACCGTTATGTTAACTTGACTAAGTCCTTTTCCTTGATTATCTTGTGCGGATACTAACATATAATTGCATCTAATAAATAAATAATACCTCCTAAAGTTTTTTGCCCTTCAGCAAAAGCATTCAATTGAAAAAACATATTTTCATTGAAATCATTTGATTTAACAGTCCATTGTATAACATCAGAATTAATAACAAGACCGTTTGTTTTATCATATACAATAGGTGTTGCACCTAGATATTTTGCAGCTAACAATTTTGATTCAGGATTAAAAACAAGACCTGCTTGTTTTTCTTCTTCACTTAACTCAAAAGTTATTGTAGAAATTTCACCTTGATGAATATAAATATCAAGTTTTGCAGATATATCTAAGTTTAATATTGCCATCTTATTGTATAATTCTTGAGTTATAACGTCTTGAAGGTGTTGAAGCACATGAACCTTTCCAAGAAGGATATAAATCTGTGTGCCTATCTAAATACAATTTAAGATCCTCAAAAATTGTATTAGCGTCTTTTCTGTAATTATGGTAATGATCTCTTTTTTCTTGAATTGAAACGGGTTCAGAATGTTGGTTTTTTTTAATAGTAAAACCAAAGGCCGTACTTGTTATGTTACCTTTCAATAATAATCTGGCATAAGTAAAATATGATAGCACTTTTTTTAACCCTGAATAATGATAAGTTCTACCATCATAGACATAACTGTTATCATTCATTAATTTGCTCCAGATTTCTGTTTTATGGTTACTTAATAAATCAAAATAAAACTCTACGGGAACAATTTTTTTAAAATCAAGTTCCTGAGCTTCTCGTATGTAAGTATTAAATGTTTTTACATCAATTCCTTTAGAAATTTGGAAATTGTATGCAACATCATTCTTGTGTATTAATAGTTCCATCATCAAGCAAAGAGTATTGTTTAATTTTCCAGTTATTGGATGGGTTAATATTGTCTTTATAGTTATTAAATAGTTCAGTAAAAAAAGTTTCTACTTTCTTCTTATCCTTAGCTATTCTTTTATTGTAAACAGCTTCAGCGGGTTTAATATCGTCACCACTAGAATTCCCTAACTTTCCTTGGATATAATCAATTAAAACAGGTGGAGCCCCTCTGTAAGCTTTCCTTATATAGTTAGATGAACTTTCTTCAAAATGCTTGTATCGGTCAGCCTTTTGATCTGATTTAAGCTTATCAAAACGAACATTTCCTTCTTTTTCAGAATCGCTTTCCCAATCATCCTCAATCATCCATAAAGATGAACCACCTTCAACACCCATTACAGATTTAGCGTTTTCATCAAAAGCCTTTTCATCATTTTTATTACTAAAAGCCTTATGACGAACAACAGTAATATCATTAAACCCCCTATCAACTGTTGCATTATAAAACAACCCCATTTTATGTTCTACGTCAGCAAATATGTAGGCAATTTCTAGCAAACTTTTTGAATAAGTTTTATTCTTCTTATTATTAAGTTTGAAGTAATAAACCTGTCCTGTGTAGTTTTCCCAACAACCTGCATCTTCAACTTGTTGTTGAATAATTTTAGGATCTGGATTGTATCGATGGTATGTAACAAGGTTCTCTTTTTTAACACGTCGCCCCCAACCTGTATCCGAAACAACTATTTTACCTGAATAACCTTTTGAATCTTTCTTTCCTATACGACATTTTGTATATGGTAAAACAGAAAAACTTTCTTTTTCAAAAAGTGCATTATATTGTATGTGAACAAAAACTCCTGAATGTTTTGATAAAGATTCTGTAACATCATCAAGAATATTATTAGGTGTTTCTTTTTCCCAAAAATCGGAACCAACAGAATATTGATCAAGATCAACCTCAAAACCTGCTCCCGAAAGAAAAGATTCATATAACCAAGCACATTGTGAAGCCGTAGGGCTGTTATCTATTAAACTTTCAATAACAAGAGGTTTAAGGTTGTTATCTCCATTGAAAACAACCCCTAGCCTTTTATTATATACTTCAACATGCTCTTTACTATGAGCTTTAACAACTCTACTTTTCATACAAGTTATTTATCTGTATTATTCTTTAGAATCTTCTGTACCTTTCCCTTCTCCATCATTTTGATTTTTGGATTCATCAGGGTTCGTTGCATTGTTTTCACCTGTTCCTTGGGAATTATCAACTTTGTTAATCTCATCTTCTAAAGCTTTTAGTTGATCCTTATCTAATTCATCTAACTTCTTGCTGATTGAATCAATTTTCTTTGCTTGAGTTTTAACACCAATAGTTTTTAAATAACCTTTGATTTCATCTATTGTAAGGTGTTTGCTAAATACCTCTAGAGTTTCATTGTTATTACCTTGATCCTTGTCCCCTTTTGGTTTTGAATCTTGTGAAAGAATCAACTCATCTAAATTAGATGGTAGTTTAATGAATAATGATTTACGGTTTGGATTTGCTTTGATCAACTCTAAAGCAATTTCATCTGTAATATTATGAGTTGTATAAACTTCACTTGTTCCAAAGACAGGAATAGTAACTTTACTTTTAAGCACAAATTCAGATACTTTTTGTTCTTTCTTTTTCATCTGGTAAGACTTTATTCGTTTGATATAAGACGGAATTTTACTTGCACACCCTGTACATGTTTCACCAAATAGTAATTCATGTAGTTGGAAAATATGCTTTAAATAAGATACGCCTTGATGATCTTTACCTTTTAAAATGGTATTATCATCAAGGCTTTGAATCTCTTTTAGAATATCAATATGGTTATGATGTAAATTCATTTGTAGTAACCCAAGTTCTTACATCTTCAACACCTGCAGAAGTCAAAAGAATCTTATTTCTTGTTGCTTCTTCCATACCTTCCTTAGAGGAAACAACTAATGTAGTTGTTCCTGCGTTTTCTCCTGAATTCCAATCATCAGCAGTTACATACATTCCAGAATCAAATCCAAGAACACGAAAAGGAATTGCACCTGTAGGGCCTTGATCAATACCTTCAATAATTACCCCAACTCTAGTATTACCGTCAACCATATTTTGGATTTGCTCACTTTCTGTTTCTCCAGTACTTTGAAGAGTAAGTGTAGCTGTATGAGTATAAACATTACCAAAATCGGTTTCTTTTAAAGAGTGTTGCCCTTTACCAGAATTTGGATTCATTAACCCCGCAGGATACAACTTAGCACCAGTTTTTAATACTGGTGTTGTTATCGTTGTTTTACTGACATTTAATTGAGTGGCTGCTCTATCTATATCATCCCAATTAAAATACCACATTCTGCACAGCCCAGATTTAGGATTGTAACCGCATGTTTTGGCAAATTTTGCAGCAAGTTTTTTATCACAATTACTCATAAGTAAAAATTATTAATTAATAGTTAAAAAATTAAAGAGCTGCTTTAAAGTCGTATGGATTCGTCATTTTGAAATCCATCATATAATGCCCTTTGATATAGAAATGCTCATCATCTCCACCAATGTATTCAAAAGTCAGGTCAGATAAAGCATTGATATCATCAACACCGATTTGTAAAAACTCTTTACGTGTGTGAATTGCAAAATGTGGTAAGTGTGTAACAAGGTTTCCTCCTCCATCATCTTTTTTGAAATCAACTTTTCTCCAACGATCATAATGTTTAACAGGCAAAATCATTGCTCCGTCAATCTCAAGATTTTGAATACCTTTTTGAATTTCTTCTTTTGAACTTTCAAGACCTCCTAATCTTTTTAAGTATTTTGTATAATTCTTAGCAAGCTTGTTCGATGACATTAAAATATCACCATCAAAATCATCCACATCAACAACCTCTTCATATAAATTCAATGCGTAATCATTGTCTAAGTTGAATTGAGTCGTTCCCGTGTTCTTATCAAGAGTAATAAAGTTTTCTGCTAATTCAGGAATAGTTTTAAAATACTGAAGGGTAGGAATAAGACCTTTACCAATAAGATCATAAAACTCTTCCTTATTAGTATCAGCAAGCACATTTTGTGTTGCAATATCTTCATCACCTAACAAAGCGATTCTTTGCATGTCAAGCTTAACGGCTTCGGCTACTAACCATTTAATAAAATCCATGAAACTAGCTTCATTAAGATCTTTTATTTTATAACCATTCCCAAGTCCCCATTGAGTGAACTTATTTTTAAACTCAGTATAGCAGTATTTTATTTTCACTTCACACTCTTGTGGATTCCATTTTTGAGAAATTGAAGGAAATTTTGGAGATAAAGATGTTCCTCCACAACCTTGCGAAGATCTTGTTACATACTCAATAGTTTTAAGAGCGGCTACTTGTTGCCCCCCTTTAATACCTGGAATAATCGAGAACATGTTATTAATATCCTCTTCCAATATTTTTGATACAGAAATTTCTCGAACATCTTGAATCATTCGAGAATCATCTGCCAAATCTTGAAATGTTGCTTTAATGTCTATCATTAGTCTTGTTTTTTAGCGTTAGACTTTTGTTCTTGGACTGTGTCATATAATGACTTTTTACCCTCAGAACCTCTCTTAACCTCATCCTGCTCTCCATCAAATTGCTCAACAGTCTTTCCTTTAACTGTTTTTGCAAGCCCTGAAAACTTACTTTCCAAACCTTTAACTTTTTCAGCTACAAATTCAATAGTTTGCTCTAAATCTCCCTTACCTTTTTCAAATGCAGAAAATTTGCTTGTCAATGATTTTAGAGAATCATTAATTTTATTTACTGAATGCATTACCTCACTCATTGTAGGCTCACCTTCACCAGAATCATCTTCTTCTTTTGGCTTGATTTCTGTAATCTTTCCACCTTCAGAAACAATTGTTCTACCATCAGCAAGAACATGGTCTCCATCAGCAATCGGCTTACCTTCTGAATCATTTACTGGATCACCTGCTTTAGGTGTCTCATCTTCAGTTACAACAGTTATGATGTTTCCTGTTGCATCTGTAAGATCAACATCAAAACTTTGTTTACTGAATTTCTTTTTCATTTTGTCCAAGAAACTCATATCTATATTGGTTTTGTAATTAGTACAGTATTGAACATAGCGAGAAAAGAAATCTTCTAAAATTGAAGGGTTCTTTGCTATGGTTTGAAATATTTCTGGATTCTCATCCAAAAATTGAGTGGAGATAATTCCTAAATCATTTGAACCACTAAATAAAGAATCTGTAGCGGCAGGATCATCAACTAAATCTGATGCAATTAAGGAGTCAAGAATGTGAGATTCATAAACCTTTTTTCCAACTTGTTCTTGGAAGGTATTCGAAGAAATCACAATAGAATTTCCAAACATATCAGGATTAGATAAGGCCATTTCAGTGACATATTCCCACATTGAAATTCCTTTTCCCTCAACTTGTGTTTTCTTTGTTATTTGATCTAAAGAAAGGTTTGCAAAAACTTTATCACCTTCACGTCTAAATTCTGTAAAACGTCCTAAAAATGAACCTAAAGTTGTTGCACACATGTTAGGATGGCCAAAGCGACATTTTACACCTTGCGCTTGATCATTTCCATTTTCAACAAGATCATCAAGGAATTTACTATTGAAATACGTATGATTCTTGTTTAAGCCAAATTTGGCTAATTGCACATTTTTAACAATACCTTTTTCAGAATCTACATTGATTGTTGAATCTGAAAAAGTTATTTGTGATTTAAAATGTTTTTTACTCATTACATCTCGTTTTACTCAAAGTTAAAACCGAATGATGCGTTTATATGGGGCAAATATTTTCCCCACTAAATAAGCAATACTTTATTTTTTTAATTTTAAAATAATCTTTTTGATACTATCACTGTTTTTATAGCCGTATTTATCGGCTAAAATTTCATAACGGCATTCTGCACACAATTGAGGTTGTGCACTAAACTCTTCAAAAATATCAATGTATGTTATCCATTTAGTTGATACTATCCCAAGTTTAACAAGTTCCTTAATTTCTTGTATTTTACTTTTAATTTCGTTGTATAACATTACCACTTACCCAATGGGCATTTATGATTAACACTTCTAACTTTTACACTTGCAGGACATCCACATTCAGAACAATAATAACCTTGAATATCTGCAATTTCTACATCTGGAAGGATTGCAGAATGCAACCCCCATTTTAAAATTTTATTCCCTTTAGAATCTTTACAAGCAACACAAATCAAAGCTCTTTCCTTTCCTACTTCAATTGAGTTCAGTTCTTTTGTGAAATAATTCTTCCATCCATTTACAATATCATCTATCATAGGTTATTTGCTTCATCTGTGATTCTTGTTTTTCTCTTCGTTTTTTCGATAATATCCTCAACTCCTACAACTGGTGCAGGTAAACCTTTAATTGAATCGGTTAATTTTTCGGCTAATAGATCATAGTCAATTGTATTGTTTATTTCAATTCTTGGACTATTTGAGTTACTTACATTTGGAAGAGGAACATTACCAACATTTACATCTGCATTTATCATTTCTAACAAAGGCCTATACTTTTCAGTAACCGATTTACGAACAACATATTCTCCACCTTCTGCTTCAAATCCAGATTGACCATTTACAGTAAAAGGAACACCTCCATTTTCATGTGATGGGCCTTTAATCAATCCACCCGTTTTATATTTCTTTTTTACAACTGTACTCAATCCTTGAAGAGCAGCAGAAGCAAGAATCTTTCCTGTTGATCTTTTTGCATTTGCAGAAATCAAAGCGTTTTGCCCTAATGCCGTTGCTATAAATGGAATATTTAAAGGTGGTGGTGCAGCTGCTGTTGCCTGAGCTAAATTTTGAGCTTGAGCAGAAGCAGAAGTAATTTGAACCATTCCTGCTTGAACCGCTGCATCAACGGCAATACTAGCAAGTTTTGCAGCTAATGTATCACCTAACAATCCTGTTAAGGTTTTTGTTAAGGATCTTGTAATTGATTCTACTTCTTTAGAATTACGTTGCCTTAATTCGGTTTCTTTCTTTAAACCATTTGATAAATCATTTAAGTTTTTCTCCTCCCATTTAGTACGAATTTCATCTAAAACAATCCCTCTTTCATCTTCCAATAAGGCTAATAATTCAGTCTTTTGTAATTCCGTTAATTCAAGGTTTTCAAGTTCTTGTTCCTTTTTCTCAAAATCTTGATCAACTTTTAATAATTCTCTTTCTTGATCAGATTCTGCATTTTTAAGGGCAAGTGCATTTTTCAATTCTTGTTTGCGTTTTTCAAAATCAATAACTGCATTCAATTCTTGTTCCTCTAACTCTTGTTTTTTCGATTTGAAACTATTTTCAATTGAAAGCTCTTGAAGTTTTGCGTTTGCTTTTATTCCTTGGATTTTATTTGCATCTCCTTCTGCTTTGGCAATTTTAACGGCTGTTTCTTGATCTAACAATTCAAGTCTTTTGTTTTTTATTTCTTCTTCAAACAAAAGTTGGTCCTCAAGAGTTCGTTCAATAAGTTTATTTTCTTCTAAATAAATATCTAGTCTTGATTTTTGATCTTTTACTCCAAACTCTTGATTCTTTAAATCTTGTGCTCTTTTCTGAGCTTGAAGTTTTAAAGAATCAAATACAGAAGAATCTTGTTGAGTTTTCAACAATTCTTTTTCAATCTTTTGTTTCTCCTTTAACTTCTCATTGTTTAAATCAATCTCCTTACTGTTTTTATTCCAAGAATTTGAAAACTTATCTATTGAAGAAGAAGCTTTATCAATTCCATTTTCAACACCAGTTGCGAGTTGAAGTGTTGAGTTTGCAAAATCTTTATATCCATCGGTAAATCCTGAAGAAATTATTTTTCCTAATGATTTGAATATTCCACCTAATGCAGTAACTCGATTTATTAAGTTTTCAATAATCGCTTTACTTAAATCAATAACGGCCTTCTTTGGATTTTCAAATACATTTTTGATTGAGGTCATTAATTTATCAAAGAAACCAGATCCTAATTCTTTAAATGTGGCCCAAAGTATTTTTATAGGAGTAGTAATACTTTTTACTCTTTCTTCACTAGACAAAAACCAAGTTACTAACGTTGCAAGTAATCCAATTACAAAACCTATTGGATTAGCTTTAGTAACACTGTTGAAAATCCTCATTTTAAGAGAAGCCCCTTGTGTTGAAGCTGCTAAGAACCTTTGCCTAATATCTAAAGCAATAACGGTTGCCTTATATGCTATTAATCCAGTTGCAACACTTTTTGCAATACTTACAATACTTGTGAAATTATCCGCAACATATCTAATACTTGAAGAAAGGGCATTTCCTGCACCTGTTGAATCATTCAAATTAAGAATGTATCCTTGGTAAGCAGAATTTAAAAGCTTAATAGATCCATCTAAAGTATTAAGTTTCTTATCTGCCAATTCTTTTGCACTACCTCCTGCATTATCAAGTGCTTTTTTTAGTTTATCAAGCTCTTTTCTTTGTGTGGCAATTGCAACAGCAGCTGTTGCCGACCTTTTCCCAAATAAATCATTAGCCGTTTTATTTTTATCTGTTGCTAAATTGATTTTATTCATTGCTTGCTCCCATGTAATACCCTTATCAGATAAATCAAGGAAGATATTTCTTAAACTTGTTGCACTTGTTGAAGCATCAATATTGTTTGAAGCCATAACCCCAAGAGGTTCAAGCAATGTTTTAAGATCTACACCTGCATTTCTTGCTGTTGTTCCTACAATTGGCAATGCAGTCTGTAAGTATGCAAAATCTAATCCACTGGCTTGAGTTGATGCACCTAATAAATCAACAACCTCTGTTGTTTTGGTTGCTTCTAATCCAAAACTTTTTAACGTACCTCCAATTAGTTTTGCAGTATCTGCCAATCCACCACCTAAAGCGGTTGCACCCATTAGAGTACTTTCCGTTGAACTAATGATTTGATCTACCGTAAAACCTAACTTGGCGTATTCAAGTTGTAATTGGGCAACATCTGTTGCTGTATGTTCTGTTGTAGCTCCTAGAATTAAAGCATTATTGCGTAAAGAAACCAGTTGTTCATCGGTTGCTTTTGACACTCCACCAAGCACAGCAATTTGAAGTTCAAATTCTCTAACTAGATTAGTATTATCTTCAATTAAGTTAAAACCTGTTTGAGCAGTTAAAAACCCAATAATTGAAGATTTTGCAGAATCCCAAGCTTGTGAATATTTACCAACGTTTGGTTGATGATTTCCTATTGTTCCGTTTAACTCTTTGAAAGCTTTATCTTGCTTCTGAATTAATCTTAATAATTCACCTCCTAATTCTGTGTTTTCTCTTTGCTCCTTACTTAATTTACGGTATAACGTCTTATTATGAGATAAGGCAGCTCCTAACTGATCAATAGAACCATCCGTTTGTTTTATAATATTCGTTGCTTTTTCTTGTTTATCAGAATAAGCCTGAATAACTTTCATCAAGTTTCTGTAATCCTTACGAGTAGTTTTTAATTTAGCATCATGTTTTACAATGTTCTTTGTACTACCATCAATTACAACATCAAATTTGTTGATTTCTTTTCTTAAATCATTAGCTCCCTTACTTGCTCCCTTCCCGTTTTCCTCAAGTATTTTAAGGGCTTCTAAGTATGGTTTTTGCGCCTTTATTGCATCTCGTTGAGTTTTTTTAAGGTCCTTAATCTTAATACTTATTTCTTCAATAGATCTTTGTGTTAAGGTGGATTTATCAATAACCTCATCAATTTCAAGATCTAACTCAAATATAACTTCCTTAGTTGCCATTTTTACCTTATTTTTGTGATATGATTAAAACCGTTTTAAAAACCTTTTTTATTGGATTGCTTGTTTGTCTTATGATCATTTTTCTTTATGATTCATCTGAGACATTCAAAACTCTTTTTTATTGGGTTACTGGTATCATCATTCCTTTTCTGGTTATTTATTTATTTTTCCGTGCTTCTATCAATAGAATCTTTTCTTTGCTTTTTAACGTAAAAGACTAACCTCTTATAATCACAACCTTTATATTGCTTATATTCACCTGAACGGGGCTATTAACAGCAATTGTATATTCGTCTGTTGGTCCTGCTGCTTTAAATGCAAAAGAAGTTGTATGAAGACATTTATTTGATTCAACTGTTGCCCCATTTTTTAAAAGCTTAACAGTAAACGTTTCTTGATATTCATAATCAAACTCAAACTCCATAAAGTATTCACCTTTTAAAAATGAAAATGAGGTTGAACCATTAAGAGAAACAAATACAGTTTCAAATAATGCTGCAAAATGATCTATAATAGTTTGACCGTTGATTGTATTCCCAGATGCATTTTTATAATAACTTATACGTTGTTGCAATAAATTATGTGGCACTTTACTATTTGAATCTAATTGCAAAAGTTTATTAGCTTGATTAAATACATTACCTTGATTAGTAGCCTGTGCATGTGGTAGTGTATCAGTAAAAACAGCATTTGCAGGAACATTCTTATGAACAGTATGATTTCCTAATTGACTTTGTAAATCTTGAATACTATCAACATTAGTTTCTATATCCAAAGCATTATTATCTGCTTGTTGTTGTGCGTTTGATATATTTTGATTTATTCCTGTAATTTGATTCTCAACTGTTTCTAAATCATTATCAATATCGTTGTGTTTATCTCTTAATTGATTGATTTCTGGTCCCGTTAATTTCTCATTATCTCCATAAACAGAAGTAACAGCATTTGTTTTGTTTGCCCATGTTAAAGCTCTATTTGTTGCCATTATCCAAGTAACATTTCTAGGGCCGATCCTAGCCCTTGGTTATTAATTTCAGTTGTTGTTTGTGTAATCTTTGGGTAAACCTTAACTAATTCAACTTTAGTAAGCTTTCCATCTTGCCAATCCTTCACCTTATTTAAATAAAAGTATCCTCCCAACTGCCTAATGAATTTCAATGTGGTAAAATCCAATTTATGAACATCGTATAAATTCAAATTCATATTAGCCTCCACTTTATGAAAGCTATTCATCATCTTAAAATAACTTGGATAATACCTGTTTAAATACCAATTAGGGTCTGTTTGGCTTTCATCATAATAAAAGTTTGTTGTTACAGAAGAAGAAAAACTAGAGTACGAAACACTATAAGACGATTGGTACACTTTGAACAGCCTTCGTTCAACTTCAGAATGAGAAAAACTATTTAACAAATCTCCTACTCCATCCTCAATGGCTGTATAATATGGTATAAAAGAAAGATGATTCAAGCCTATTGATGTTGATGCAGATGATGATAATTGAACCTTATACGATGGTTTAACAAAGTTCCATTTAAACAATTCCTTGGTTTTATTCAGATGTTCATTATCAATTTCAATTGCCTCATTAAAAGAAAAGTTATCAATGTATGTATTGACAACATCACTTGCTTGAATACTTGCATCATTCTCTTCAATTTCAGTTTGTGTAAAAGGTTTTGTTTCTGTATCTAATTCTACAGTATTTAATTGGCCAACACTTTCAGGTTCATAACTAACCTTAATAGAGTTATTGAACTTATTAGACCAGTCTTCAACTCCATTGGCTCCAGATAAAATATTTTCCAACTTTATAAAATGTACTGTATCATTATCTTTAGGTTCTATTATCAAACCGTATCTATTCACAACATCTTTGATAAAATCCCACCTTTTTTGCTCATGTAAATATTCTCCAATATCCGTTGGTAATCCACTTACGGGAAAAGGCTTATTTAGGTTTATAATCTCTGCCGAAAAACCACTATCTGTAAGAATATCACCTGTAACTGTTAACCCTGCCTCATTAAAAATTTGCATGAAAATATCCTTAACATATAATGCAGGTTGAATAGGCCTGCCTGTTTGAGATAAATACCCTAGAATACTTAAAGTTAAAACGGGGGCCTCTGTATTATGTGTGATTCTATTATAAAAATCACCAAAAGGATAACAGAATTTAGATAGGTTACTTGCATTCCCTTGAAGTTCTATGTTGCCAGTTGTTAAATAACTAAAATCTAGTGTTTTTATAGATCCCTGACCTATTAATTCCTTTATAGTATAAACACCACTATAAACAACAATTTCACAACCATCATCATCATCTGTATCTATTACTTTTGCATACCCGTTTTTTATTAAAGTAAATCCCCCCGCTTTTAATTCAGCTTTAATCTTTTGATATGGCTTTCTTGATACATTCCCAACAACACCTAATGCATCTAATACTTTTACATTCTTTAGCGTATAAGGTAATTTGAAGCTATTAGTGTAATTAGCTTGTCTACTCCCCATATCTTCAACAGTATTAAACTGTTTCGTTTGCCTTATGGTTTTTGGTTTTATATCAACCAAAACATCATTTAAATACAATTGCTCGTTCATTACTGTAAAAATCGTTTTGGTAGTTCTACAATAAACTCTAACTCCCCATGTAAAGCCTTGGTACTATGTGTGTTTTTTGATGTTACAGCAACAGGTGTATATTTTCCATTTATCCACCAAAGCACTTTTTTTGCATAAGTTAACCCACGTACTAAATCGTATTGATTCTTATTTAAACCAATAGATTTTAACGTAAGTTTCCTATTAACTGATTTAGTTAAAACTTCTTGAGCTTCATCAACATCAATAAGGACCTCATTTTTATCTTTTTCAACATCTTTATAATACGGACTAAACAACCATCCATCCCAACCTCCTGAAGTATTGAACCATTTAAGATATAATCCACAAGCATTTTCTATTGTGTTAATCTTAATTGTAGCTGAATACAGCAATGTGTTTACTATACTTAGTTTATCAATGGTAAAATTTCTTACTCCTTCTGGAAAATTGAGCGATGAAATACCGTTTGATACATTCCAATGCAATAATTCATTATTAATCTGAGTGATGATAAAGTTTACATTTCCAGAACCTTCAATTCTATACCTTAACTTACCTTGATCCACCGTTAAGAATGAAATATTAAACGGGTATCCCTTAAAAAAAGTAAGCTCATTTTGATTATGTAACCAAGTAATTGAATTTTGAACTGGTGCTAATTCTTCTAACTGATAAACATTATTTAAAAACCTCTTATTAATTGTAGCATCTTCAAAATCGGGGTCTCCATTATCATCATAAAACACTATGATATCAATGACAACGCTTATGATGTCATTTGAATAATTAACACCATAAGCAACATAGTTTTCAAATGATTTAAAATTTTTCAATAACAAATCAAGGTCACACTCATAAACTCCATTTACATCTGGATAAAAAGTTGTAACATAAGTATCGCCATCATATTGAATATTAACACTTGATGAATGGCTATCATTTGTATCATTCCACCTTAAAATGGCCCTTCTATTTATAGAACTGTATTCTGTTGGTTGAGCTAGTATATTTATTGACATTATGCGACTTGTTTAAAAATGTTAGCAACTGAAGCTCGAATTCTTCCTAAATTCTCAATTCCGAATTCCTCAATCATGTGATGTATATCTTCTGCAAGGAATGAGTTTACAACTTCATCAACTACATGACCTTTATTATATTTATTTGGAACTTGAATCCCTTCGTTAGCAATCTTTCGAGCAATTAAAAAAGCAAACTGTTTCTTCTTCTCTTTGAATATTGGCGGTAAGTTATCTTTGTTCTCAATCCAGTCTTCTATTGTTGATATAGGAGGGAAACCACCAGAAGCCCGTCCTTTATCCATGTAGTAAGAATGTGGAGCACCAAGAATTTTAAGGTTGTCTTTTTCAACTTTATATTCCAACTCATTTTCAAACTCTCCAGAAGCTCGAAGACCTAATTCATCATACTTTTGAATCAGCTTGTTTTTAAGCTCTTTTAAATACTTTATGTATAATTCTTTATACGTCATAAGTAATTTTGAATCTTATCTTCAAACCATCCATACTTGCATCATATTGGTTTGCAACTTCTGTTTCTTTCCATTGCTGCACTACGGAACCACAAGCAAACATTCCTTGAACTTGAATAGATATATCCTCTATTTTAGAAATATCTTCTATGTATTTTTGATTGTAATCACTTTCATCATCTGATTTTACAGTAATTACAAACTCACCTACAAATTCATGTTTAATAATGGCCCCGTATTCGTTAAGTTTTAGATCTCTATCTTTCCAAAGAAGAAGAATGTATTTGCTCTTTGCTTCAAACTGTTCTTCTGTATCGTCTTCAACATCAATAAGGTTTTGATACGCTCCAGATCCATAGTTGAAACCAAAGCCTAATTCTTTTGATATCTCAATAAATCTATTCACTAACATAATTTCTTTGTATTTCGTTATTAACTTGGTCTAAGCATATCTTTCTAAATACAACAGCGTAATTCATTTGCAAAATCTCTTCATGTTTCCATAACTGACCACCTGCCAACATGTCAACCATTGGCGTATATTCGAAATCTTGTAACTTTTCAACACCTGCATTCATTTCTTTTTGTGTTGGTTTTTGAAATTTGTTCTTTTCGGCATTGGTTATACCTTCTAATTCCGAAACAATAAACCTTTGGACCGCTACAGTGTTTATCAATTCCAGATTCACAAAATCATTCTCTTTCAGATTGTAAACAATTGAAAAAATAGTTTGAAGATCATTGTCATTCATTGCATCCCTAAGCTCAATAAGTTCAATCCATTTTAAGGACCATAAACTTTCAACTATTGGTTTAACCTCTCGTATTCCAACTTTAAGAATCGATGAAGCTTTAACACAATCAACAATAAGTTCAATAGCTTGTTTTGTTTCATCATCAAAAGACGAGTATTCAACAAGCTTGATTTTCTTTGATAAAATATCTTCTATGCTGTACGACTTTTTCCCCATCCTGATTTTTTCTTTTTAATCTTATTAGCTGAAATAACAAGACAATCAATAAGTCCATCATTACCATTTGGAAATGATTTAACTTGACCGAAAAACGTATCATTCCAAGCTCCACGTATAACTTTAACCCTTCCAGATTCACATATTGGGGAAATATCATTTGCCCTCGCAACTTTATCTTTTAAAGGGTTATCATCTTCTTTTATATTTGTTGTAGTGTTTCGCTTAACAGTTTGCACCAAGGACTTTCCAGAAGCTTTAGGTTCAACATAAATCATTGATTTATTTGTGTACCCATGTGCATTTGCAAAGGTTACTGTGTATTTAACAAGCTCAGGTAATTCCAACCATGCTTCCTCTGCATATCGAATTAAAAGTTCATTGTTTGGAGTTACAGCAAATTGCATCATTCCTGATTCATCATTATCAAGCTTTTCAGTATAAGCGGAATCTATAGCCGTACACCATGCAAGCCTGCTGTATTCATCTTTCCAATCTACAATTGGGAACCAATGAGTTTTTAAGATTCCTCCTTCTTGTGGTGCTGAATCTTGAGCATATTGATTTGCATATCCATAAGAACCCAAATCTTGTTTTGCTTCAATTAAAACTTCTTTATCTAATCGATTAACATCTAATAACCCGTTAACATATTTAGTCTTTAAAGATTCTGGTTTAACCTTGTCAGAAAGTTCAGCAGGTAAACAAATATGTTTAATCTTATCAGCTTTCTTTGATAACAAAAAACCTGTTACATCGCTTTCATGAAGTCTTTGCATGATAACAATGGTAGGTGTATTCTTCTTATCTACTTTACGAGATGATAATGTTTTTGTATGTTCATTAGCGGCTTTTCTGTCTGCTTCTGAAGATGCTTGTTTTGGGTTTGATGGATCATCATTTATTACAACATGAGCATGTTTACCCGTTATCGTTCCACCTGTTGAAGTACTGTAACGTGCTCCACCTTCTGTATTTTCATAAGAAGATTTTGCGGACTTATCTTTTCTTAAAACAACATCTGGAAATATTCGCCTGAATTTATCCGAATAGATTATATCACGACTTTTAACAGCATGCTCAATTGATAAATCCGAAGAGTAGGAATTTGATATTATTCTAATTGTTGGATCTTGAATCCATAACCAAACAGGAAACATAATTGTACAAATTGTACTCTTTGTAGTTCCAGGGGGAATATTTATAATTAAGTCATAAGGTTTCGGTAAACGATTGATTATGTAGTATGAAATCTTTTGTAATTCATCAGCTAAATATTTAATGTGCCAATTATAAACAGGATCTTCTTTAATGATAGCACCCCAAAAAGACTGTATAAATTCGTAAAACGATTCAATACATGCTTCTCTTTCAACCTCATCCAAAAGGGCCATATTTATAACAATGTTATCCATTTAGTTTTCTACTGATCTTTAATAAATTCGCTTTCTCTTCTTTACTTAATTTGCTTAAATCTGGTTTTTCCTGAACAGCTGCTATTTCTGTTTTGTCTTTCCACTTATCAGGCTGACGGTTTTTAAGCCAAAAAATACCTGCTTGTGTATTTGGTGGATGCTGAACAATTTCATCTACTATCTCAATTTCATCAATAAGCCTCTTTGCCTTTTCGTTCCATACCTTTTTCTTAAATGCTTTCTTCTGAAAAGAAATAAACCCTTTTGCGTTATTAAAAAACGATTCTGCAACCTGCATATCAGCAATTTCTTTACCCGCACGTATAGACTGACAAAACTCAGTGTGATCTTTCTTCCATCTGTTAATTGTTCTTTCATCAACATCAAAAAAAGCACCTAGTTGTTTATCTGTAGCACCTAACAAACAATAGTTTCTAGCCTGTTCATTATATTCTTTTTTATATCGTGTCTTTACCCCTCCGTTATTACCAACAGCATTCTTATTGCCCTTCATTGAAGTACTACGTTTTGTGTTTTTTTTTGCTGGCATATAAAATTATTTAGGTAGTTCAAAAAATAACAGAGGACTATGTTTTCCCCTGTTATTTTACAACTCATTTAATTACTCTTTACATTAGAGCTTTAAATCATCGGCTGTTGGCTCTATGATTGTATTTTCTGGATTGTAGCTTTCTTTATATGGACTTGGTTCGTTTAATCTTTTTAAATCCATCCCTAACCACATAATTGCTTCTTGTAACTTGGTAATTGAAAGACTTCTTTCTCTTGATCTTGATAAACTTTTTAATCTCTGTAATTGTTCATCAAGATTTTTTCTTAATTCTTTGTCAGCTTTTACATCTTCTGCAAATTCACTCATTGTATTTGTTTTTAATTTGGATAACTACAAAGCCGCTATCTTTAGGCATTACATTTGTTATAATACTTTTCAAAGTATTCTATTCTTGAATCAATATATTTCACGTCAAACTTCACCCCATAACGTATAAGGTGTTCTTTGTGTTTTCTAAATAAAAAAGCTTTGTATTTGTTTACGTCTCCGTATTTGATGTGATCCGTTCTATTAAGGGCCATAAGGTTTTCAATCCTGTCTTTGTTTCCTTCTGGATCTCCTCCCATTTGACGGGCTTCAATATGGTGAATGTCGGTTCCTTCTCTTCCTGTTAGCTCGCAAGCTCTATAATCCCCAACTTTATAACCAAAAGCATCATTGTATATCTTAACATGTTTGGTTGATGGAGATTTCTTTTTAATAGAAGTTTTTGGACGTGCAAAATTAGAAGGCTTCTTTCTAGTAGCTTTCTTTTTACATTCGTAACATTTTGTATCGGTTGTTCTATATTGGCGGAAAGTTTCACCACACAAACACCTTTTATCTTGATTATTCAAGACCTATCAATTTTTAGTTAGTATAAAAATGATAGATAGGGTTTGCAAGTAGCTGATTTATACAGCTAAAAGGTTGTGCCAATCTATTTTTGGACCTTTAGATCATAATGCCTAAAGGGTAGTATCAAATATACAATTATTATTCGTTTTATGTTTATTAGCCTAAAAAAAAGAAGGTCCAGATCTATATTAAACCTGAACCTTCATGAAGTGGGGGAACTTCGTATATTTGTAAAATAACAGCCGTATATTTACACTTCAATAGATATGAATAGACATATTACCGCATTTTTTGTTATAAATAAAGAAAATAGGACCGTTGCCTTTGGTTCAAACTTATCTGAATTACAAAAACAGTTTGTAAACATAGAACCTAAAGCAAGAAATTACCAATACTATTATAGAAAATTTGAAAAGGAAAATGTATTTAAAGAAGGGGAATACACATTTCAAAGATTGGTATAAAAACAATTACTTATTCCTTATATTGAATGAAGCAAAAGCCTTGTCATTTTCACAAATAACCGTGTTAAAAACATTTTGATCTTCTTGATTCTCCTTATTTAACCTAATCCAATCATCAACAGCTTGTAATTCTTTAGGATTATCTTTAAACCGTTCTTTTAGTTTTTCAAACAAATTATTGTAAGTATCTCCTTTATTTAATTCTACATTAATCATTCTATTAATGTGTTGAAGATACATCTCTTTTGTTTGATACTCTCCAATTGTTAAAAATTCTAATTCCATAATCTTTTTTATTTTAGTTGGTTAATAATTTCACGCTCTGAACTTTGATAAATGATTTACACTTCTACAAACAAACTTGCTACTCTTTGAATCTGGTGCTTTAGTCCCTACTTTGAATCTGGACTTCTTTCCTTTACGTCTGGCCCTTCTTCTTTCTTTACCTGTAGGACCTTTATAAATTGGAATATCTAAACTTTTATGTTCTTCAATCGTTTTATTAAGCTCTTCTTTTGCAAAGTCAGGATCTGCCATTAAAACAGATTCTTTATGAAATGGAATACTTGCAGAACCAACAGGCCCACAACCTACAACAATAGGTTTATTTTCTTCTAAGTGTTCATAAGTCCCGTTTATATCTTCACTAAACTCATCAAAAGCCTTACTTAAATTTTCTGCGAGTTTATTTAAATCATTGTTACTCATCATAATTTTGCATAATTTACAGTTCTACTTTCTGGCGGACTTGGCTTTTTAACGGAGTTTATGACCTCTTGAATTTTATCATGATGCTCAAAATAGAATTCAACTTTTGATTCTGTTTCTTTAATAATTCCAAAATCAATGGCCATTCTATAATTTGAACTATCTCTTTGAAGTCTGGCCGTTTGTTTCTCAATTTCCTTTCTGAACTTTTCAACAGTAAGTGTTGACTTCCATCTGTTACATCTTGCACATGAAGGATTATAGTTTTCAATATCTTCAGAACCTCTATTTGCTTTCATTGCTTGCATTCCTTCGTCAGAGGTTCCACGATAAACAGGAACAATGTGATCCACCTGCATTTGCTTATACTCAAGATCTTTACCACAATAAGCACATTTACAATCGTACTTATTCCAAACTTTTACTCTAATATCTTTTTTCATAACCACCTTCTAATATTCTTGATGAAATTTAATTTCTTAACCTCTTCTTTATAAGCAATAGTAAGCGAGTTTTTAAAGAATTGTATTGCATTTAAATGTCCTCCTTTTAGCATGTATTTAAAATATTGCCCAAGAATTTGACTATAATAATCATTAAACAATTGCTTTTTTATCTGCTTCTTCTGCTTTCTTGGTAATCGTCTTTTCATACGGCCTTTACATTTTGTTCGCTTACTATTTTACCAAGCTTTAATATGAAATATTGCTTTCCTTCTTCAGCTCCCCAGTCGGGGTTTCCTTCTCCTATTTCAAGACCTGTATAATCAATTTCAAATCTAGGCCTTACATTTAAAGGTTTATACCCATTATCAAAGGTTATATTGCGATATGGTACACGTGTTATTTTACCTTCTTCAAGCTGAACTTTTAAAATATTTACGATTGCGAAACCGCATAATTTAAAATAATCCTCCCACCATTTAACAGGCATTTTAACACCATAAAATAAGAGCAATCTATTACACCAGTAAGGTGTGATCTTTCTGTATTCCTCCTTTTTAATAAGCTTGCAAACCATTACGAACCACTTAATAAACAAGTTTAGATATATTGTTTTCCTCATGATATTCTACTAACAATTATATACACTAAACAAATAATTACCCCTATAAAATTCATCCAATTGAACTCTCTAACATTCTGCTGCCAACCAGTATTTTTAATGAAGTTTTTACAACCATAAAAATAAAGTCTAAACGGGTATAGGATGAATAAATTCAAATACCAAAAGAAAGGAAAAACAACGCCTAAAAAATTCAATGTGTATTTATTCAAAAACCAAGATCTTTTATTTGACTGGTATAATTTAAGATGATGATCATGGTCTTCTCCATCAATAAACCAACTTATCCAATAAGTGTATAAACGTCGTTTTCTACCTCCCTGCATAACAATTCCAAAAAAACGACCTTGTACCCAACACTTTCTTATTTCTGATCTTCTTACAAATTTCATGAGCATTCAATTAATTATCATCTTCTTTATTTAACTTTCTAACAACCATTCGAAAAGCTTTTTTATCATCAACAGTTAAAGCTCTTTTATGCATGTTTTTTGTTTTCCACCAATGCACGGCATCAAGTACTGTAAGTTCATCAGAAGAAGTATAAGATTGAAGCATCTTAACAAATGATTCTTCTTCTTTCAGCTCCAACTTTTTAAACTTTTTTAAAGCCTTGAGAAGCCCATTAACACGAAGGTATTTCCTTCTATCTCTTCTATCATACATCATGTTATTTAACCAATCAATATCTCGATGAGAAACTCTATCAATATTTACAATATTATCATCGTGTTTTGGATTAATTCTATACGATACCCTATTTTTTCTTTTAGTTAAATGTCCAGTAGATGAGTTATAAACATCTTCATCTGGTAAGTATTTAATGTAAAGACTACCGTCTATTTTTTCAACTTTATAAATACCATCTTCTGGAGGTGAAGGACAAGCATATTCATTATCATACCATTTTAAAAACTTATTACTATGACTATAAGCATTTATCAACAATATTCTATCTCCATGTTTAACATCATCAGTTTGAAGAAAATCTAAAAAAGTTTTTGATCCATCAGTAATTAAATTTTCATCCATTTCATAATTAAAAATAACCTTACCCTCTTCTTGTGATTTTGTAGACAATACACTTATATCATTTGAAATATCACCAAACACATCTGTACGATCAATTAAACCTTGTATAATGACCATCCCATTTTTATAACCTTGCAACTTATCAAAAACTTTATCCTCATCATTCAAATTAAAAATTTCGGTAAGCTCTTTTTGATCTGGATACAATTTTTTATTAAAGGACATCTTAGAATCAATCACGTAAATATTTTCTCCATTTCTAATTAATAAAAATGTATTCATTTCTTGTTCTATACTCCAACGATTATTAAATGGATCTAAAGAAAACCGTTCACTTGTATTTCTTCTTACTCTTAAAGTCCTTACACATTTTTTAAATGGAAGTAGTAATTCATAATTAAAACATTTTAAATACGAATTATATTTTACCATCCAATCATAAAACACATCAACAGAATCATAAGAAACCCCTCCATTATCTGGATCTCCAACTTCTTCATCCATAAATTTCATTAATTGACATAAATAAATAGGAGTATCATCAAATGCAGGTGTTCCGCTTTGTATTTGTTTTACTTCTTCATCTATTCCAGAATAAATTTCTAAAGTAAATACAATTGAATTCAACCGTCTAATTAACTTATTTTGTTCTCTTATAACTAAATCTAAACTAGCTCGCATTTTTTCAGTTTTAGCTTTAACCGAATTTCTTATAGCTAGAAGCTTAGTATTTAATTGTTTTGCGTCTATTAATGATTTTTCATACAAATGTTGGTTGTTAGTAAGAACTTCAAATTTATTAGTAGCCTTGTTATCAATTAAGCTATCAAAATCTATATCTCCATTAATAATATCATTTGAATATTGTTCTATTTCTTCGAACTCAACACCTGATAATACTTTATAGTATTGTTTTATATCTGAAATTGAAAGACTTCTTTCTCGTTCATTATTATGACGATTTAAACATTCAACTCTTATAATTTCATCTTTTTCAGTAATAGATAAAATTTCAAATAATTCAGCATAATGATGACTACCAATTAAAAAATCTCCAACTTTTATTGATAATTCATGAACTGTTAATTCTGTATGTTTTACTGTTATTTCTTTTTCCATACCTTTGTAATGCAATTTTAAAAGTCGCCTTTCGGTTTAGTTTCTTAGCTTCCGAAAGGCTTCTTTGTTATACTTCTGATTTAGATATCACAACCTCTTTAGTTATAAATTCAATACTCTGGGCTTTTGGAAATTCTTTCTCAACTTCTGCGTAACTATTCGCCACCATGTAAGACTCTTTTTTTCCTTCTATAATACTTCCAACTGTGATAATTTTGTATAGCTTCATCTTTATTCTTGTTTACTTGCGAATAATTCAGCAATTACAACAGTATTCTCATGCCTATGACACTCACAAATAGTTGTTACAGATTCATCTTCCATCGCATTCTCTACAGCCTCTATTCTGAGAACTGAAAACCAATTTTGCCTTTGAGTATTCTTGACTATCATAATACAATCATCTTTCCCGTATGCAGGATTGTCTTGTGGATTTATGTCATGAAATAACATTGTTCCAAAATCTACTACTTCCATATTTTCGTATTTTAATTGTTTAAACATTTCCTGCTACAGAAAACCGTAATACCTCTCTGCATTGATCTGATTTATCTTTCACAGAATTGAAAATCCTCTTTGCTGTCTCCATATCTCCACAAACCATATTAAACGGTATATCGAAACAATGCCATTTGCCTTTTCTAATATTATTAGCACCTGATTGATGAGTGTTTTTCATAAACTCTCTTGTTTCTTCTGGAAATTGAATTCCTAATCTA
>CBDEVQ010000054.1:0-16435 GCA_965243605.1 Flavobacteriales bacterium
CTCAATATATATAGAAAAGAATAACGAAATAATGCCATGGAAAGATTTTAATAAAAACATGGCAATTGCAGTTGAATATGATCTGCAATATTAATGAAGTCTTTAATTAATTTTATTATAGAGCCAGTCGGCGAAAGATATAATAACACTAAGAATATTGAAGGTAATGAATTACTTTTAAATACAGAATTACAAAATCACAACTATTCAAATAGAATAGCCAAAGTTATAGCAGTACCTAAATTAGCAGATACTGAGATTAAAAAAGGTGATGAAATTATTGTACATCATAATGTATTTAGACGGTTTAGAGACATCAGAGGGGACGAAAAAAATAGTAGATCTTACTACAAAGATAATATATACTTTGCAACCGAAGATCAGGTTTATGCTTATAAAAGAAAAAGTAACTGGCAAAGCTGTAAAGGATTTAATTTCGTTAAACCTATAAAAGAAACTAAAGCATTTTCTTTAGATAAAGAAAAAGAAGGTGTGGGAGTTTTATACTTCAAAGATCCTGATCTTAAAGGATTAAAAAACGGCGATCTAATAGGGTTTAGGCCCGGGGCAGAATATGAATTTGTTATTGGTAATGACAGAATTTATAGAGTACCCACAAATTCAATCACAATCAAATATGAATATCAAGGAAACGAAGAAGAATATAATCCAAGCTGGACATAGGGCTGTTGAAGAATTAATTAAAGTAGCTAAAGAAGCTATAGTTGATTCTGGTGATGATATAACAGCGGATAGATTAAAGAACGCAGCGGCTACTAAAAAGCTAGCTATATTCGATGCCTTTGAGATATTAACTAGAATACAACTAGAGCAAGATATTATTGATGAAAAACCTGCAGAGGTAAAAGAAGAAAAATCTTTTGGAGGCTTTGCTGAAAAAAGATCTAAATAATGTACGAGCAAACGTTATATAAAGTTATAACACCTGTAAAGCTTACCACTATATCAAGGCTTAACAAAGCTAGAAAGTGGAATTATGGATATAATAAAGAGCATGATATTGTTGTTATAAGTAAGACCGGGCAGATTGGTGAAATATATGATATAAATAATCTTAAAATAGCTTTGCCAAAAGCCCCAACTGGGATTGATAAGTCAAAAAATAAATGGATCCCTGAAGATTATCCTAAAGAATTAAAAGCTATTGACAGCATATTCGATTGGAGAGACTATCCGGAAAAATTTAAATTAAAATGGGAAAGCTATATAGATGAACAATTTAACAAAAGAGAAAAAGGCCATTGGTTCAATAATAAAGGTGTGGATACTTACATTACTGGTACTCACTTTATGTACTTGCAGTGGTCCAAAATTGATATTGGGAAGCCAGACTTTAGGGAATCAAACAGATTATTCTTTATATTCTGGGAAGCTTGCAAAGCTGACGCTAGATCCTATGGGATGTGCTACCTTAAGAACCGTCGATCTGGATTTTCTTTCATGTCATCAGCTGAAATTGTTAATCTTGCAACAATATCCTCTGATTCACGGTTCGGTGTATTGTCCAAATCTGGACAAGATGCTAAGAAGATGTTCACTGACAAGGTGGTACCAATCTCTGTTAATTACCCGTTCTTCTTTAAACCAATACAGGACGGAATGGACCGTCCGAAGACCGAGCTTGCCTACAGGGTCCCGGCCTCGAAACTTACCAGGAGACGACTCGATTCCAAGGATAGATCCAAGCAAGAAGCCCTTGAGGGTTTGGACACGACCATCGATTGGAAGAACACGGGTGATAATGCCTACGATGGGGAAAAACTTAAACTCCTCGTCCATGATGAATCGGGGAAATGGGAAAGGCCGAACAACATCCTCGACAACTGGAGGGTCACGAAAACCACCCTTAGATTAGGTAGTAGAGTAATAGGTAAGTGTATGATGGGCTCAACATCAAATGCACTTGACAAAGGAGGTGACAATTTTAAAAAATTATATAATAACTCAGATGTTACTAAAAGAAATAGAAATGGGCAAACTGCTTCAGGATTATATTCTTTATTTATTCCAATGGAGTGGAACTATGAAGGTTTTATTGATGAGTATGGTCACCCAGTATTTGATACACCAAAAGAACCAGCTGTAGGTCCATATGGCGACGTTATAGAGGTTGGAGTTATAGAACACTGGAATAATGAAGCAGAAGGTTTAAAGTCTGATCAGGACGCCTTAAATGAGTTTTATAGACAATTCCCAAGATCAGAAGAACACGCTTTCAGAGACGAAACAAAAAACAGTATATTTAATTTAGTTAAAATATACGAGCAAATAGATTATAACGAAGATTTAGGCAATACTAATGTATTAACTAAAGGTAGCTTTCAATGGGTAAATGGTATTAAAGATACAACTGTAAAGTTTACACCTAACCCTTCCGGCAGGTTTTTAGTATCTTGGGTGCCTGGAGAGCATTTACAAAATAAACAGATTGTATCTAAAGGATTAAAATCCCCAGGGAATCAACATATGGGTGCTTTTGGATGTGATAGTTATGATATATCAGGAACAACAGACGGTCAAGGATCTAAAGGAGCATTACACGGATTAACTAAGTTTAGTTTAGAAGACGCTCCGGCTAATACTTTCTTTTTAGAATATATAGCTAGACCTCAAACCGCAGAGATATTTTTTGAAGATGTATTAATGGCTTGTATATTTTATGGTATGCCTATATTAGCAGAGAATAACAAACCTAGATTATTATATTATTTTAAAAGAAGAGGATATAGAGGTTACTCTATGAATAGACCTGATAAGCTTTGGAATAAATTATCTGTAACAGAAAGAGAAATAGGTGGTATGCCTAACTCAAGTGAAGATATAAAACAAGCACATGCGGCTGCTATTGAAACATATATAGATCAGCACGTAGGTTTAAAAGAAGATGGGCAATATGGTGCAATGTATTTTAATACTACTTTAAATGATTGGGCTGGATTTGATATAAATAAAAGAACCAAGTTTGATGCAGCTATAAGTTCAGGTTTAGCAATAATGGCATGCAACAGACATTTATACCACCCAAGACCACGAGTAGAGAAAGAAACAATAAGTTTAAAAATAGCTAAATACACCAATCAAGGTGGTTTATCAAAATTAATAGAAAAATAAAAATATGGCTGAGTCAGTTATAACAAGTTATTTTCCAAGCCAAGTAGCTAGCGATGCGGAGAAGATGTCCATGGATTATGGTACTACGGTAGGTAGAGCTATAGAAAGTGAGTGGTTCAATAATACAAATGGAGGAAGTTCAAGTAGATTTCAAAGTAATCAAGTTACATTTCATAATTTAAGATTATATGCAAGAGGCGAACAGCCTATACAAAAATATAAAGATGAATTATCTATTAATGGTGATTTATCTTATTTAAATTTAGATTGGAAACCTGTACCTATTATACCTAAGTTTGTAGATATAGTTGTTAATGGTATTTCTGATAGGCTATTTGATATAAAAGCCTATTCACAAGATCCTTATGGGGTTGACAAGAGAACAAGGTATATGGAATCTCTTATTAGAGATATGCAAACCAAAGAACTTAATGAGTTTGCTAGTGCTGAATTTGGAGTTAATTTATTTGAAAACGACCCTGAAACTTTACCTAAGAATAAAGAAGAATTAGATTTACATATGCAACTTACTTATAAACAGCAAGTTGAAATAGCAGAAGAACAAGCTATTAAAGTTTTATTAGATGGTAATAATTATGATTTAATAAAAAGAAGATGTAATTATGATTTAACTACAATAGGTATTGGAGCCGTTAAAAATGTATTTACTAAAGCAGAAGGTGCTAAGGTAGAATATGTAGACCCAGTTAATTTAGTTTGGTCATATACTGATTCTCCTTATTTTGAAGATATATATTATGTAGGAGAAGTAAGATCAGTTCATTTAAATGAGCTTAAAAAAGAATTTCCTTGGTTAACTAATGAAGAGTTAAAAGAAATAGCAGGGCAGTCGGTTACTAATAATGGATTTTATAATAGATCTATAAGTAATGTTAATAAAGATGATTCTAATACAGTACAAGTATTGTATTTTAATTATAAAACTTTTACTAATGAAGTATACAAAGTAAAAGAAACTGCGACAGGAGCTGCAAAAATAATACCTAAAGATGATCAATTCAATCCACCACCTGAATTATATGAAGAGTATGGTATTGAAAAGCTATCTAAGTCTCTTGAAGTATTATACGAGGGGGTAAAAATTGTTGGCGGAAGAATGCTTAAATGGGAACTGGCTAAGAATATGATTAGACCAAAGAGTGATTACTCTAAGGTCAAAATGAATTATAGCATGGTTGCTCCTAGAATGTATCGAGGTAGAATAGAATCTATAGTAAGTCGTATAACGGGATTTGCAGATATGATTCAATTAACTCATTTAAAATTACAACAGGTAATGTCAAGAATGGTTCCGGACGGAGTTTATCTTGATGCAGACGGCTTAGCTGAAGTTGATTTAGGTAATGGTACAAATTACAATCCGCAAGAAGCGCTTAATATGTTTTTTCAAACAGGTTCTGTAATTGGTAGATCGTTTACTCAAGATGGTGATATGAATCCTGGTAAAGTTCCTATTCAAGAAATAACTACAGGAGCTGGAGGCGGTAAAATGCAATCACTAATTGGCAATTACAACTACTACATGCAAATGATCCGTGACGTAACCGGACTAAATGAAGCAAGAGATGGTAGTACGCCTGACTCTAGAGCATTAGTTGGAGTACAAAAGATGGCTGCTGCGAATTCAAATGTAGCAACTAGACACATATTAGATGGAAGTTTATTTTTAACATCAGATTTATGTGAAGGTTTATCATTAAGAATTTCAGATATATTAGAATACTCTCCTACGAAAGAAGCTTTTATACATAAGATAGGTAATCAAAATGTAGCTGTACTTGATGAAATGAAAGATTTATATCTTTATGACTTTGGTATATTTATTGAATTGCAACCAGATGAAGAAGAAAGAGCTGTACTTGAAAACAATATACAA
Organism: Flavobacteriales bacterium; assembly: GCA_965243605.1. GTDB lineage: Bacteria > Bacteroidota > Bacteroidia > Flavobacteriales > CAJXXR01 > JBMYYR01. The sequence continues at coordinate 5,030 of CBDEVQ010000054.1, forward strand.
GCAGCAGTGCAAAGTGGATTAATTGATTTATCTGATGCTATTGATTTAAGAGAAATTAAAAACCTTAAGTTAGCTAACCAATTATTAAAAATAAGAAGGATAGATAAACAAAAGAAGGATCAAGAAATACAACAGCAAAATATACAAGCACAGGCTCAAGCAAATGCTCAAGCTCAACAAGTAGCTGCTCAAGCGGAAGTTCAAAAAGGACAAGCTTTGATTCAGCAAAAAATAGAGTTAGCAAACGCTCAAGCACAAATAGATACTCAAAAATTAATGCAAGAAGCTACTTTAAAGAAAGAGTTAATGCAATTAGAATTTGAAATGAACCTGCAGCTTAAAGGATTAGAAGTACAAGGGCGTAAGTCAGAACTAGTAGACAAAGAAGATAGAAAGGACGATAGAACAAAACTTCAGGCTACACAACAAAGTGAATTAATACAACAAAGACAAAACAATTTACCAGCTCAAGATTTCGAATCAAGTGGGTTTGATACAATGGGCGGTGGATTCAACTTAGGTTCGTCAGACCCTAGGTAATAATAATAGTAACAATTATATAATATTTTATCATGTCAGAAGAATTAGAACAAGAAGTACCCGTTGTTGAGGAAGTCAAAACGGAAGAACCTAAACCTGTGTCGGTTGACGACGGGGTTATTAAGGTTGATTTAGGATTATTAAATAAACCAGTAGACGATGCCATTCCAGAGCAAGAAACAAATGAAGTGGATGTTGATCAACAAACCTCAGTTAGCGAAGAAGTGGTTGAAGAAGTACCACAACAACAAGAGCCCGTTCAAAGTGAAGAACCCGTTCTTGAAGAAATAACTAACGAAGAGGTTGCAGAACAAGTTGAAGAAGCTATCGAGAATCTTGAGGAAGAACTCGACGAAGCTATCGACAATAAAGTAGATAACGGTGTTGATCTTCCTGAAAATATTCAAAAAGTTGTGGATTTTATGAATGAAACAGGAGGGAGTTTACAAGATTATGTAAAGCTTAATACTGATTATGCTTCATTAAACGAAACACAATTACTAAGAGAGTTTTATGAAACAACAAAACCTCATTTAGATAGGGAAGAGATTGATTTTATAATGCAAGATAACTTTTCATACGATGAAGAGGTTGATGAAGATAGAGATATTCGTAGAAAAAAATTAGCAAGAAAAGAAGAGCTTGCAAAAGCTAAAAAGCATTTAGACGGTTTAAAATCTAAATATTACGAAGAAATAAAAGCTGGGTCAAGAATGGATCCAGAAACAAAAAAAGCGGTTGACTTTTTCAATCGTTATAAAAAAGAAAACGAGGAAGCTAGTAAAATAACTGAAAGCCAAGTATCTGTATTTAAGAGTAGAACAGAAAAGCTTTTTTCTGATGATTTCAAAGGTTTTGATTTCAATGTTGGAGAAAAGAAATTCCGCTACAAAGTTAAAAATGCAGATCAGGTTAAAGACACGCAGGGCGATATCAATAATTTTGTCAAGAAGTTCTTGAACGATAAAAATGAAATGAATGACGCCGCTGGATATCACAAGTCTTTATTTACAGCTATGAATGCAGATGCAATTGCTAATCACTTTTATGAGCAGGGTAAAACCGACGCTATGAAAGCAAGTGTACAGAAAGCGAAGAACATTGATATGGATCCAAGGGGGGTTCATGAAGAAATCAAAAACACTTCCGGTATGTCATTTAAATCAATTGGATCTACTAAAGCTTCTAAGTTTGGGATTAAAACTAGAAAATAACAAATTTAAAAATTAAAAATTATGGCATTAGGATCATTTACGGGGAGTGCTGGAGCATTGGCTCACTTAACTCCACGACCTACACAAACGTTGTTTAACGACAACTACCTGTCTTTATCAGACATGGATTTTACACAACAATTCTTACCAGAAGTATATGAGAAAGAAGTAGAAAGATACGGTAATCGTACTATCTCTGGATTTTTACGTATGGTAGGTGCAGAGATGCCTATGGCTTCTGACCAAGTAGTTTGGTCTGAGCAAGGTAGATTACACGCAGCTTACGACCCTGTAGAAACTACAGCTACTACAGTTGTTATTCCAGCTAACGCAGCAGGAGCTTCTCAAAACGTTATTGGCCCAGGTGCTACTATCGTTATTGCTTCAGCAAACGGTTTAGTTGTAGAGAAAGCTTATGTATCTGCAGTATCTGCACCAGTAGCAGGTGTTGTTACATTAACTGTAGCTGGATATCAAGGACCTATTACTGTTCACGCAGCAGCTAAGGTATTTGTATACGGTTCTGAATATGCAAAAGGAACTTCTAACGCAGGAACTTCTGTTGACGCATCTTTCGAGCAATTCAGTAACAAACCAATTATCTTAAGAGATAAATACAATGTGAACGGTTCTGATACTGCTCAAATTGGATGGGTTGAAGTAACTACTGAAGCTGGAACTTCTGGGTACTTATGGTACTTAAAATCTGAGCACGAAGCTAGAATTCGTTTTGAAGACCAATTAGAAATGAGTATGTTAGAAGCTGAAAAAGCAGCGGCACCAATTACGCCAGCTGACTTTGGAACTGCAGCAGGAACTCAACTTACTGGTTCTGACGGATTATTCTCAGCTCTAGAAGAAAGAGGCTTAGTTTATTCAGATCAAGATTTTGGTGGTGCTGATGGACTTGCACGACTTTGACGTAATATTACAAGAACTAGACAAGCAAGGATCTATTGAAGAGAACATGATGTTCTTAAACAGATCGGCTTCTTTAGGACTAGATAATATGTTAGCATCTGTAAATTCAGCTTACGCAACAGGATCTTCTTATGGAGTATTTAATAACAGCTCTGAAATGGCATTGAACTTAGGGTTCTCTGGATTCAGAAGAGGTTCTTACGATTTCTATAAGACTGACTGGAAATACTTAAACGACGCTACTACTCGTGGATTAGTTGGAGATATTGAAGGTGTATTAGTACCAGCAGGAACTTCTACAGTTTACGATCAGCAATTAGGACAGAACATTTCAAGACCATTCTTACACGTACGTTACAGAGCTTCTGAAGCGGATGATAGAAAGATGAAATCTTGGATCACTGGATCTGTTGGTGGAAACTTTACAAGCGACGAGGATGCAATGAACGTTCACTTCTTATCAGAAAGATGTTTATGTGTACAAGCGGCTAATAACTTCGTATTATTCAAGAAGATAGCAGCATAGTAAATTAATGTAATTTTTACCCCTGTTGCATTGACAGGGGTAACTATTACTCTTATAAAATTATTTAATCATATTATATCATGGCAAAACAAGCTACAGCAAAGCAAGTTGAGGTTGCTCCTCAAGTAAAAGCAGTACCAAAAGTGACTGCAAAACCACAATGGGAATACAAAGACAGAACGTACTTTTTAATAACGGGTAAGTCTCCATTAATTTTTACAATACCTTCTAAGCATTCAAGAAACAAGCCTTTATTATATTTTGATAAAGAATCTGGATATCAAAGAGAGCTTAGATACGCTACCAATCAAAAAACACCTTTTGCAGATGAACAAAAAGGAGAAGCAACTTTAGGTAGAATAGTTATGAAAAATGGAACAATAACAGTTCCCAAAGAACAAGTTGCATTACAAAAATTATTATCATTATATCATCCACTTAAAGACAAAGTTTACAAAGAACTTAACAAAGAGCAAGACTCTGTAAATCAAATTGACTGGATTGAATTAGAACTGGAAGCATTAACAGCAGCTAAAAATTTAGATGTTGAGCATGCAGAAGCAATTTTAAGATCTGAATTTGGAGAAAAAGTTACACAACTTTCATCTAATGAATTAAAAAGAGATCTAATGATATTTGCTAAAAGAAATCCAGTATTGTTTTTAGAGCTAGCAGATGATGACCATATTCAATTAAGAAATACGGGAGCTAAAGCTGTAGAAGCAGGTATATTAAGTTTATCTTCTGACCAACGTACTTTTACATATGGTACAGGTGGCAGAAAATTAATGACAATACCTTTTGATGAACATCCTTATTCTGCATTAGCAGCTTATTTCAAGACTGATGAAGGTATGGAAGTTTACAAAGCAATATTAAAGAAACTTAAATAAGTTACCTTATAGTAGTTAGGCTGCTGTAATCGTAGCCTAACTATTATAACAATAAAAAAAATACAACAATGGCAATAAGCGTAAATACTGTTTATCAAAGAGTACTTGGTGTACTTAATAAAGAACAAAGAGGTTATGTAACTGCTCAAGAATTTAACTTATTTGCAAATCAAGCACAGCAAGATTTATTTGAACAATACTTTTATGACATAAACCAGTTTGGCAGAGTGCCTGGAAACAGCACAGAATATTCAGACATGGTAACCTTGCTTAATGAAAAAATTAACATATTTGAAACAATAGCCGCTCCAACTAGGGTAGGCAATTATTTTATTGCACCTAGTAATTTATATAGGTTAGGATCTATTGTTTATAAAAACACTACTACAAACTCATTCGGTGTAGCTTCAACAGAACAAATAGAAGCAGAGCGTATTAATGCTAATGAGTTTTTATATATTAATTCTTCACCTTTAACAAAACCTACAAACACTCGTCCTGTATTTATTTCAAATACAAGCGGTATTAAAGTATATGCAAATTCAGAGGTTACAGATGTTGCTTTAGTGGATTATCAATATATAAAGAAACCTGCTACAGTAAAATGGGCATATCAAATTGTATTTAATGAACCATTATACGATGCAAACAACTCCGTAAACTTTGAATTACACCCAGCAGATGAAGCTGACTTAGTTATAAAAATATTAGAGTTAGCAGGTATATTAATAAAAGATTTAAACTTATACCAAGTTATGAATCAAGAAGAACAAGAAACTATTCAACAAGAAAAAGCATAACATATGGCCTTACCTTTACAAACAGATGAACAATATTATTTAGGTCCCGATGGTATTTGGAATAGTTGGGATGAGGACTATGGTAATTATCAATTTACTAGTATAAAAGATATTATAAATAATTTTATTATATCATATGTAGGTGAAGAGAAAATTATACCTAAAGTAAAAAGAACAGATGTAGCATTCCATGCACAGCGTGGGGTTCAAGAATTTAGCTTTGATATACTTCCTTCGGTTAAGAGTCAAGAAATTGAAATTGGACCTAATTTAAATTTTGTACTACCAAAGGATTATGTTAATTACGTAAAGATTACATGGACAGATTCAAATGGAATTGAGCGGGTAGTGTATCCTGCTATTAATACAAGCAATCCATTTCCAATACTTCAAGACAACAACTACGAGTATTTATTTGATGAACAAGACCAAGAAGTTATCTCAGCTCAATCCTCAGAAACACAGAAAAAATTTCAATCACCCATACAACCAGGTCAAAATGAAAGAGATGTAATACCTACTAATCTAACATTTTTAAATGACTATGGGAGAAGGTACGGAATATCTCCTCAGCAAGCACAAGTTAATGGAGTGTTTTACATTGATCAATTACAGGGTATTATATTTTTTGATTCTTCATTTGTAAATAAAATAGTAACTTTAAAATATATATCAGACGGTATTGGTTGTTCCGACGAAGATATGACTGTTCATAAATTTGCTGAAGAAGCTTTATATAAGTATATAGCTTACGCAATATTATCTACAAGAGCCAACACTCCTGAATATTTAGTATCTAGATTTAAAAAAGAACGGTCGGCAGCGAAGAGAAATGCAAAATTAAGATTATCTAACATTAAGATCGAAGAAATTACGCAAGTTATGCGTAACAAATCTAAGATTATAAAACACTAGTATATGGCAGAGTTTGTTAGAGTTTTCCAATCAGGGAAAATGAACAAAGACCTAGACGAACGTTTAGTTCCGAATGGAGAATATAGAGATGCTTTAAATTTAGATTTAGCTAATTCCGATGCTAGCGATGTTGGGGCTTTGCAAAACATACAAGGTAATACAGAGCTTCGTCTTCAAGTAGCAAGTGGTAAAAATCCTGCATGGACAACAAACTATATAGACGACTTACCTAATGCGGAATGCATAGGTACGTATAGAGATGATGCTAATGAAAAAATATACTGGTTTATTGCAAGTGATACTACAAGTGCAATTGCTGAATATGATCAAACTTCAAATACAGTATCTCCTATACTAGTTGATACGCAAGACATATTAAAATTCTCAACAGGTTACCGTATAACTGGTATTAATATAATCGATGGATTACTATTTTGGACTGATGATCAAACAGAACCAAAGAAGATTAATGTTGACAAATTTAAAACTGGATCTGTAGATTTTGTTACTCAAACAAAAATACCTTTATGGATACCCTCTCAAAATACATATTCAAACAATTTAACTGGGCAACCAGATTTTACAGAAGCAGATGTTACTGTAATTAAAAAATCCCCTGTTACATCTTTAGGGCTAAACATGTCTCCTTCATTGTTTGGAGCCAACGAACCTGGTACAGGAACAACACCTGTATCTACAACATATACGGCAAGTGGTTCGACTGGCACTTTAGAGAACTTTACATATGTTCCTGATGTTCCAGCTGCTCCTGGGGATACAGAATCATTACCTACATTTGGTCAATGGTCTGATAATGTTGCATTAGATCCTAATTATTATGCAGATAGTAATTTACCTGCAAATTACGATGGCACAAACGAAATAGTTATAAGTCAGCTAGCTCCGGCTTGGTCACAAGAACCTAATTCAATAATTATACTATCAGGATCATATACTAATGAGTACAATGAAGTATTTAATTATAATTTAAGAGCTTTAATAGTGTCAGTAAACAATACTACTGTAACTATAAAAATATTATCAATAACAAACGAAATACAAGTATTTGCAAGTCCTGTAGTATGGGATTGCTTACTTGTAGAAAAAGAACCGTTATTTGAATATGTTTTTCCAAGATTTGCATATAGATGGAAATACATAGATAACGAATACTCTTGCTTTTCACCATTTACAGAAGTTGCTTTTTTAGGAAGTGAATTTGAATATCTTTCTTCTGACGGTCATAATACCGGTATGGTAAACAATCTTAGAAAACTTATAATCGAAAACATTACTTGGGGATCTGAAGAGGTTAGCGAAGTTGATTTATTATATAAAGAATCTAATAGTCAAGCAGTATATACCGTTGAGACATTAAAAAGAGCAGATTACACTGTTAATGGAGTACTAACTACTTCTTTTGAAATTGAAAACGAAATTCTTGGTGGAGTTGTAGAATCAAATCAAATATTAAGGCCTTGGGATAATGTGCCTAGAGCAGCAAAATCTCAAGAAATAACTGGTAATAGATTAGTGTATGGTAATTACTTACAGAATTATGATGTAAGCGGTGTATCTTTAAATACTGCAGCCTTTAGTCAACCTCATCCTAATTCTGACGATGACTCCACTGTAAATTTACCAATAGCCTCTGTTAAATCTTTAAGAACATATCAAGCTGGTATTGTATTCAAAGATAATTACGGAAGAGAAACACCTGTGTTTACTAATAAGACAGCGGCTGTTACTTTTCCTATACAGAATTCAAATTCAGTAAACAAACTAAGTATTACACCTACTGGTGACGCTCCAACATGGGCTTCCTCTTATAAAGTATTTATAAAAGAAGGAACTACAGAATACTACAATATAGCTTTAGATAGATATTACAACGCAGACGATGGCAATGTATGGCTATCTTTTCCGTCTTCGGAAAGAAACAAAGTAGATGAAGAAACTTACTTAATACTAAAAAAGCAACACGCTTCTTCTAAAGCTGTAGATGCATTATACAAGTATAAGGTATTAGCAATAGAGAACGAAGCCCCTAGTTTTATTAAAATTAATAATAAATCAATAGGTAGATCAGAATGTGAAATTTTAAACAATTCTCAACCTCAGCTTGACAGTATATTTTTTAAATTTGATGGACCTAGTACAGATAGTAATCCTAACTTTAGAGACGGATTTAATTCAAATTCATCATTAAGAATATCCACAAGCAATTTCTCAACAAAAATATATAAGATTGCATCAGGTGGCCCAACAGGCACAGGTGATGAATACTCTGTACAATTAGATGAACCTTTAGGTAATGAAGCTTTTTGGTTGAATGAATTAGGAGAGGGAGACAAAATAACAATAACTTTATTTGAAGAAGAGTCACAAGACTTGCCTGAATTTGCTGGTAGATTTTTTGTAAAAATAAATAGAGATTACGGTTTTGATACTAATATAATTGACACTTTCCCTATACAAGAAACAGATTATGCAATAAAAAATTCTTTTGACGTATTGCCACAAAAAAATCAAGGTAATAATGACAGCTCTCAAGATGCTGTTTGGTATGACAAAGGTAGTACAAGCGGTCTAGTAAGAAATAGAAAACCTCACGGAGGTAATTGTCCTTGGAAATATCCAGGTGAATGCTCAGATAATACTAAGTTTACAGTTATGGTTCACGGTCTTCAACGAGACGATAGAAACGACCCTTCAAAGTGGCTAGGAGGATCTATGGCTGACATTGATAAGATTGGTACTATTATTAGATTTGCAGACGCTTCAGGGATTTTTGGTAAACCTTATGTAATAAAAGCTACCACTCGACAATTTAAAAGGAGAGGTATGAACCGTACTAATAGTAATTACGGTAACTTTAGTAACGGTAGAAATCAATGGAACATTGAGTTAGAAGAGCCTTACTCTGATCAAGACTTATTTACGAACAGATTAGGGTCAAATCCTATAACTCAAATACAAATTTTAGAAAAGATACAAAAAGACGGTAACAAAACTTTAAGTACTAATAATCCTGCAATATTTGAAACAGAACCTAAAGAAGGTGCTGATTTGGATTTTTACTATGAAGCTTCTAGTTCTTTTAATATAGCAGACTATAACAATACAAAAATTATTGATTGGTTTAATGTATTTGCTTTTGGTAATGGGGTAGAGTCTAATAGAATTAGAGATGACTATAACGCAGTTACTATAGATAAAGGACCTAAAATATCTACCGTACTTGATGAGCCATATGCAGCTGAAAGACGTGGTAATGGAATGATATTTTCACAAATATATAACTCTACGTCAGGTATAAATAGATTAAATCAATTCATACAAGCATTACCTATAACAAAAGATTTAAATCCTATTTATGGCACAATACAAAAACTTCACTCTAGAGACACCGATTTAATATCTTTATGTGAAGATAAGTGTTTAAGAATATTAGCTAATAAGGATGCTTTATACAACGCCGACGGCAACGCAAACGTAACGTCTAACAGCAATGTATTAGGACAAGCTGTTCCTTACGCAGGGGAATTTGGTATATCTAAAAATCCTGAGTCATTTGCGTCTTACGGGTTTAGAACTTATTTTACAGATAAAAACAGAGGAGCAGTAATAAGATTATCAAGAGATGGAATTACTAATATAGCTTCTAACGGTATGAGTAGTTTCTTTGCGGATAACTTAAGAACTTCTACTACAGCTATTGGTAGCTATGATGATGATAAAGATCTATATAACTTAACATTAAATAATTTATCTCCTTATTGGCAGTCTAAATTAAGTAGCGACGCAGATTATCAATTAAATGATAATTGTTCTACAGCAAGTCCACTTGTTTTAAATACTACTATATCCTTTATGGAAGGTGTTGGTGGTTGGACAAGTAGAAAAGATTTTATAAAAGAAGCTGGTATTACTTTAAATAATATTTATTATACTTTCAAAAATGGGCTTTTATGGAAACATGGGAGTAATTCTTTATATAACAATTTTTATAATGTACAATATATTAGCTCATTCAATGCTATTGTGAACGAGATGCCTCAAGTGGTTAAAGGATTTAGTACTTTAAATTATACAGGTACACAATCTAGGCTTGTTGAGTATGAGAGTAATTCTAAATGGTATTCTATAGCTGAAGTTAATGCTAATCAAATTATACCTACAGCTACTCAGCAACAAAAAGCTGGATGGTTTGTGAATTACGTAAAAACAGATTTAGAAGGAGGGGAAATTAAAGAGTTTCAAAAGAAAGAAGGTAAATACTTTAATTATATAAAACCTTTAAGTATCTTTAATGACTGCGACGTTGTGGGAGATGGTATAGGTAGTCCTATAAGCAGTTCAAGCGATGCTCAAGATTATTTCCTTACCGTAAAGATAGATACTACTTGTAGTACACCAAATTTAATACAACCATAAAATACAATTACATGCCTGTAACTAATAATAACTACAATTTTACAAATATTGTATATGAAATACCGGAAGATGCAATCATATCAGGTCTGCATCCTACAGCAGTTATTACAATAGTACCTAATTCTGGGTATAATGCTACTGCATCTAATTTTTCTATGGATCCCTCTTTCTCAGATCCCTTAGTTCTTTCTGTGGTGTTTACTCAAGATGGATTAAATGTGTTATGTACAGTAACATTTGTGACTAATTTTGTCATGCCGTCCAATAATTACACTATAAACTTATGTGTTATAGGAGATGCTGATGTAAATTTAATTACTATAGCAGGAACTATAAACGCAACCGTTACTAGTAATATTAATGGTAATGGCTCTGAAACAAATACACCTTATTCTAATTCAGGTGTATATCAAGAAATTGAAAGCTTATTTGTAAGAACATATAATGCAGACACTGGCTATTACTTAGAAGCTCCTACAGCAAACATTGTTACAGGTAACCAATCAAATTATACGATTGCTCAAACTCCTACGTATGATTCAAATAATAATTTAACTAATATTTCTTATAATGTAAGTTATATTTACCCGTTGCAAAATGTCTCCGGGGATTCTATATCTTTTCAAGTAGCTGCTAAGGCTATATTTACTCAAGCAGTAGAAATTACTGCAATACCTTATACTGGGTGGTTCGTTCCTCAACTAGGAGAAACTAGAGCTTTAGAAATTTTTGGTATTGAAGGAGCTGTGTATAGCATTACAGCGACAGACGGTACAACCACTTTAAACGTAGCTACTAATGTAACTATGGATGCTTCTGGATATCAACAACAATTGGTAGAATTTCCAGCAACAGTATCTACTAAAACATGGACATTCACATACAGCGGAGATATTGGGTCTAGTGTTACCCCTAACCCATTGGTAGTTACTCAGTTAGGTTTAAGAGAAATAGTATTTGAACCAAAACCTTCTAGTATATTTAACGGAGGCTTTGATGTTATTCAACAATTCACTAGCATCTCTGAACCTGCTTTGGGTTCTTCTAGCTCTATAGCTACTTTGCAGTGGGTTATTTCTTCCGTTAGCGGTGATCCTATGAGCATTTTTAATCCTTTATCTAATGTAGTTTGGGAAGGTAATGAAGCTATAACGCAACAA